>NZ_JBEXDB010000002.1:0-532050 GCF_040605575.1 Streptomyces sp. NPDC005566 | reverse complement strand
TGGTTTCCGTCGTGACGACAGCCGTGGTGGTAGCACCGGTGGTGGTTTCCGTCGTGACGACAGCCGTGGTGGTAGCACCGGTGGTGGTTTCCGTCGTGACGACAGCCGTGGTGGTAGCACCGGTGGTGGTTTCCGTCGCGATGACAGCCGTGGTGGTAGCACCGGTGGTGGTTTCCGTCGCGACGACCGTGCGCCGCGTCGTGATGACGAGCGTGGTGGGTACCGCGGTGGTCAGCGTGATGACCGTGGTGGTCGCCCCAGCGGTGGCTTCGAGCGTCGTGACGACCGTCCCAGCAGCGGCCCCAGCCGCGATGACAACCGCGGCGGCAGCACCGGTGGTGGTTTCCGCCGTGATGATCGTGCGCCGCGTCGTGATGACGAGCGTGGTGGGTACCGCGGTGGTCAGCGTGATGACCGTGGTGGTCGCCCCGGTGGTGGCTTCGAGCGTCGTGATGACCGCGCTCCCCGTCGTGACGACCGTCCCAGCAGCGGCCCCCGTCGTGACGACAACCGTGGCGGTGGCACCGGCGGTGGTTTCCGTCGTGACGACAGCCGCGGTGGTAGCACCGGCGGTGGTTTCCGCCGCGACGACCGTGGTGGTCGTGACGACAGGAGCCGTGACCGGGACCGTGCGCCCCGTCGCGACAATGACCGCGGTGGGTACCAGGGTCGCGACGACCGCGGTGGGTACCAGGGTCGCGACGACCGCGACCGTGAGCCGATCAAGCGGCTCCCCATCCCGGACGACGTCACGGGCCACGAGATCGACAAGGATGTCCGGCAGGAGCTGTACAGCCTGCCGAAGACCCTCGCCGAGGACGTCGCGCGCAACCTCGTGATGGTGGCCCGCCTTCTCGATGAGGACCCCGAGCAGGCATACGGGTACTCGCGTATCGCACTGCGGCTGGCCTCGCGCGTCGCAGCGGTGCGTGAGGCTGCCGGCTTCGCGGCGTACGCGACGCAGAGGTACGCGGAGGCACTGGCCGAGTTCAGGGCGTCCCGTCGCATGACCGGCTCCGTGGACCTGTGGCCCGTCATGGCCGACTGCGAACGCGGACTCGGCAGGCCCGAGCGGGCGATGGACATGGCCGGCGGGCCCGAGGTCCAGAAGCTGGACAAGGCCGGTCAGGTCGAGATGCGGCTGGTCGCCGCCGGAGCCCGCAGGGACATGGGGCAGATCGACGCGGCGATCGTCACGCTGCAGGGCCCCGAGCTCGCCTCCAGTTCCGTCCACTCGTGGACCCCGCGCCTGCGGTACGCGTACGCGGACGCGCTCCTGGAAGCGGGGCGCGAGGACGAGGCACGTGAGTGGTTCGGCAAGGCCCTCGAGGCGGACAAGGACGGCGCGACCGATGCGTCGGACCGGCTCGCCGAACTCGACGGTGTGGAGTTCGTCGACGCCATGGGTGAGGACGACGAGCACCCGGCCGTGGTCGAGGCCGAGGCGCCGGGCGCCGCGGAGCAGGACGACGAGGACGACGGCGTGGACGAGTACTACGACGCGGACGACCTGGAGATCGAGGAAGTTGAGGACGACGAGGACGACGACGCGGAGGGTTCCGCGAAGGCGTAGGCGCTGAACGGCTGAAAGAAGAGGGCGGCACCCGTCACGGGTGCCGCCCTCTTCTTTTGCTGCCCGTCCTCAGTCCGTGTCGAGACTGCGCAGAACGAGACCCGTGGCCGGTTTGGGGCCGAACGACGTCGACTTGCGGGGCATGGTGACGCCCTGTCTGGCCAGGTCCCGGACGACGTCCTCGCGAACCGGATGCATCAGCACCGCCGTGGCATTGTGCCGCTCGGCCTGCTCGACGGCCGCCGCGGTGTCGTGGATGTACGCGATGTGCTCCGGCGCGTCGGGAATCCTCCAGACGTGGTCCAGGAGCGTGGAGTGCAGCACGGTCGCGTCCAGTGCACGCCAGGCCGCCGGCCGGTCGGCACGAACCGTGCGGGCGAGGAGGTCTCCGTCCGGCCGGTCGACGAGGTGGAAACTGCCGTCGCCGGCCAGCAGGAAGGCGTTGCCTTCCGCGGCGGCCCCGGTGAGCGCGTCCAGGGCCCGGGGGAGCGGTCCCTCGATCTCCCTGACCCGGAAGCTGCTGCCCAGGGCGCCGATCGCCTCGGCGACCGGAAGACGGTGCAGCAGCCGGTGGATCGCACGGACCTGTAGGGGATAGCGGGCCGTGTCGACGAGGAGGACCAGACCGAAGTCCCAGGGTCCCGGCGCCGGCTGCTCCTTCTGGAGCCCGAGGTAGGTGGCCCACCGATGGTGGCCGTCGGCGATCAGCGCCTGGCGGCGGGAGAGATCCGCCTGGATCTCCACGTGCTCGCCAGGATCGGTGACGGCCCAGAGACGGTGGCTGAAGCCGTCCTCCGTCGTGGTGGTGAGCAGCGGGAGGCGCTCCACCACGCGCTCGATGACGGCGGTCGCCCCGGTCTTCGCGCCGTCGCTGACGTAGCTGAGCAGCAGCGGTTCGAGATGGGCCGCCGCGGTGCGCATGAGGTCGGCGCGGTCTTCCACGACATCGGCCATGACGTCCTCGTGCGGGAGCACGATGCCCTCGTCGGCAGGGGAGAGCGCCAGGGCCCCGATCACGCCCCGCTGCAGTACCTCGCCGCTTCGCTGCTCGTAGACGTAGAGCGCCGGGACGGGGTCCGGAGCGAGGACGCCCTCGGCGAGCCAGCGCTTCAGGGTCTCGGCTGCCTGCTGGTGGCGTGCAGCGGCGGTGCCGGCCTGCGGAAGGATGAGCCGCACGATGTTGTGGGGGTCCGCGGACTCCAGGTGGTGCAGCCCGTCGGGCCTGACCACGACGTCGTACGGCGGTGAGGTCACCGCGGCAAGGCTGCCGACCCGCTCGGGGACGTACCGCAGCCCGCGGAAGGGGATCAGCCGCAGTCCCTGACCGGCGGGCTCTGATGCGTTCATCCTGACTCTTTCGTGGATGCCCCGGCTTTTGGGCCGGGGAGGAAGCGAAGCTCCTGCGGAGCAGGGCATCGGGCTGCGATTCGCCCCCTGGGCGGACCGCAGCACTCTGACCAGGCGAGGACCCGACCGTGGGACCGCTGCCCGCCACGCAAACGGCGGTCGGCATCGACGTCGGCCTGACCCACCTGCTGACCCTGTCCACCGGGGAGAAGATCGCCAACCCCCGGCACGAACGCCGAGACCGCGCCCGCCTCGCCGTCGACCGGTTCTTCCCCTCGTTCAAGCTGTGCTCCACCTGCGGCACCATCGCATCGAAGATGCCCCTGCACGTCCGTGAGTGGACGTGCGAAAGCTGCGGCACGCTCCATGACCGGGACGCGAACGCGGCACAGAACCTTCTGGCGGCCGGGCTGGCCGTGACAGTCTGTGGAGCCGGTGTAAGACCTCAACGGAGCACTCCGGGCGGGCAGTCGGCTACGAAGCAGAAAACCCCACGGCGCGAGCCGTAGGAATCCCCTCCCTCCAGGGAGGGGAGGACGTCAATTGTGCATCGTATGTGCCCTCCCTATATGCGCGATGATCGGGGCAGAAGCATGGAAAGAGGAGCACAGGTATATGAGTCAGCAGTACAGGTCCCGGCCGCTCGGGAGCAGCGCGGCGCTGAGCGAGGCGTACGACACGGCTCTGCTCGATCTCGACGGGGTGGTGTACGCGGGCGGGCATGCGATCGTCCACGCCGTCGAATCACTGGGCACCGCGCGTGAGGGCGGGATGCGGCTGGCGTACGTCACGAACAACGCCCTGCGCACACCCGACGCGGTGGCGGAGCACCTGACGGAGCTCGGGGTGCCGGCCGAGGCCGGCGATGTGATCACGTCGGCGCAGGCGGTGGCCCGGCTGATGGCCGATCAACTGCCATCGGGGGCCAAGGTGCTCGTGGTCGGTGGGGAAGGGCTGCGCGTCGCGCTGCGCGAGCGTGGGCTGGTGCCGGTGGAGTCGGTGGACGACGAGCCGGTCGCGGTGGCGCAGGGGTACGGCGGGCCGGACCTGGCGTGGGGACGGTTCGCCGAGGCGGCGTACGCGATCGCGGGCGGGGCCGTCTGGTTCGCGTCCAATACGGACCTGACGATTCCCGGCGCCCGCGGCATAGCGCCGGGCAACGGTGCGGCGGTGGAGGTCGTACGGATCGCCACCGGTGCCGAGCCGCAGGTCGCCGGCAAGCCGTTGCCCCCGATGCACCGGGAGACGGTCCTGCGGACCGGCGCCGAGAGGCCGCTGGTCGTCGGGGACCGGCTGGACACGGACATCGAGGGCGCGTTCAACGGAGGTGTCGACTCGCTGCTGGTGCTCACCGGGGTGACCGACGCGGCGCAGTTGCTGGCCGCCGAGCCGAAGTACCGGCCGACCTATGTGGACCGGGACCTTCGAGGGCTGCTCACCGGTCAGCCGGAGGTGACGGAGGATGACGGCCGGACCCGCTGCGGTGGCTGGACGGCCGAGGTGCGCGGGGACGCTCTGACGCTGGAGGGCGACGGGGACCCGCTGGACGGGCTCCGGGCTCTGTGCGGGGCGGCGTGGACACATGCCGGCGAGGGGTCCTGCGGGCTCGACGCGGCGAAGGTGGTGGCCAGGCTCGGGCTGTAGCCCGGGGCGGGGCCATCGAACCGGCCAGGTGAGACGGTCGGAGGGTAGGCTAACCTAACCCGGTGTTGGTTGAGAGTCCCTCCGAATCGAGCGCCGGCCCCGCAGCCGCGCCGGATGTGCCCAAGCCCCGCGGGCGTCACGCGGTACGTGCCGCAGGCCTGCTGGCAGCTGTGGGCGTTCTGGTCCTGGTCTGCCTCGCGAGTGTCGCGATCGGGGCCAAGGCGCTGCCCCTGTCCGAGGTCTGGCACGGCCTGTTCCACTACTCGGGAACCAGCGGTGACGTCCTCGTACGGGACGTGCGCGTCCCGCGGACCGTGCTCGGGCTGATCGTCGGGGCGGCGCTCGGCCTCTCCGGTGCGGTGATGCAGGCCCTGACCCGTAACCCGCTCGCCGAGCCCGGCCTGCTGGGTGTCAACGCGGGCGCGGCCGCGGCGGTCGTCTCCGCGATCAGCTTCTTCGGCGTCACCTCGCTGACCGGGTACGTCTGGTTCGCGTTCGCCGGTGCCGCGATCGTCTCCGTGGCCGTGTACCTGCTCGGCGGCAGCCGGTCGGCGAACCCGGTGCGGCTCGCCCTCGCCGGTACGGCGGTCACCGCGGCGCTGTTCGGCTACGTCAACGCCGTACAGCTGCTGGACGCGGCGGCGCTGGACCGGCTCCGGTTCTGGACCGTCGGTTCGCTGGCCTCCGCCAACATGGAGACCGTCGGCAAGGTGTGGCCGTTCATCGCGCTCGGCGTGCTGCTCGCGCTGCTCATCGCCCGGCCGCTGAACGCGCTGGAGATGGGCGACGACACGGCCAGGGCGCTCGGTGCCCACCTGACCCGGACCCGCGTCCTCGCGATGGCGGCCGTCACCCTGCTCTGCGGGGCGGCCACCGCCGCCTGCGGGCCGATCGTCTTCATCGGGCTGATGATCCCGCACCTCGTCCGTACCATCACGGGGCCCGACATGCGGTGGATCCTGCCGTACGCGGCCGTGCTGTCGCCCGTGCTGCTGCTCGGCGCGGATGTGGTCGGCCGGGTCATGGCACGCCCCTCCGAACTGCAGGTCGGCATCGTCACCGCGCTGCTCGGCGGACCCGTCTTCATCCATCTCGTACGACGCAAGAGGATGGCCCAGCTGTGAAGGCCCCGCAGGACACAGCGAAGTCGGTCCGCGCCGTACGGGCCGCGGGCGGTTTCTCCTTCCGGGTGGACGTCCGTGCGCTCGTCGTGATCGTGCTGCTCGCCCTGGTGGCGGCAGCGGCGGCCGTGGTGCTCACCGGCAGCGGCGACTACTCCATGACGCCGGGCGAGGTCCTCACCACGCTGTTCGGCAACGGGACGTTCCAGCAGGAGTTCATCGTCACGGACCTGCGCCTGCCGAGGGTCCTGGTCGGACTCCTGGTCGGTGCCGCACTCGGCGTCGGCGGCGCCGTCTTCCAGAGCGTCTCCCGCAACCCGCTGGGCAGCCCCGACGTGCTCGGCTTCGGCCAGGGCTCCGCAGTCGGCGCCCTCATCGTGATCGTGCTCTTCCACGGCGGGCCGACCGAGGTCGCCGCGGGAGCCGTCGCCGGAGGCGTGCTCACCGGTGTCGCCGTCTACCTGCTGGCCTGGAAGCGGGGGGTGCACGGCTACCGGCTCGTCCTCGTCGGCATCGGCGCGGCCGCGATGCTCACCGCGGCCATCCACTACCTGATCACCAAGGCCAACCTCGTCGACGCCACCCGTGCCGTCGTCTGGATGACCGGCTCACTGGACGGCAGGGACTGGGCGCAGGTCTGGCCGCTGCTCGTGGTCTGCGGTGCTCTCGTCCCCCTGGTCCTCGGCCACGGACGCGCCCTGCGCATGCTGGAGATGGGCGACGACGCCGCACACGCCCTGGGCGTACGGGTGGAACGCACCCGGCTCGTCCTGCTGAGCTGCGCCGTGGTCCTCGTCGCCGTCGCCACGGCTGCCGCCGGCCCCATCGTCTTCGTCTCGCTGAGCGCCCCGCAGGTCGCCCGCAGGCTCACCCGCTCGCCCGGCCCCAACCTGGCCGCGGCGGCCTGCACGGGCGCGGCCCTGCTGCTCGTCGCCGACTGGACCGCGATGAACGCCTTCGGGGACCGCCAGCTTCCGGTGGGTGTGGTCACCGGTGTGCTGGGCGGCTGCTACCTGCTGTGGCTGCTGGTGTCCGAGCGCAAGGCGGGACGCATATGAAGCCCGGTACACCGGTGACGGCACCGGACACCTCGCAGAACCCCATCGACTCCGGGAGTACGACCATGCAGCGCCTCACCGCAGACTCGGTGACCCTCGGCTACGACCAGCGTGTCATCGCCGAGAACCTCTCGGTCGAGATCCCCGACAACTCCTTCACGGTGATCGTCGGCCCCAACGCCTGCGGCAAGTCGACCCTGCTGCGCGCGCTGTCCCGGATGCTGCGGCCGAGCAAGGGCGAGGTCCTGCTGGACGGACAGGCCATCCACCGGATGCCCGCGAAGAAGGTCGCCAGGACCCTGGGCCTGCTGCCCCAGTCCTCCATAGCCCCCGACGGCATCACGGTCGCCGACCTCGTCTCGCGCGGCCGGTACCCGCACCAGGGGCTGCTGCGCCAGTGGTCTCCCGAGGACGAACGGATCGTCGTGGAGTCCATGTCGTCCACCGGCGTCGGCGAACTCGCCGATCGCTATGTCGACGAACTGTCCGGCGGCCAGCGTCAGCGCGTCTGGATCGCCATGGCGCTCGCCCAGCAGACCCCGCTGCTCCTGCTCGACGAGCCGACGACGTACCTCGACATCCAGCACCAGATCGACGTGCTCGACCTGTGCGCCGAACTCCACGAGACACAGGGACGCACGCTGGTCGCCGTGCTGCACGACCTCAACCACGCCGCCCGGTACGCCACCCACCTCATCGCCATGCGGCGGGGCGAGATCATCGCCGAGGGCGTCCCCGGGGACGTGGTCACGGCGGAGCTGGTGGAGGAGGTCTTCGGGCTGCCCTGCCAGGTCATCGACGACCCGGAGACGGGAACACCACTGGTGGTCCCGGCCGCCCGCCGGAAGCGGGCCGGCGCCAGGGCAACCGCCGGAGCCTGACGGGCACGGACTACAACAGGGACTTGAGCTTCAGCAGATCGCGGAAGCCCGCCTCCAGCCGGACGCGGCCCGAGGCCCAGGCCTTCGCGAAATTGAGCTCGCCGTTCACCATGGCCACCAGATCGTCCCCGGTCATCGCGAGCCGGATCTCGGCCTTCTCGCGGGGAGGGCCCTCGACCGTGTCGAGCACCCGGATCCGGCCGCCCGCCAGCCGCCCGCTGAAGGTGACGTCGAGATCCTTGATGTGGCAGCTCAGCGAGCGGTCGAGAGCAGCAGCGCTGCGTACGTCGCCGTCGGCACCTGCCAGGTTGCCTGAGAGTGTGTCGAGTGCGCTGCGGCACTCCGCCATGGTCGCCATCGTCACCGACGGTACCCCAGCCGTTCGGGGTAGCGTTTCGGGCATGAGCGACTGGATGCCGGAGCCGGGGACGGCGCAGGAGGGCGACGCGGAACACGGGGCCGCGGCACAGCCCGACGTGCCGCCCGCGCCCTCCTTCGACCCCGCCCCGCCCGCCCCCCTCGGTGTCGCACGCGCCGCCACCGGGCATCCCGGGGTCGATGCGCAGCTGGAGCGACTGGCCGACGCGGACCACCTCCCGGCGGACGGTCACACCGCGGTGTACGAGGATGTACACCGCGGGCTGCGCGACGCGCTGACCGCGCTGGACGCCGGACCCGCACCCGCACCCCCGTACGACAACAGGAGCTGAACGAGAAGTGGCAGGAGTGGCACGTCGCCGCCTCGACGCCGAGCTGGTACGCCGCAAGCTCGCCCGCTCGCGAGAGCACGCGAGCCAGCTGATCGCGGCGGGGCGGGTGACCGTCGGCGGCAACACCGCGACCAAGCCCGCCACCCAGGTCGAGACGAGCGCCGCCGTCGTCGTCGTGAAGGACGACAGCGACCCCGAGTACGTCTCGCGCGGCGGGCACAAGCTCGCGGGCGCACTCGCCGCCTTCGTACCCCTCGGGCTGAAGGTCGAAGGGCGACGGGCCCTGGACGCCGGCGCGTCCACGGGCGGCTTCACCGATGTGCTGCTGCGGGCCGGAGCCCGGCACGTCGTCGCAGTCGACGTCGGCTACGGGCAGCTCGCCTGGTCCTTGCAGTCGGATGAACGCGTCATCGTCAAGGACCGTACCAATGTGCGGGAGCTGACGCCGGAGCAGCTCGACGGGAAGGCGGTGGACCTGGTGGTGGGCGATCTGTCGTTCATCCCGCTCGGTCTCGTGCTGCCCGCCCTGGCGCGCTGCGCAGCACCCGACGCGGACCTGGTCCTCATGGTCAAGCCGCAGTTCGAGGTGGGCAAGGAGCGCCTCGGAAGTGGCGGTGTGGTCCGCAGCCCCGAGCTGCGGGCCGAAGCGGTACGGGAAGTGGCGCGGCGGGCCGGTCTCCTGGGCCTCGGCGTCAGGGGTGTCACGGCGAGCCCGCTGCCCGGGCCGTCGGGAAATGTCGAATACTTTCTGTGGCTGCGGGCCGGAGCTCCTGAACTGGATCCCGCGGATGTCGACCGTGCAGTGGCGGAGGGGCCTCGTTGACGACGCATGCGGCACAACCCGAGAACGCGGCACCACCCGAGAACGCGGTGCGGACTGTCTTCCTGCTGGCGCACACCGGCCGCTCGGCAGCGATCCGCAGCGCCGAGCTCGTCGTGCAGGGCCTGCTGCGCAACGGTCTAGGTGTCCGGGTCCTGGCGGTCGAGGCGGCGGACCTGCCGCTTCCGCCGTCCGTGGTGACGGTCACGGACGCCACGCCCGCGGCTGTGGACGGCTGCGAACTGCTGATCGTGCTCGGCGGCGACGGGACGCTGCTGCGCGGTGCCGAGATCTCCCGGGCATCCGGCGTACCCATGCTGGGCGTCAACCTCGGGCGCGTCGGATTCCTCGCCGAGGCCGAGCGGGACGACCTGGACAAGGTCGTCGACCGGGTCGTCACACGGGCGTACCAGGTCGAGGAGCGCATGACGCTCGACGTCATCGTGCACAGCAACGGCGACGTCGTGCACACCGACTGGGCGCTCAACGAGGCGGCCGTGCAGAAGGTCTCGCCCGAGCGGATGCTGGAGGTCGTGCTCGAGATCGACGGCCGGCCGGTGACCGGCTTCGGCTGTGACGGGATCGTCTGCGCCACGCCGACCGGCTCGACCGCCTACGCTTTCTCGGCGGGCGGCCCCGTCGTCTGGCCCGAGGTCGAGGCCCTGCTGATGGTGCCGATCAGCGCCCACGCGCTGTTCGCCAAGCCGCTGGTGACCTCACCCGACTCGGTACTAGCGGTCGAGGTGCAGCCGCACACCCCGCACGGGGTGCTGTGGTGCGACGGGCGCAGGACCGTCGAGCTGCCCGCGGGGGCCCGGGTGGAGGTGCGGCGCGGCGCGGTTCCCGTGCGGCTGGCACGGCTGCACCAGGCCTCGTTCACGGACCGTCTGGTCGCCAAGTTCGCGCTCCCGGTGCAGGGCTGGCGCGGCGCGCCGCACTGAGTGGAAGGCGGTCCCGGGGCCCGGGAGAGTGAACCGGTACCCGGGGCCCTTGGCGCACCGGGGTCCGGACCTCGTAAGGTCATGTCCGTGTTGGAGGAGATGCGGATACGGTCGCTCGGAGTCATCGACGACGCGGTGGTCGAGCTGTCACCCGGTTTCACCGCGGTGACGGGCGAGACCGGCGCGGGCAAGACCATGGTCGTCACCAGCCTGGGGCTACTGCTCGGCGGGCGTGCCGACCCTGCCCTGGTACGGATCGGGGCCAAGGCCGCGGTCGTCGAGGGGCGGATCACGGTGTCCGAGGGCGACGCGGCGGCGCTGCGCGCCCAGGAGGCCGGGGCCGAGATCGAGGACGGTGCGCTGCTCATCAGCCGTACCGTTTCGGCGGAGGGGCGCTCCCGCGCCCACCTCGGGGGCAGATCGGTGCCCGTGGGGGTCCTTGCCGAGCTCGCCGACGAACTCGTGGCGGTACACGGCCAGACGGACCAGCAGGGGCTGCTCAAGCCCGCGCGGCAGCGGCAGGCCCTCGACCGGTACGCGGGCGACGGCGTCGAGGGTCCGCACACCAAGTACGCGGCGGCCTACCGGCGGCTGCGCGCGGTCGTCGTGGAGCTCGACGAGATCACCACGCGTACCAGGGAGCGGGCCCAGGAGGCGGACCTGCTGCGCTTCGGCCTCAACGAGGTCGCCGCGGTCGAGCCACTGCCCGGGGAGGACATCGAACTGGCCGCGGAGGCCGAGCGGCTCGGCCACGCCGAGGCACTCGCCTCCGCGGCGTCCCTCGCGCACGGGGCGCTCGCGGGCGACCCGGAGGACCAGGAGGGCGTGGACGCCACGACCGTCGTCGCGGCGGCAGGCCGGTCCCTGGACGCCGTGCGGGCCCACGACCCGGCGCTCGCCGCGCTCGCCGACCGCATCGGTGAGATCTCCATCCTGCTCGCCGACGTGTCCGGGGAACTCGCCGGATACGCCGACCAGCTGGACGCCGACCCGCGGCGGCTCGCCGCCGTCGAGGAGCGGCGCTCGGCGCTGACCGCGCTGACCCGCAAGTACGGTCAGGACGTCTCCGCCGTGCTCGCCTGGGCCGAGGAGGGCGCGGCCCGGCTGACGGAGCTCGAGGGCGACGACGACCGCATCGGTGAGCTGACGGCGGAGCGCGACGCGCTGCGCAGCGAGCTCTCCGGGCTCGGGCAGGCGCTGACCGACGCGCGCACGGAAGCGGCGGCACGTTTCGCCGGGGCGGTGACGGAGGAACTGGCGTCGCTCGCGATGCCGCACGCCCGTGTGTCCTTCGCCATCCGGCAGACGGAGGCGGCGGACGAGGCGTCCGGTATCGACATCGGGGGGCGGAGCGTGCTCTACGGGCCGTCCGGCGCCGACGAGGTCGAGCTCCTGCTGGCCCCGCACCCCGGGGCCCAGCCCCGGCCGATCGCCAAGGGTGCGTCGGGCGGTGAGCTGTCCCGGGTGATGCTCGCCGTCGAGGTGGTCTTCGCGGGCTCCGATCCCGTACCGACATATCTCTTCGACGAGGTCGACGCGGGTGTCGGCGGCAAGGCTGCCGTCGAGGTGGGCCGGCGGCTGGCCAAGCTGGCAAGGTCCGCGCAGGTCGTGGTGGTGACGCACCTGCCCCAGGTGGCGGCCTTCGCCGACCGGCAGTTGCTGGTCGAGAAGACGGTGGACGGCTCGGTGACGAGCAGTGGCGTCACGGTCCTGGAGGGCGAGGACAGGGTGCGCGAACTCTCCCGGATGCTGGCCGGCCAGGAGGACTCGGAGACGGCCCGGGCCCACGCCGAGGAGCTGCTGGCGACGGCACGGGCGGACGGATAGCGGATTCTGGTGTCAATTCCGGGCCGCCGATCTCACCCTTACGGGTGGGGCGGCCCGGCCGCCAGTCGCCACAAGGACGGGAACAACGTTTCGTCAGTCCCGGAACGTGCGTACGGACTGGCATCCTTGGTCTGTACATTCCGCCGACTCCGGAGCTCCGGGAGCCACTCGACGTGTCACAGCTGCGTACGGTCCAAGTCCTGGGCGGTGGTGCCGGAAGCAGCGCTCATGTCGTCTCGCTCGCCGCAGGTCTGGTTGCCAGAGGGGTGCAGGTCACGGTCTGCGCCCCCGCCGGAGCGGACCGCGGCCACGACTTCCCCGCGACGGGAGCCCGCTTCGTCGCGGTACCCCGGCGCAGCGACCCCGCAGCCGTCGCGGCCCTGCGCGCCGCCTGCGCCGATGCCGACGTGGTCCACGCGCACGGTCTGCACGCCGCCGTCCGGACCGGGCTCGCGCTCAGCGGCCGCAGTACGCCGCTGGTCATGACCTGGCGGGCCCGCGCCCACACCGAAGGCGCCCGCCGCCGGCTGCTGCACCTGCTGGAGCGAAGGGCCGCCCGGGCGGCGGCCGTTGTGCTGGGGACGTCCTCGGACCTGGTCGACCGGGCCCGCCGCCGGGGGGCCCGGGACGCACGCCTCGCACTGGCCGCGATCCCGGCGGGCCCCTCTCCCGCCACCGGTCACGACGGTAAGGCGCGCGTCGAACTGGGCGCGGTGGGAAGGCCGTTGCTCGTGTCGGTCGGCGCTCTCCTGCCGCACCACGGCTTCGGCACGCTGCTGGACGCCGCCCGCGTCTGGCGTGGACTGGACCCCGTACCCCTGCTGGTGATCGTGGGGGAGGGGCAGGAGCGGGCCGCCCTGCAGCGCAGGATCACCGAGGAGCAGCTGCCCGTCCTCCTCGCCGGCAGCCGGGACGACGCCGTCGAGATCCTCGCCGCCGCGGACCTTGCCGTGCTGACCTCGGGTGGGGAGCCGCCGCCGACGGCTGCGCACGAGGCGCTGCGGCTCGGGGTGCCCCTCGTGGCGGCCATGACCGGCGGGACGGCCGAACTCGTGGGCGGCGCCGCGGAACTGGTTCCCCCCGGGGACGCGGAGGCGCTCGCCCGCGGCGTCGTACGGCTCCTCGGCGACCGGGAACGGCGCGAGCGGCTCGCCGCGGCGGGGCTCGTACAGGCCGCGGGGTGGCCGACCGAGGACGACACGATCGCCCATGTGCTGTCCGTCTACGACGAGTTGGCGCAGCCGCCGACTACCGTCCGCATGTGAGGCCCCGGGGCGCGAGCCCCGGGGGTACGCGTCACGAAGGGTGTGGGTCTCAAGGAGTGTGGCGGCGGGCACGCAGGGCCAGGCTCAGGGCCAGAACCGTTTGAGGGTCGTCCAGATCGGCTCCGAGCAGCTCCCCGATCCGGGCCAGCCGGTTGTAGAGCGTCTGGCGGTTCAGGTGCAGCTCGCGTGCCGCCTCCGCCTTCCGGCCCGCATGGTCGATGTACGCCTCGAGCGTGGGCAGCAGCGGGGGGCGGGAGGTCCGGTCGTGCTCCCGCAGCGGCCCGATCGTCCGGTCCACGAAGGACGCCAGATCCGGGTGCTCCCGCAGCCGCCACAGCAGCAGATCGATGTCGAGGCGCTGTGCGTCGTACCAGGGAAGCTCGTCGAGCCCCTGGGCAGCAGTCGCCGCCTCCGCCGCGTGCCGCAGCCCGGCACCGGCCGTGGCCCAGCCGCCGGCCGCCCCGACCACCACGACCGGCGCACGGTCCCCGGCCCGTTCGAGCCCCGCCCGCTCGACGCCCGCCCGCAGCGCCGCCGCCACCCGGTCCGCGACCGCCGAGCGCCCGGTCTCCGGACGCAGCGCCAGCAGCAGCGGGATCCTGCCCTCCACGGGCCGCACCCCGAGCAGCACGGGTACGCCCACCGCCGACAGTTCCTCCAGCACCGCCCGGGCCAGCAGAGCCCAGTTGCCCGACGGCGACAGCTCGGGTGCGATACGCATCACCACCGGCAGCAGGGGGTCCCCGCCCGGCTTGAACCCCAGGACCTTGGCCTGCGCGGGCGCGTCCTCGGGGGCGATCCTGCCCTCGGCGAGATCCGTGAGGAAGTCACCGCGTCCCCGAGCCGCCAGCTCCTCGTCCTGACGCGCCTGCATCAGGACGACGGCGAGGATGCCCGCAGCCCGCTCGGCCGCCATCCGGTGCACCACCACCAGCGGCCCCGACACGGCGAGCAGCACCAGCCGGGCCCGAACGGAACCGGTCCCGGAGCCTCCGCCGGGCACCTCCACCAGGACCGCCCCGGCCGGCGGTGCCTCGCGGGCCGCACGGTCACCGCGCAGCCCCTCCCAGACCTGCAGCGGATCGGCTCCCACCGGCCCGGTCCCCGTCCCCGCCGCGTACAGCAGCCGGCCGTCCGGGGTTTCGAGGAAGACGGGGTTCGCGGTGAAGTCCGCCAGGATGCCCAGCACCTGCGGCACCCCACCGCCGCCGAGCACCGCCTGCGTGCAGCGCCGGTGCACCTCCTCGGCCTGTTGGAGCAGCGCGTAGTGCCCGTTGACGATCTCCGTATGGATCTCCTCGGTGACCGACACGAACGGGACCTCACGGTGCAGCTGTACGAGCGGCAGCCCCGCTGTCCGAGCCGTGTCCACGATCGCCGCGGGCAGCCTGCTGAAACGGTGTCCGAGCTCCACCACCAGGGCGGCGATGCCGCGGTCGGCGAGCCGCCGCACGAAGGCGCGCTGTTCGGCGGGCCGGGAGCCGAGGACGAGACCCGTGGTGAGCAGCAGCTCGCCGCCCTTGAGGAGGGAGGCGATGTTCGGCACCTCACCCGTGTGCACCCAGCGCACCGTACGGTCCAGCCGGTCCGCCCCGGCCAGCACCTCCGGGAGGCCGCCGCGCAGCCCCGGCAGCTCCAGCGCCCGCCGCACGGTGATTCCGCCCTGTGTCTCCACTGACTCCGACCTTCGTGCTTCCTGCTCGCGTGCGGTGGGGCGACCGCCCCGGTCAGGAAGTTACCGGGCCCGGCGGGGAACGTCACACCGCGGCTGGAGCGGGCATGATGTTGTGGTTCAGGTGGAAGACGTTGCCCGGGTCGTACCGCGCCTTGACGGCGGCGAGCCGGGCGTAGTTCTGCTCGCCCACTCCGGCGACGACGCGGTCCTGCCCTTCACGTCCGATGAAGTTGAGGTAGACCGCACCGCTCGCCCAGGGACGGACCCCCGCACGCACCTCACGCACCCACTGCTTGCCCCGCTCGTCGTCCGCCGCGCTCTCCCAGACCCCGAACGGGTGCACGGCCCACGGGGACGAGCGCCACGGGACCGGATAGTCCGCGGGCCCCCGCGCCACCGCACCGCCCATGGGGAACAACACGTGCTGCGAACCCGAGGGAACGGGCATCGTGCCCGCGGTGGAGCAGAAGACGGACACGGCCTCGTCGGGGAAGCTGTCCAGGTACTCGGCGGACCAGTAGTTCCGCATGCCGGGCGGATCGTCCAGCATGCACTGGAGATCCGCGTAGGGGAGTTCGGCCACGAGTTCCGCCTCATGGCCGAGGGCGAGCAGCGGGGCCGCCGCCTCGCGAAGCTCCGCCTCCGCCCCGGCACAGGTGAACACGAGTGCGCAGACGAGCGTGCCCACCAGCTGTTCGGGCACGAACTCCTCGGGCGGGGCGGTGATGTAGAGGCTGCCGCCGCCCGCCTCGTCCGGCGCGGACTCCATCAGATCCCGGAACGCACGGACGGCCTCGGGCCCGTCCTCGGGCCGGAAGAGAATCAGGGCCACGCTCATCGCGGGCAGGTCGTGCAGCCGCAGGGTGAGCGAGGTGACCACGCCGAAGTTCCCGCCGCCGCCGTGCAGCGCCCAGAAGAGCTCCGGATTCTCCTCGGGCGTGGCGCGGACGCTGCTCCCGTCCGCGGTGACCAGGTCGGCGGCCAGCAGATTGTCGCAGGCCAGTCCGAACTTGCGTTCAAGCCAGCCGGATCCGCCGCTCAGCGTGAAGCCGCCGACCCCGGTGGTGGAGACCCGGCCGCCGGTGGTCGCCAGGGCGAACGGCTGGGCCGCCCGGTCCAGATCGCTCATGGTGGCTCCGCCGCCGACGCGGGCCGAACGGGCCTCCCGGTCGACACTCACGCTGTGCATCCGGCGCAGATCCACGACCAGGCCGCCCTCACTCAGCGACATGCCCGCGACGCTGTGACCGCCTCCGCGCACGGCGACCTCCAGCCCGTGCTCCCGTGCGAAACGCAGTGCCCGTGCCACATCCGCCTCGGAGGCACACTGCGCCACCACCGACGGCCTGCGGTCGATCATGCTGTTGAAGACGGCGCGGGCCTCGTCGTAACCCGGATCGCCGGGCACATGGACAGCGCCGGTGAGATCGGTGCGCAGGCCGCTCAGAGCAGCGTCCGGCAAGGTGCTTCGGGGTGTCATGATGTCCCCTTCGCAGGGCGTGACAAGACCTCTCCATCGTAGGCCCGGCCCCGGAGATCGGCCGTTCCACTCCACCGGGTCCTGTCACACCGCCCGCGGACGCCTGCGGGCGCGCCCCTCAGCCGACGTACGCCCCGCTGGCCGTCAGACGCAGCGCCGTGTCGATCAGCGGCACATGGCTGAACGCCTGCGGGAAGTTCCCCACCTGACGCTGCAGCCTGGCGTCCCACTCCTCGGCCAGCAGCCCCAGGTCGTTGCGCAGGGACAGCAGCCTCTCGAAGAGCTGCCGGGCCTCGTCGACCCGGCCGATCATCGCGAGGTCGTCCGCCAGCCAGAACGAGCAGGCCAGGAACGCGCCCTCATCGCCCTCGAGCCCGTCCACGCCGGCGTCCTCCCCGGCGGTGGGGTAGCGCAGGACGAAGCCGTCCTCCGTGGACAGCTCCCGCTGGATCGCCTCGATCGTGCCGATGACCCGCTTGTCGTCGGGCGGCAGGAAGCCCATCTGCGGAATCAGCAGCAAGGACGCGTCGAGCTCCTTCGACCCGTAGGACTGGGTGAAGGTGTTGCGTTCCTTGTCGTAGCCCCGTTCGCAGACATCGCGGTGGATGTCCTCGCGCAGCTGGAGCCACCGCTCCAGCGGCCCGTCCGTGTCCCCGGACTCGATCAGCTTGATGGTGCGGTCGACCGCGACCCAGGCCATCACCTTGGAGTGCACGAAGTGCCGGCGGGGGCCGCGCACCTCCCAGATGCCCTCGTCGGGCTCCTCCCAGTGCTTCTCCAGATAGCTGATCAGCTTGAGCTGGAGCCCCACCGCGTAGTCGTTGCGGGTCAGGCCCGTCATGTGGGCCAGGTGCAGCGCCTCGGTGACCTCTCCGTACACGTCGAGCTGGAGCTGGTTCGCCGCCCCGTTTCCGACCCGGACAGGCCCGGAGTTCTCGTAGCCGGGCAGCCAGTCCAGCTCGGCCTCACCGAGCTCCCGCTCACCCGCGATCCCGTACATGATCTGCAGGTTCTCCGGGTCACCCGCGACGGCCCGCAGCAGCCATTCGCGCCAGGCGCGGGCCTCCTCGCGGTACCCGGTGCGGAGCAGGGAGGAGAGCGTGATCGCCGCGTCCCGCAGCCAGGTGTAGCGGTAGTCCCAGTTGCGTGAGCCGCCGATGTCCTCCGGCAGGGAGGTGGTCGGGGCGGCCACGATGCCGCCGGTGGGCGCGTACGTGAGGGCCTTGAGGGTGATCAGGGAGCGGACCACGGCCTCCCGGTAGGGGCCGTGATACGTGCACTGGTCGACCCATTCGCGCCAGAAGTTCTCGGTCGCCTCGAGGGAACCCTCGGGGTCCGGCAGGCTGGGCGGCTCGTGGTGCGAGGGCTGCCAGCTGATCGTGAACGCGATCCGGTCACCGGGGGCGACGGTGAAGTCGGAGTACGTCGTCAGGTTCTGGCCGTACGTCTCCGCCTGCGTGTCCAGCCAGACCGAGTCGGGGCCCGCCACGGCGACCGTCCGGCCGTCGACCTTGTGCACCCAGGGGGTGACGCGCCCGTAGCTGAAACGCATCCGCAGTTCCGAGCGCATCTGCACCCGGCCGCTGACACCTTCCACGATCCGGATGAGCTGGGGGGCGCCGTCACGCGGCGGCATGAAATCGGTCACGCGGACCGTGCCGCGCGGGGTGTCCCACTCCGATTCCAGGACGAGCGAGTCCCCGCGATATCGGCGGCGGTCCGCGGCGAGGGGCTGTGCCCCTTCCGCGCGTGCGGGTCCCAGACGCCAGAAGCCGTGCTCCTCGGTTCCGAGGAGCCCGGCGAAAACGGCGTGCGAGTCGAAGCGGGGGAGGCACAGCCAGTCTGCTGTGCCGTCCCGGCAGACCAGGGCAGCGGTCTGCATGTCTCCGATGAGTGCGTAATCCTCGATGCGCCCGGCCACGTGCGTCTCCAGTCGAACGGCCAATTCGCCCCGTGGGGCGCTTATTGCTGGTCAAGGGGTCGTTGTAATAGAACCGACGAGCTCTTGCACGGGTGAGCGGGCTGGGGTGGAGCCGCTGGCCGGCCAACTCGGCAGCGAGTGGTCCGAGCAGGATACGACGCACCACGAAGATCCGCGCGATGCTGTCGATAAGTTCTCCGCGGCCCGTCCGTGGCGAACGGGTGGGACGTGAAGTGCCTGCGGTGTTTCTGTGACTCCGGTGTGAGAGGTGTGGCCGGAAGCAGCCTCCTCCCGTCGCTGTTACCCTGGTAGCCCGTGGACCGGTGGTCGTCCCGACAGTGGACGAGGCCCCCGAACCGCAGCGACGGCGCCTCCGGAATTCTCCGGACGGCACGCCGGTACGCACCTCACGATCGCGACCACGGGAGCCCCCTTTGGCTATGCAGCCCACATCCACGACGACCAAGCACATCTTCGTCACCGGGGGTGTCGCCTCCTCCCTCGGCAAGGGTCTGACTGCCTCCAGCCTGGGTGCCCTGCTCAAGGCACGTGGCCTTCGGGTCACCATGCAGAAGCTCGACCCCTATCTCAACGTCGACCCCGGCACGATGAACCCCTTCCAGCACGGTGAGGTGTTCGTCACCAACGACGGCGCCGAGACCGACCTGGACATCGGCCACTACGAGCGCTTCCTCGACGTCGACCTCGACGGCTCGGCCAACGTCACCACCGGCCAGGTCTATTCGCAGGTCATCGCCAAGGAGCGGCGCGGCGAGTACCTCGGCGACACCGTCCAGGTCATCCCGCACATCACCAACGAGATCAAGCACCGCATCCGCCGCATGGCCACCGCGGACGTCGACGTCGTCATCACCGAGGTCGGCGGCACGGTCGGCGACATCGAGTCGCTGCCGTTCCTGGAGACCGTCCGCCAGGTCCGCCACGAGGTCGGCCGCGACAACGTCTTCGTCGTGCACATCTCGCTGCTTCCCTACATCGGCCCGTCCGGTGAGCTCAAGACCAAGCCGACCCAGCACTCGGTGGCGGCCCTGCGCAACATCGGTATCCAGCCGGACGCCATCGTGCTGCGCGCCGACCGCGACGTACCGCTCTCCATCAAGCGCAAGATCTCGCTGATGTGCGACGTCGACGAGGCCGCCGTGGTGGCCTGCCCGGACGCCAAGTCGATCTACGACATCCCGAAGGTGCTGCACACCGAGGGCCTGGACGCCTACGTCGTGCGCAAGCTCGACCTGCCGTTCCGCGACGTCGACTGGACCACGTGGGGCGACCTGCTGGACCGCGTCCACAACCCCGACCACGAGGTCACCGTCGCCCTGGTCGGCAAGTACATCGACCTGCCCGACGCCTACCTCTCGGTCACCGAGGCCATCCGGGCCGGCGGCTTCGCCAACAAGGCCCGGGTCAAGGTCAAGTGGGTCGCCTCCGACGACTGCAAGACACCGGCCGGCGCGCAGAAGCAGCTCGCCGACGTCGACGCCGTCTGTATCCCCGGCGGCTTCGGCGAGCGCGGTGTGGTCGGCAAGGTCGGCGCCATCCAGTACGCCCGCGAGAACAAGGTGCCGCTGCTCGGCCTCTGCCTCGGCCTCCAGTGCATCGTGATCGAGGCCGCGCGGAACCTCGCCGGAATCCCCGACGCCAACTCCACCGAGTTCGACGCCGCCACGAGCCACCCCGTCATCTCGACGATGGAGGAGCAGCTCGCCTACGTCGAGGGCGCGGGCGACCTCGGCGGCACCATGCGGCTCGGCCTCTACCCGGCGAAGCTCGCCGAGGGCTCCGTGGTCCGTGAGGCGTACGACGGCCAGCCGTACGTGGAGGAGCGCCACCGCCACCGCTACGAGGTCAACAACGCCTACCGCACGGAGCTCGAGAAGAAGGCCGGCCTGGTCTTCTCCGGCACCTCCCCGGACAACAAGCTCGTCGAGTACGTCGAGTACCCGCGCGAGGCGCACCCCTACCTGGTCGCCACCCAGGCGCACCCGGAGCTGCGTTCCCGCCCGACCCGTCCGCACCCGCTCTTCGCCGGTCTGGTGAAGGCGGCCGTGGAACGCCAGGTCGCAGCGCGCGGGAACGGCGCCCAGGGCTGAGGCGATACGGTTGACCGGGGTACGGATCCTTCGTGGATGCGTACCCCGGTTTCTGTTTTCGTGGGAGGACGTACATGGGTTTCCAGGACACGCCCGAGGAGTGGCAGGTCACCGCGACGGTGACCCCCTTCACCGGTAACAAGACCAGCGTCCGCACCGACGACGTGGTGATGCCCGACGGCGCCGTCGCGCGCCGCGACTACCAGGTCCACCCCGGATCCGTCGCCGTCCTCGCACTCGACGAGACCGGCCGGGTCCTGATCCTGCGGCAGTACCGGCACCCGGTGCGCCACAAGCTGTGGGAGATCCCGGCAGGGCTCCTCGACATCCCCGGAGAGAACCCGCTGCACGCCGCGCAGCGCGAGCTGTACGAGGAGGCGCACGTCAAGGCCGAGGACTGGCGGGTGCTGACCGACGTCTACACCACGCCCGGCGGCTGCGACGAGGCCGTACGCATCTTCCTCGCCCGGAACCTCTCCGAGGTGGAGGGCGAGCGTTTCGAGGTCTCCGAGGAGGAGGCCGACATGGAGCAGGCCCGGGTGCCGCTGCAGGAGCTCGTGCAGGGCGTGCTCGCGGGAGCCCTGCACAACAACTGCCTCGTGGTGGGCGTCCTCGCGCTCACGGCGGTGCTCGCAGGCGACGGGGTGGACTCACTGCGTCCGGCCGAGGCGCCGTGGCCCGCCCGGCCGTTCGAGGTCTGAACCGTCCCTTCGAGGTTCTGAACCGCCTCTTCGAGGTCTGAGCCGGCCTCAGAGTCCCGAGCCGGCCTCAGAGTCCCGAGCCGGCCTCAGAGTCCCGAGCCGGCCTCAGAGTCCCGGGCCGCCCGGTCCGGGGCCAGGTGACCCGCCGTCGGGGTGCGCGTCCGTCGTTCCGGGTGCGCCCTCGCCGGCCGGGAGCCGCCCCGCCGTTCGGGTGTCTGACCGGCCCTCGGGAGGCCGGAATCAGCATCCGATCGTAAGAAACGCTGATCCGATCGGGGGATGTGTCCGCCGCGCTCGACCGTGATCGTCCCCACCACTGAACTACGCTCGAAAGGCCCCGACCGGAGTTCCGGCGGGCAACCGCGTGCAGCGAAGTGGAGCGTGGCCCGTGACCGATCAGGCGGTGGACACCAGCGGTCCGGCCGGTGCGGCGGGAACGGCGGGGGCCGAAGCGCCGTCCGATGCCAGCCCACCCCAATTCTTCGGCCGCGAACGTGAGTTGAAAGCCCTTCAGGCGGACATCGAGCGAGCGGGACTGGACACCCTCGCCGGCCGGAAGGCCGCACGCGCCAGGGTCCTCCTGATCGCCGGACGGCCCGGATCCGGACGCACCGCCCTCGCCGCCGAACTCGCCCGCAGGCTCGCGGAGCCCGGCGACTACCCCGATGGGGTGTTCCGGGTCCCGCTCAGCGATCCCGGAGGGGAACGCGTCCCCGTCGAGCACACCGCACGCGAACTCCTGGACCTGCTCGCCATCGCCGCCCCGCCCGGCGCGGACGAGGACGAGCTCTCCGAGATGGTCCGCGAGGCGTTCGCCGTACGCCGCGCCCTGATCGTGCTCGACGACGCCGTGGACGCAGAACAGGTCGACCCGCTGCTGCCGGACAATCCGGACTGCCTGGTCGTCGCCACCTCCACCGGCCCGCTCACCGGAATTCCGGGCGTCCGGCCGTGCACCATCGGGGGCATGGACGCCGGCTCCGCCGTACAGCTGCTCGCCCGCGCCATCGGCCAGGTCCGCATCACCGTCGATCCGCGCACCGCCGAGACGCTGACGGAGGAGTGCGCGGGACAGCCCGCGGCGCTGATGCTGGTCGCCGGCTGGCTCGCCGCCCGTCCCGGCGCGTCGGTCGCCGATGTCACCAAGCAACTGCGCGACCTGCCGGGTGACGCCGAACAGCCCACCGGCGCGCGCCCGTTGGCCCGCGCCTTCCGGCTGGTCCACGATTCGCTCCCGCAGGCCGCTGCCGGGATACTGCGACTGCTCGCGCTCGCCCCCGCCGGACTGGCCGACGCCCACACCGCCTCCGCGCTGGCAGGCTGTTCCGTCTCGGCCGCCCAGAGCACCCTGGACGACTTCGTCCGGCTCGGTCTCCTGCGGACGAACGGCGCGGTCCTGCCCCAGTACGAGGTCCCCGGCTGCCTCGCACCCCTGCTGCGCGCCCTGATGGAGGAGCGGGAGCGGCCGGCCGAGATCCAGTTGGCTCGGGCCAGGATGCTGGAGCGGACCGTACGTCAGCTCCAGTCCTGCCGGGCCGTCACCGATCCGGAGGGTTCCCCGGCCCGCCGCAAACTCGCCGGGCTGCCCCGCTCGCTGCGGTTTCCCAACCCGGAGGCCGCTGCCGAGTGGCTGCGGATCCGCCGGCCCGCCCTGCTGGCCTCCGCCCGGATCGCGGTCGGTGACGGGGAGCTGGACACCCTCGCCCGCCGGCTGGTCGCCGCACTCGTCCGGGCGCTCGCCGTGCACAGGGGCACGGAGGACGCCGCGCCCGATCTGTACGGGCTGCACGGTCTGGTCCTGGACGTGGCCGAGCGCCGCGATCTTCCCCGGGAGAAGGCCGCGGCCCTGCTCAATCTCGCCGACCTGGACGCCGGAACCGGCCGTACCCGGGCGGCGCTGACCCGGTACCGGGCCGCTCTGGACGCCGGACGCGCGGCGAACGACCTCTACGCGACCGGCCGCGCCATGGAATCCGTGGGAGGCGCCTACGCGGAGCTCGGCGACTTCAACCGCGCCTCCGACTGGTACGGCCGGGCCCTCGCGCAGCGGCTCACCCAGGGCGAGGGGGCCGACGAGGCGCGGCTGTACGGGCGGCTCGGTGCCGTCCACACGTACGCCGGGCGCTACGGCGAGGCCCTGCGCAACTGGCGGGCCGCGGCCGCGGGCCACCGCAGGCTCGGTGACCTGCCCTCGCAGGCGCGGGCGCTCAGTGAGGCCGCGCGGGTCCAGGAGTACGCGGGCAGGCCGCAGGAGTCGCTGCAGACCTGCCACGAGGCGGTCGATCTGGCGCGCAGGGCGGGTGACGTGCGGCTGCAGGCGGCCCTGCAGCTCAGGCTGGCCGACACGCTGGACCGGCTCGGTGACCCCGCAGCGGCCAGGCTGCACCGGGGCGCAGCCGACGGATTACTGGCGGAGGAAGGGCCAGCCTACGAAATCCGTAGTGCTTCGACGGAAACTTAATGCTTTGTAAGGCTGGACAGCGAGAAGTCCTTCATTAATGATGGCTCTGCCGCGCATCCCTGCGGTGTCTCCATTTATGCTTGATTCATGCGGGTATCTCCCGTCATGTCCGAGCCATCCTCCGAACCTAGGACCGTGATCGACGTGAAGGTCGGCATCCCCCGCGAAGTCAAGAACAACGAGTTCCGGGTGGCGATCACCCCCGCCGGAGTGCATGAGCTCGTCCGTCACGGCCACCAGGTCATCGTCGAGCGGCACGCCGGCGAGGGCTCCTCCATCCCGGACGAGGAGTACGTCGCCGCCGGGGCGCAGATCCTGCCCACCGCCGACGAGGTCTGGGCCGCCGCCGACCTGCTGCTCAAGGTCAAGGAGCCGGTCGCCGAGGAGTACCACCGCCTCCGCAAGGGCCAGACCCTCTTCACGTACCTGCACCTCGCCGCCTCCCGTGAGTGCACGGACGCGCTGCTGGAGTCGGGCACGACCGCGATCGCCTACGAGACGGTCGAGACCGTGACCCGCGCGCTGCCGCTGCTCGCTCCGATGTCCGAGGTCGCGGGCCGCCTCGCCCCGCAGGTCGGCGCGTACCACCTGATGCGCTCCGTCGGCGGCCGCGGCGTGCTGCCCGGCGGTGTCCCCGGTACGGGCTCGGCCAGGGCGGTCGTCATCGGCGGCGGCGTGTCCGGCTGGAACGCCACGCAGATCGCCGTCGGTCTCGGCTTCCACGTCACGCTGCTCGACCGGGACATCAACAAGCTCCGCGAGGCCGACAGGATCTTCGGCACCAAGGTGCGGACGGTCGTCTCCAACGCGCTCGAGCTCGAGAAGGCCGTCGTCGAGGCCGACCTCGTCGTGGGCGCCGTGCTCATCCCGGGTGCGAAGGCCCCGAAGCTCGTCACCAACGAGCTGGTCGCCAAGATGAAGCCTGGAAGTGTCCTTGTCGACATTGCGATCGACCAGGGCGGCTGCTTCGAGGACTCGCGTCCGACGACGCACGCCGAGCCGACCTTCATGGTTCACAACTCGGTCTTCTACTGCGTCGCGAACATGCCGGGTGCCGTGCCGAACACCTCCACCTACGCGCTCACGAACGCCACGCTGCCCTACATCCTGGAGCTCGCGAACCGCGGCTGGGCCGACGCGCTGCGCCGTGACGCCGCGCTCGCCCGGGGCCTCAACACCCATGACGGACAGGTGGTTTACCGCGAGGTGGCCGAGGCGCACGGCCTCGACCACGTCGAACTGAGCGCGCTTCTCGGCTGAGCGGTCAACGCCGTTCGTCAACCTCATGAGTCCGGCCGGACCTTGCCCAGCAAGGTCCGGCCGGACTCATGCCTGGGCCCTTCGGGAGCCCCGCTCAACTCGCCGGAGACGTAACCCTCTACCCGTTTTGCACCCCCGTGAATGATGCGCTCTGCTCCCCGTGCACTCTTGACAGAGGGGTGTTCGATTGCCGACACATCGGGCCGGGTCCGGCGGATTGTGTTGCTGCGAACCGGTGACACGCCATAGAGTCGCCAATCGTCGGCATGGTGCCACGCTGACCTATCGATAAGTTTCCTGGTCACATCCAAGGAGGTAAGACGACTTGTGAATGAGTCGACAATTACTCCCGGGGGTGGTCAACCAGGGATGCCTGCACGGGGTCTGAGCCCGATCGGGCTCGAAGCTGTCGGCTCCGTCGCTGTCCGCACCTTCGCCACCCACCAGCACATGACGACAGCCCCCCAGATGATGGACGGCCTACACGTGAACGCCATGGCCGGCAACGAAAGTGGCCGAGACACAGCCCACTTCGCCGACTTCGCCGAGGTGCCCGAGGGGCACTTCTACGACCCCGATGCCGAGTACGAGCCCGATCCGGAGTACGCGGCCACCCTCGCGCCCGACGCCGCTCGCCAGCGCCGCGAGCGGATCGGCCCGACCGGCCGGCCGCTGCCGTACTTCCCGATTCCCGGTCCGCTGACCGATCACGGCCCCGCGAAGATCATCGCGATGTGCAACCAGAAGGGCGGTGTCGGCAAGACCACGTCGACCATCAACCTCGGTGCCGCGCTCGCGGAGTACGGACGACGCGTCCTGCTCGTCGACTTCGACCCGCAGGGTGCCCTGTCGGTCGGACTCGGGGTCAACCCGATGGAGCTCGACCTCACGGTCTACAACCTGCTCATGGAGCGGGGCATGGCGGCCGACGAGGTCCTGCTGAAGACCGCCGTACCCAACATGGACCTGCTCCCGAGCAACATCGACCTCTCGGCCGCCGAAGTGCAGCTGGTGAGCGAGGTGGCGAGGGAGTCGACGCTGCAGCGGGCCCTCAAGCCGCTGATGGCCGACTACGACTACATCGTGATCGACTGTCAGCCCTCACTCGGGCTGCTCACCGTGAACGCCCTGACGGCGGCTCACAAGGTGATAGTCCCGCTCGAGTGCGAGTTCTTCGCACTGCGCGGGGTGGCGCTGCTCACCGAGACCATCGAGAAGGTCCAGGAGCGGCTCAACCCGGAGCTGGAGCTCGACGGCATCCTCGCCACGATGTACGACTCCCGCACGGTGCACAGCCGTGAGGTGCTCGCGCGCGTGGTCGAGGCCTTCGACGAGCACGTCTACCACACCGTCATCGGGCGCACGGTGCGCTTCCCGGAGACCACGGTCGCCGGCGAGCCCATCACCACGTACGCGTCCAACTCGGTCGGTGCCGCCGCCTATCGCCAGCTCGCCAGGGAGGTGCTCGCCCGGTGTCACGCCGAGTGAGTCTGCCGGGGGCCGACGAGCTGTTCCGCACCACCGGGGGCATGGGCCTTCAGGGCTCGTCCCCGGCCGAGCGGCGACGCAAGGCGAACGGTGAAGCACGCGTGCCCGCGCCGGCCGGGGAGAGCGACTCCTCGGCAGCCGCGGACACGGCAGGGCAGGGCGGCGGCGCCGGGGGAGCGGGCGGTACCGCCGCAGCTCCGTCCCGGGAGGAGCACTCCGCGGCGGACTCCGACGGGGGCGGCTCCCGCAGCCGCGCCGACGGGGGTGAACGGCCCGGGACCGGGTCTGCTGCGGGCAGGCCCGGCGGCAACGCACCGCAGGAGGCTCCTCCGGCCGTCCAGCCGCAGCGCGGTCGTGGCGGCGGTGGTCGCGGCGCGAACCGCCGGCCCAGCGGTCGTGAGCGCCACGACGAGAAGATCACCGTCTACGTGTCCGCCGAGGAACTGATGGACCTCGAGCACGCACGCCTCGTGCTGCGCGGTGAGCACGGGCTGGCGGTCGACCGCGGACGCATCGTCCGCGAGGCGGTCGCGGTGGTGCTCGCCGACCTGGAGTCGCGGGGCGACGCGAGCATCCTCGTACGAAGGCTGCGGGGCCGCTGACCGGTGCGGCGCCGGTAGCCTGCCGGGGAGCGGGCCGCCCCACGGGCGGCCCGGCCCGTGTGCACGGGCAGACGCCCGTCCGTTCCTCCGCCGCACCCCTGGACCGCAATGCCGACTGCCGACGACTCCACCCGCCCGCCCCGCCGTGCTCTCGGCCGCGGACCGGGTGTCCGGCCCGCGGACCCGCCGGCCGCACCCCCCGGGCCGGTGGACGCGCCGGCTGCACCCGTAGGGCCCGTCGGCCCGCCGGCTGCACCCGCCGGGCCGGTGGACGCGCCGCAGCGGGCCGGAGAGGCCCCGAGGGCCCCGGAGGAGGGTCCGGGCGCCGGTGACCCGCGTGGGGGCGCCACAGACACCACAGACGTGCAGCAGCCCGCCGGGGCGGACGCGGACACACAGTCCGGTACGGCCGCGCATCCCCCTTCGGGTTCGGCTCCGGATCCCCGGACGCCCGACGGGGATGCGGCGCCCGGGACCGTCGACGACAAGCGGTTCACCGTGCGGCTGGTCAATTTCGAGGGCCCCTTCGACCTGCTGCTCCAGCTGATCGCCAAGCACAAGCTCGATGTGACCGAGGTCGCGCTGTCCAAGGTCACCGACGAGTTCATGGGACACATCCGGGCCATGGGTCCGGACTGGGATCTCGACCAGACCACCGAATTCCTCGTCGTCGCCGCAACCCTCCTCGACCTGAAGGCCGCCCGGCTGCTGCCCACCGCCGAAGTGGAGGACGAGGCGGACCTCGCGCTCCTGGAGGCGCGGGACCTGCTCTTCGCACGGCTCCTGCAGTACCGGGCGTACAAGCGGATCGCCGAGATCTTCAGCGAGCGGCTGGAGTCCGAGTCCCGCCGCTACCCCCGTACCGTCGGGCTCGAACCCCACCACGCGGCGCTGCTGCCCGAGGTCGTCATCAGTATCGGTCCGGACGGCTTCGCCAGGCTCGCGGTGAAGGCGATGCAGCCGAAGCCCAAGCCGCAGGTGTACGTCGACCACATCCACGCACCGCTGGTCAGTGTGCGTGAACAGGGGGAGATCGTGGTGGCGCGGTTGCGCGCGGAGGGCGAGCTCAGCTTCCGGGCCCTCACCGAGGACGCCCCGGACACCCTCACCGTCGTCGCCCGGTTCCTGGCGCTCCTGGAGCTGTACAGGGAGAAGGCGGTCGTCCTGGACCAGGAGGAGGCACTGGGTGATCTCATCGTGCGCTGGGCGGGCGTGGAAGGGGCGGAAGCCCTGGTGACGGACGAGTTCGACCAAGAGGTGCACGAGGTACAGGAGGGCGAACGGGAATGAGCGCAGAAGACGACGGGCGCAGCGGTACGGTCGCCGGGCTCGACCTCAAGCCCGCCCTGGAGGCGGTCCTCATGGTCGTCGACGAGCCCGCCACCGAGGAACACCTGGCCAAGGTGCTCCAGCGCCCCCGCCGGGCCGTCGCGGATGCCCTGCGGGAGCTGGCGGACGAGTACACCGTCCAGCGCCGCGGCTTCGACCTGCGGCTCGTCGCGGGGGGCTGGCGCTTCTACACGCGCCCGGAGTACGCGGAGGCGGTCGAGGGCTTCGTCCTGGACGGACAGCACGCCCGGCTCACCCAGGCGGCCCTGGAGACGCTCGCGGTGGTCGCCTACCGCCAGCCGGTGAGCCGGTCGAGGGTCTCGGCGGTGCGCGGAGTCAACTGCGACGGCGTCATGCGGACCCTCCTCCAGAGGGGTCTGGTCGAGGAGGCGGGCGCGGAACCCGAAACAGGTGCGATCCTGTACAGGACGACGAACTACTTTCTGGAGCGCATGGGCCTGCGAGGCCTGGACGAGCTCCCGGAGCTCGCGCCCTTCCTCCCGGAGGCGGACGCGATCGAGGCTGAGACGCTAGAGGGTGTGCCGTCGTTCGATCCGGACGCACCGGACACCCCGGAAACTCACGCAGACGACAAGACGGATTTTTGATGCGAAGCAGTGGCAGCAACAGCGGAAGCGGCAAGAGCGGCGGCAGGAGTGGCGGCGGCAGCGGCTCCAGGAGCGGCGGCGCAGGCGGCAGGAACACCAACAACAGCGGCAGCGGCCGGAGCAGCAACCCGAACCCCCGGGTCTCCGGCTCCGGGCGTGACGGCGAGCGTGACGACAAGCAGGAGCAGCGTCCCCGCCGGCCCCGCCCCGAGGAGCGCCGCTACGACGTGGGCTCCGACAAGCCGGGCGGCGACGGCGGCCCCCGCAAGGGCCGCGGCACGGCGGCCCGCGGAGGGGCCAAGGGCGGCCCCAAGCCCGCACAGAACGTGAGCAAGGGTGGACGCCGTGTGGGCGCTCCGTCCCGGCCCCGCGAGCTCGACGCCAAGATCGAGCAGCGCAACCGTGACCGGTACGCGGACAAGCCCGACATCAAGACCCCCAAGACGCACCCGGGTGCCGAGCAGGAGGGCGAGCGGCTGCAGAAGATCCTCGCCCGAGCCGGCATGGGCTCGCGCCGGGCGTGCGAGGAGCTCATCGAGCAGGCCAGGGTCGAGGTCAACGGCGAGATCGTCCTCGAGCAGGGCAAGCGTGTCGACCCGCAGAAGGACGAGATCAAGGTCGACGGCCTCACCGTCGCGACCCAGTCGCACCTGTTCTTCGCGCTGAACAAGCCCGCCGGTGTGGTCTCCACGATGGGGGACCCGGACGGCCGCCAGAACCTCGGCGACTACGTCAACAACCGTGAGACGCGTCTGTTCCACGTCGGCCGGCTCGACACCGAGACCGAGGGCATCATCCTGCTCACCAACCACGGTGAGCTGGCCCACCGCCTGACGCACCCCGGGTACGGGGTGAAGAAGATCTACCTGGCCGCCATCCAGGGCCCGCTCCCGCGCGACCTCGGCAAGCGGCTCAAGGACGGCATCCAGCTGGAGGACGGGTACGCCCGCGCCGACCACTTCCGGGTCGTCGAGAACACCGGCAAGAACTACCTGGTCGAGGTGACCCTCCACGAGGGCCGCAAGCACATCGTCCGCCGGATGCTGGCCGAGGCCGGCTTCCCGGTCGAGCGGCTCGTGCGCACGTCCTTCGGGCCGATTCCGCTGGGTGACCAGAAGTCCGGCTGGCTGCGCCGCCTGACCAACACCGAGGTCGGCATGCTGATGCGCGAGGTCGGTCTGTAACCCGCGCCCGCACCGAACGGCCCGCGGCCGGTTCCTGGGTTCGTTTTTTCGAACAGGAACCGGCCGCGGGCCTTTTGCTGCCGCCGTTTCTTCTTTATAGTCAAAGTGACCATAAAGAAGAGAGAAGGAACGGCGTGACGCTCGCGGAGATACTCGACCCCCTGCAACAGCCCCTGGTGACGGTCCTGGACACCCCGGTCAGCTGGACCGAGGTGCTCGGTTTCGGCAGCGGGGCGCTGTGCGTGTGGCTCGTGGCCCGCCAGCACCTCGCCAACTGGCCGATCGGCATCGCCAACAACCTGTTCTTCATCCTGCTGTTCGCCCAGTCCGGTCTGTACGCCGACGCCGGCCTGCAGATCGTCTTCATCACCCTCGCCGCGTACGGCTGGTGGACCTGGACCCACGGGGGTGGACCAGGTGCAGCCGTCCTGCCGGTGCGCAGGACCACGCGCACCGAATGGACCTGGCTGCGCGCGGCGGGGGTGGCGGGGACCCTCGGGCTCACCCTGCTGCTGTCCCGGGCCACGGACTCCACCGTTCCGTTCTGGGACGCCCTGACGACCTCCCTGTCCCTCATGGCGACGTACGGGCAGTGCCGCAAGCGGGTCGAGTCCTGGTGGCTGTGGATCGCCGCCGACGTGGTCTACATCCCGCTGTACGCGTACAAGGAGCTCTACCTCACCTCCCTGCTGTACGCCGGCTTCCTCACGCTCTGCCTCATCGGGCTGCGCAACTGGAGCCGCGACCTCGTTGCGGCCCCGGGCCGGGAGCAGGTGCCCGCATGAAGAGCTACGGGCACGGTCTGGTCCTCGGCAAGTTCTATCCGCCGCACGCCGGCCACCACCACCTCGTCCGCACCGCCCAGGACCGCTGCGAGCGGCTCACCGTCCTGGTCTGCGCGGCCTCCGTCGAGTCGGTGCCCCTGGCCGACCGCGTCGCCTGGATGCGCGAAGTGCACCCGGACGTACGGGTGGTGGGCGCCGTCGACGACACCCCCATGGACCTCAACGACCCCGCTGTCTGGGACGCGCACATGGCCGTGTTCACCGGGGCCGTACCCGAACAGGTCGACGCCGTCTTCACCTCGGAGTCGTACGGCGACGAACTCGCCCGCCGCTTCGGCGCCCGGTCCGTCCTCGTCGACCCCGGCCGCACCGTCTTCCCCGTCTCCGGCACCGCGGTCCGCGCGGACCCGGCCGGCAGCTGGGACTTCCTCCAACCGCCCGTACGGGCCGCGCTCACCCGCCGGATCGTCGTCCTCGGAGCAGAGTCCACCGGCACCACGACCCTGGCCCGGGCGCTGACCGAGCACTACCGGCAGCGCGGCGGTACCTGGGCGCACACCCAGTACGTCGCCGAGTACGGAAGGGAGTTCAGCGAACGGAAGCTGGCGGACCTGCGCAGCCGATGGCCCGGCGCGCAGTGGGAGGACGTCACCTTCACCACGGACGACTTCCCCCTCATCGCCGAGACCCAGAACGACCGCGAGGAGGCCGCCGCCCGGATCGGCTCCCCGGTGCTCTTCTGCGACACGGACTCCTTCGCCACCACCGTCTGGCACGAGAGGTACATCGGCGGACGCAACCCGCTCGTGGAGAAGACCGCCGACCGGACCGCCCACCACCTCTGGCTGCTCACCGATCACGAGGGCGTCGCCTTCGAGGACGACGGCCTGCGCGACGGCGAGGAGCTGCGGCCCTGGATGACCGATCGCTTCCGCGCCGAACTCACCCGCACAGGGAGGACGTTCATAGAGGTCACCGGCCCGCACCGGACACGGCTGGCCACGGCGGTCGCCGCCGTCGACGAACTCCTCGCCTCCGGCCCGTACTTCACCGAACCCCTCCCGGAGAAGCGATGAGCACCGTCCCCGAGGGATACGACCCCCATGCCTTCGCGCCCTTCGCCGTCACCGTCGACCTCGCGGTCTTCACGGTCCGGGAAGGCAGGCTCCACGTGCTGCTCGTGGAACGGGGCCAGGACCCCTACAAGGGCCACTGGGCGCTTCCGGGCGGCTTCGTGCTGCCCCGCGAATCGGCCGAGGAGGCGGCACGCCGCGAACTCGCCGAGGAGACCGGCCTCACCCAGAACACCGTGAGCGCCTTCCACCTGGAACAGCTGCGCACGTACAGCGATCCGGACCGCGACCCCAGGATGCGGGTCGTCTCCGTCGCGTACGCCGCGCTCGTGCCCGACCTGCCCGAACCGCGTGGCGGCGGGGATGCGGCGCGCGCGCAGTGGTGGGACACCGGCGGAGCCGGGCCGCTCGCCTTCGACCACGACGGCATCCTGGCCGACGCGAACGACCGGATCGGCGCCAAGCTCGAGTACACCTGTCTGGCGACGGCCTTCTGCCCCGCCGAGTTCACGCTCGGGGACCTCCAGCAGGTCTACGAGACCGTCTGGGGCGTCGAGCTCGACCGGCCCAACTTCCGGCGCAAGGTCCTGACCACGCCCGGATTCGTCGAGGCCGTCGACGGACCGCCACGCCGCACCGGCGGACGGGGGAAACCGGCCGCCCTGTACCGGGCGGGTGCCGCCACCGCCCTGCACCCTCCACTCCTGCGCCCGGAAGGACGGACATCATGATCCCGACAAGGATTCTCACCAAACAGGCGGCCTCGGGCGCGCTGATCGGGCTCGCGCTCGGTGACGCGCTGGGCTTCCCGACCGAGTTCAACAACGTGCCGTCCATCCTCGCCAAGTGCGGGCCGTGGCGGCAGATGCGGCTCCCGAAGCCGGCGATCGTCAGCGACGACACCCAGATGACACTCGCCCTGGGACGCGGCATACGCACCGCCATGGACCGCGGACTGCTCACCCCGCTGCGGCTGGTGCGCCCCGTCCGCGAGGAGTTCGTCGACTGGTACCACTCGCCGGACAACAACCGCGCCCCCGGACGCACCTGCATGACGGCCTGCCGCCTGCTCGACAGCGAGCGGCCCTGGCAGGAGGCCAGCCAGACAGGCTCCAAGGGCTGCGGCGCCAACATGCGGGTCGCACCCGTCGGGCTCGTGCCCGGCCTCAGCGAGGAGCAGCGCTCCGGAGCGGCCCAGCTCCAGGCCGCCCTCACCCACGGCCACCCCACCGCCCTGGCCGCCTCCGACCTGATGGCCCGCGCGGTGTTCCTGCTGGCGCAGGGGGCCGAACCCATGGGCCTGGTGGGGCAGTTGCGCAGCTACGCGTTCGAGAGCAGGGGCCGCTACCTGGAGCGCTGGCTCGGCGACCTCTGGAGGTACGCGGGCGACGCCTCGCCGGAGGAGTACATCGGCCGAGGCTGGGACGAGTGCCTGACCGCCCTGTCCAAGGTCCAGGACGCACTGCGTCACCCCTCCCCGGAGACCGACCCCTGCGAGGCCACCGGCGACGGCTGGATCGCCGAGGAGGCCCTTGCCACGGCCCTGCACTGCTTCCTGCTCTTCCCGGAGGAGCCGGCCACCGCACTGCGCAGGGCCGCCTGCACCCGGGGCGACTCCGACTCGCTGGGCTGCCTGACGGGAGCGCTGGCCGGGGCGCACCTGGGGGCGGGTGCCTGGCCCAAGGAATGGTCGGAACGCATCGAGTACCGGAGCGACCTGCTGTCGCTCGGCGCGCTCTGGGACTCTTGATCCATGCACCTCGACACGACGCCCCTCCTACGGGCCGGGCTGCCGGTCACCGACTTCGCCCCGGTCCTCGCCGAGGAGCCCGGCCCGCTCCTGTTCGCCACGGTCTCCGGCGCGCACCTCTACGGCTTCCCTTCACGCGACTCGGACGTGGACCTGCGGGGGGTCCACGTCCTTCCCGCGGAGGATCTCGTGGGGCTGCGCGACCCCGAGGAGACGCGCTCGCGCATGTGGGACCGCGACGGCGTCGAGATGGATCTCGTCACCCACGACCTCCGCAAGTTCGTCCGCCTCATGCTGAAGCCCAACGGCTACGTACTGGAGCAGCTGCTGTCCCCGCTGGTCGTGCACACCACCGCACTCCACGCGGAGCTGGCCGCACTGTCGCCGAGCGTGCTGACCCGCAACCACGCCCACCACTACCGGGGATTCGCCGGCACCCAGTGGCGGCTGTTCGAGAAGACCGGGGAACTGAAACCGCTCCTCTACACCTTCCGGGCCCTGCTCACCGGCATCCACGTGATGCGCAGCGGCGAACTGGTGGCACACCTGCCGACGCTGCTCGGGGAGGTGGCTGCGCCCTCGTATCTGCCGTCCCTGATCGAGGCGAAGGCGGAGGCCGAGCACGGCGGTGCCCACACCGTGGACGGTGCGGTGGCTGCGCGGGACGTCGAGGCACTGCACACGGTCCTCGACGAGGCCCAGGCCGGATCACGGCTGGCCGACGCCGGGTCGGGGTTCGACGCACTGCACGACCTGGTGGTCCGCGCGCGGCTCGGCTAGGGCCTCTCGTTCGGATCTTGCCGGGCTCGCGTGCCCTGGTCCAGCCTGATCCAGACGAAAGACCCTAACCGCCTGCCGCCGACGCCCTCCGGGCACGGACCAGGAACGCCTCCACGCGCTCCAGGTCCGGCTCCGGGGGCAGCGGCGAACGAGTGGCCGCCTCGTCGTTGGCCTCGGCCAGGTGTGCCATCCGGCGCTCGACCTCGGACCACGGCACCTCGCCCCGCTTCACCGCGAGGAGCTCCTCCCGCGCGTCGCCGACCTCGATCGTCAGCCGGCCCGTCCGCAACAGGTCCCGGCCGGTCGCCAGCAGCCGCAGCAGGTGCATGGCGTGCTTCCAGCGCGGGGCGCCGTACTGCCGGACGTCCGCCTCCAGCTTCCTGCGCTGGCCCATCGCGTAGCGGACGAACGTCTCGTGGGCCCGGCGGGACAGGAATGCCCCACGCAGGCCGATCAGTTCCCGGCCGGTGTCGTCGATCCGCTCGACGAGTGGTGAGTGCAGGCACTCCAGCACGTTGGGGTTGGCCCGGAGCGCCAGCTCGCAGAAGCGCTCCAGCTCCCAGGAGAACTGCTCCGGACCGGGTCCGTCGACATGCGTCGGCGGCTTGGTGAAGCGCCAGAACAGCGGGGTCGGCGCGAGGAAGATCCCGCGCCGGTCCGTGTCGCTGTCGTCCGTGGCCAGCCCGAAGGCGCGGGAGCCCATCACACACGAGTAGACCGTGTGGTCGCGTACGAGGGCCTCGGCCTCAGGGGTGATCATGCGCGCGAGGCTACCGGCCTACCCGAGCCTGATGCTGTCGCCCTCGACGGTGATCTGCTCGGCGGGCAGCGGGCGCGTGGCGGGGCCGGCTTCGACGGCGGCGTCCGTGATGCTGAACCTGCTGCCGTGGCAGGCGCAGTTGATCGTGCCGTCACTCACCGACGCGACGATGCAGCCCGCGTGGGTGCAGACGGCGGAGAAGGCCTTGAACTCGCCCGCCTCCGGCTGGGTCACCACGACCTTGCGGTCCTTGAAGATCGTGCCACCGCCGACCGGGACGTCGGAGGTCCGGGTCAGCTCCCCGGAGGGGGTCCCCGAGGCTTCCGGGCTCTTCCCGGTCTCCGAGGCTTCCGGGCTCTTCCCGGTCTCCGTGGCGGAGGCCGGGGCCGTGCTTCCGTCGCTGTCCCCGCCACCGGACGAGCCGCAGCCGGTCGCCAGTGCGGCGGCGCCCGCCGTCAGGACCGTCCTTCGCCGTGCGTTCATGGCTCTCCTCGCGTGGTGGTCGATGAGAGGCATCGTGGCGCCGCGGGCCGAGTGGACGAAGCAACCGGGCGGAGGGTGCGCCCGGGCGGGTGGCGATGGAGGGACTTCCTGTACGGTTGTCCAGGAAATCACGTCGCAGGAGGCCGAACCCATGCAGACCGCCGCCCAGGTGCTGGTCGCGCTCGTCGCGCTGATCCACGCCTACTTCCTCGTCCTGGAGATGTTCCTCTGGGACACCCCGCGCGGCCGGAAGGCCTTCGGCACCACCGAGGAGTTCTCCGGGCAGAGCGCCGCGCTCGCCGCCAATCAGGGGCTCTACAACGGATTCATGGCCGCCGGGCTGGTCTGGAGCCTGATCGCGGGCGATCCCGTCGCGTACCAGGCGCAGATCTTCTTCCTGAGCTGCCTGATCGTCGCCGGGGTGTACGGGGCGGTCACCGTCAGCCGCAAGATCCTGTACGTCCAGGCGGCGCCCGCCGCCCTCGCCCTCGCACTCGTCCTGTCGGCGGGCTGAGCACCATGACGCCGGCGGTGACGGACGGCAGCGGCGACCCGCGTACCGCACGCACCCGCGGCAGGCTCCGCGAGGCGCTGCTGGAGGCCTGTGCCGAGCGGCCGCTGGACCGGGTCAGCGTCGCGGACGTGGTGCGCGGGGCAGGCGTCGGGCGCGCCACCTTCTACCTGCACTACGACGATCTGCGCGCCCTGGCCCTGGACGCCTGCGCCGGGGCCGTACGGGAGGCGGTCGACGCCCTCCACGCCTGGGACCGGACACCCCCCGGACCCGACGCGCCCCCGGAGGAGCTGGTCGCCCTGCTCGGGGGCGTGCGCGACCGGGCCGCGGTCTACCGGAGCCTGCTCGGCCCGGGCGGCCCCCTCGGGGACCTGCTGCACAAGGAGCTGCGGCAGCGAAGCGTCGACGAGCTGCGGCGGCGCAGGCCCGCCGGGAGCGGACACGACCTCACCGCGAGCGCCGTGGCCGGGCTGTTCACCGGAATGCTCGCCGACTGGGTCCACGGCCGGACCGACGCCACACCGGAGCAGCTCGCCGGACGGATCTGGCGCAACCTCCTGGCCGTGCACGCCGCGGCGGCGTCTCACGGACAGAGCACGGTGACCACGGGGCCCGCCGCACCTCTAGGCTGAAAGAGCACGCAGATCGAAGAACAAGGGGTTACGACGTGGCGGTACGAGCGGTCCGAGGAGCCGTCCAGCTGGAGCGGGACGAAGCCGGACACATGGACGAGCAGGTGGGCGCGCTGCTCACCGCGATCCTGGAGCGCAACCAGATCGTCGCCGACGACCTGATCAGCGTCTGGTTCACCGCCACCCCCGATCTGCACAGCGACTTCCCGGCCGCCGCCGCACGCGGCCTCGGCATCGTCGACGTACCGCTGATCTGCGCCCAGGAGCTCGACATCACCGGGGCCATGCCCCGGGTGGTCCGCATACTCGCGCACGTGGAGACCTATCTCTCGAAAGCGGAGATCAGCCACGTCTACCTCGGCGCCACCGGCGCCCTCCGCAAGGACATCGCCCAGTGAGAACAGCCGTCGTCATCGGAACCGGCCTGGTCGGCACCTCCGCAGCCCTCGCGCTCGTGGGGCGGGGTGTCCATGTCCACCTCGTCGACCGGGACACCACGTCGGCCGGGACGGCGGCGGCACTCGGGGCGGGGACGGAAGAGGCGCCCGAAGGCCCCGTCGACCTGGCGATCATCGCCGTACCGCCCGCACACACCGCGTCCGTGCTGGCCACCGCCATGCGGGACGGTGTCGCCCGCGGCTACCTGGACGTCGCCAGCGTCAAGGGCGGCCCGCGCCGCGAGCTGGAGGCACGCGGCATCGATCTCGCGCCGTACATAGGTACGCACCCCATGGCCGGCAAGGAGCGCTCCGGACCCCTCGCGGCCACCGCCGACCTGTTCGAGGGCCGCCCCTGGGTCCTCACCCCGACCCGGGACACCGACACGGAGGTCCTCAACCTCGCCCTGGAACTGGTCGCGCTCTGCCGTGCGGTCCCCGTCGTCATGGACGCCGACGCGCACGACCGCGCCGTCGCCCTGGTCTCCCACACCCCGCAGCTGATCTCCTCGATGGTCGCCGCCCGCCTTGAGGAGGCCGACGAGTCCGCCGTACGCCTGTGCGGCCAGGGAATCAGGGACGTCACCCGGATCGCCGCCTCCGACCCCCGGATGTGGGTGGAGATCCTCTCCGCCAACCCCGGCCCGGTCGCCGACGTCCTGGCCGGCGTCGCCACCGACCTGGACGAGACGGTACGGGCGCTGCGCGGCCTCCAGTCCGCCGACGAGGACAAGCGCCGCGCGGGCACCGAGGGCATCGAGGACGTCCTGCGCCGCGGCAACGCCGGCCGGGTGAGGGTGCCGGGCAAGCACGGCACAGCCCCGGCCTCGTACGAGATCGTGGCCGTGCTCATCAGCGACCGGCCCGGTGAACTGGCCGCGATCTTCGCCGACGCGGGGCGGGCCGGGGTCAACGTCGAGGACGTACGCATCGAGCACGCCACCGGGCAGCAGGCCGGTCTGGTCCAGCTCATGGTCGAGCCGAGCGCGGCGCCCGCACTGAGCGCGGCGCTCAGCGAGCGGGGCTGGTCGATCCGCCCGTAGCGGGACGGCGGGACAGGGGTGCGCGAGGGCCCTTCCCGCACTCGGTAACCTTGGGGGAGGCCGTCCCGTGGCCCCGCTCCGCCCACCCCGTGTACCAGGAAGGTGTCCACCACCGTGGAAACCGTAAGCGCCGCCGCCCGGACCGCACCGGCCGCAGTGATCGTCGCCATCGACGGACCCTCCGGCACCGGCAAGTCGAGCACCTCCAAGGCCGTCGCCGCCCAGCTCGGCCTGAGCTACCTGGACACCGGCGCCCAGTACCGCGCGATCACGTGGTGGATGCTGAACAACGGCATCGACGTGCAGAACGCGGCCGAGATCGCCACGGCCGCCGCCAAGCCGGTCATCGTCTCCGGTACGGACCCGGCCGCCCCGACGATCACCGTCGACGGCGAGGACGCCTCGGGCCCGATCCGCACCCAGGAGGTCACCTCCAAGGTCAGCGCCGTCAGCGCGGTCCCGGAGGTGCGCACCCTGATCACCGAGCTGCAGCGCTCCATCGCCGCGGAGGCCGAGCGCGGCATCGTCGTCGAGGGCCGGGACATCGGCACGACCGTGCTGCCCGACGCCGACGTCAAGATCTTCCTGACCGCCTCCCCGGAGGCGCGCGCCGCCCGCCGCAGCGGTGAGGTCAAGGGTTCCGATCTCGCCACCACCAAGGAGGCGCTGATCAAGCGGGACGCAGCCGACTCCGGCCGCAAGACCTCGCCGCTGGCCAAGGCCGGTGACGCGGTCGAGGTGGACACCACCGAGCTGACCCTTCAGCAGGTCATCGAGTGCGTCGTCACCCTCGTCGGGGAGAAGCAGGCCGTGAAGTGACCGAAGCCACTGCCGCACCCGCACTGCGCGGAGCGGCCGTCGGACGGGGCATCGGCATCGGGCTCATGTACGGGCTGTTCAAGCCACGAGTCCTCGGTGCGTGGCGGGTACCCGCCGCCGGACCCGTCATACTCGCGGTGAACCATGCGCACAACCTCGACGGACCGATGCTGATGGGCACCGCGCCCCGGCCCGTCCACTTCCTGATCAAGAAAGAGGCGTTCGTCGGCCCCCTCGACCCGTTCCTGCGCGGAATCGGTCAGCTGAAGGTGGACCGTACGACCGTCGACCGCACCGCCATCACCCAGGCCCTCGGTGTGCTGGACAACGGCGGGGTCCTCGGGATCTTCCCCGAGGGCACCAGGGGCGAGGGCGACTTCGCCTCCCTGCGGGCAGGACTCGCGTACTTCGCGGTACGCGGCGGGGCACCGATCGTCCCCGTGGCGGTCCTGGGAAGCACCGAGGGCCGCGGACGGCTGATACCGGCACTGCCTCCGCTGCGCAGCCGGGTCGACGTCGTCTTCGGCGACGCCTTCCAGGCCGGCGACGGCAGCGGACGGCGTACCAGGAAGGCGCTGGACGAGGCGACGCTCCGCATCCAGGGAAAGCTGACCGCGCACCTGGAGAACGCCAGGCGCCTCACCGGGCGCCAGGCCCGGCCGTCGGTGAATTGACGGCAGGGCCTGCGAGACTTGAGTAGTGGGCCGCGCGATCGTGGCCCATCGATGATGATGCAAAGAGGGAACGGACTTCATGAACGACCAGATTCACTCCGGCGGCTCGGACCACGAGCACGGAGCACTTGGCGATGCCGAGTACGCGGAGTTCATGGAGCTCGCCGCGCAGGAGGGGTTCGACCCCGAAGAGGTCGAGGGCGCGATCGGTGAGGCCGGTCACGGCCCGCTTCCCGTCCTTGCCGTCGTCGGCCGCCCCAACGTCGGCAAGTCGACCCTGGTGAACCGCATCCTGGGCCGACGCGAGGCCGTCGTGCAGGACAAGCCGGGCGTCACCCGCGACCGGGTGAACTATGAGGCCGAATGGGCCGGCCGCCGCTTCAGGCTCGTCGACACCGGCGGTTGGGAGCAGGACGTGCTGGGCCTCGACGCCTCCGTCGCCGCCCAGGCCGAGTACGCGATCTCGACAGCCGACGCGGTCGTCTTCGTCGTCGACGCGACGGTCGGCGCCACCGACACCGACGAGGCCGTCGTCAGGCTGCTGCGCAAGGCCAAGAAGCCCGTCGTCCTGTGCGCGAACAAGGTCGACGGTCAGAGCGGCGAGGCGGACGCGACCGCGCTGTGGTCGCTCGGTCTCGGCCAGCCCCACCCGGTCTCCTCGCTGCACGGCCGCGGCACCGGCGACATGCTCGACGCCGTGCTGGAGGCGCTGCCCGAGGCGCCCGCCCAGACGTTCGGCACCGCCCTCGGCGGCCCGCGCCGCATCGCGCTCATCGGGCGCCCGAACGTCGGCAAGTCCTCGCTCCTGAACAAGGTCGCCAACGAGGACCGTGTCGTCGTCAACGAGATCGCCGGCACCACCCGTGACCCGGTCGACGAGCTGATCGAGCTGGGCGGCATCACCTGGAAGTTCATCGACACGGCCGGCATCCGTCGCAAGGTCCACCTCCAGGAGGGCGCGGACTACTACGCCTCCCTGCGCACCGCGGCCGCCGTGGAGAAGGCCGAGGTCGCCGTCATCCTGATCGACTCGAGCGAGACCATCAGCGTCCAGGACCAGCGGATCGTCACGATGGCCGTCGAGGCGGGCCGCGCGATCGTGCTCGCCTTCAACAAGTGGGACACCCTCGACGAGGAGCGTCGCTACTACCTCGAGCGCGAGATCGAGACGGAGCTCGCGCAGGTCGCCTGGGCCCCACGCGTCAACGTCTCGGCCGTCACCGGCCGGCACATGGAGCGGCTGGTCCCGGCGATCGAGACCGCGATCGAGGGCTGGGAGACCCGTATCCCGACCGGTCGGCTGAACGCCTTCCTCGGTGAGATCGTCGCCTCCCACCCGCACCCGGTCCGCGGCGGCAAGCAGCCCCGCATCCTCTTCGGGACGCAGGCCGGTGTGAAGCCGCCGCGGTTCGTGCTCTTCGCCTCCGGCTTCCTGGAGCACGGCTACCGCCGCTTCGTCGAGCGCCGCCTGCGCGAGGAGTTCGGTTTCGAGGGGACTCCGCTCCACATCTCGGTCCGGGTGCGCGAGAAGCGCGGCCGCAAGAAGTAACGGCACGACGAAGCCCCGGACCACTCGCACGGAGCGAGTGGTCCGGGGCTTCGTCGTGCCGTCAGGCGTCCGAGGACCCGGGAGGCAGCGCCGCGGGCCGGGCGTGCCCGGCATGCCGTCCGACCCGCTGCCAGGACCCGAGGTTCCCGGTGTGGGTGCTCTGGCTGCCCTGCCCGTTCGCCGTTCGGCCGCCCAGCGGCGCACGGCTGCCGAACATCCCGGTGCCGAACGTTCTGAAGCCGAGATTCTCCTCGCCGCTCCGGTCCCCAGGCAGCGCCCGGAACGACCGCCGGTACTCGGAGTACAGAGCGTCGTAGATCGGGGTGGGGGACTTGCCGCCCGAGGGGTCCTGCGACGGGCGCATGGCCGGGATCGGGGTCTGCTGCTGGCGCGGAGGGTCGTATGAGTGCACGTAGGTGCCAACGAACTCACCGCCCGTCGGATGCGGGCCGGGCGGAGAAATCGCTGTTCGGCGGGTGTGGGAAGGCAGCAGCGACACGATCAGGTCCCGGCCAGCGGCATGGACGCTGCGACCAGGAGCCCGTTGACCGCGGCCTTGTCCAGTGCGTCGCGGAGCAGGTCCTCGCGCGGCTGCTGGCCGATCGAGCCCGCCGGGGCGGCGAAGACGAGCACGGTCTGCGACTTGTTCGCCGCCGCCCGCCAGCCCTCCGTGACCTGGAGCGGCTGATGGGCCTGCCACCAGGCGACCGGGTTGCCGCCTCCGGCGCCCGGCTGCAGCACTGCGTGCAGCTGTCCCATGGCGAGGAGGACCGACCAGCCGGGGAGCACAGCCGGCAGACGGTTCAGATCGGGTGTGTGCAGGAAGCCCTGTTCCTGCAGCAGCTGGAGGAACTGGTCGCCCGCCAGGCCGTCCGTGCCCGGCCGGGCGATCGGGCCGGTCGGTTCGACGACCAGGGCCGGGCGGAGGTCGTCCTCGATGAGGACGAGACCGCTGGTGATGCCGAGGACGGCCTGCTGGGGCATGAGGCTCTCCGCGTTCTGTGGCTCGCTGCCGGTGATGGATCGCACGGCGCCCTGCAGCTGGTCCTCGGCGACCTGGACGACCTGCGACGGGATGCAGGTCGCGTGGGCGAACGCGAGCACAGCGGTCTCGTCGCCGATGAACAGCACCGTGCTGGTGCGCTCCTGGTCGGAGTCGCCGGGAGTGCGGCAGGAGGTGCAGTCGTAACTGCCTGGGGCGTTGTCGCCGACGAGCAGCCGGTCGGCTTCGGCGTCGCCGATCTCGGCGCGTACGTCCTCGCTGACGTCGAGCATGCGCGGCACGGGTGGCTCCTCGAACTCGGTGCGTGAGCCGGGTGGTTCCCGGCTCATGAAGAGACAACGGGCGATCCGGGGCCGGGGTCACGCGCGAATCGGGAGGAGAACGCGGGAGAGTCGGCAGGCCGATACATCGACAGATCGGGAAACTGATACGGAGTCGGATATTCCGCGGATGAATCCGCCGTGCACGGGCGTTCGTTCGAATTGTCACGACTCTGCACGACTCCTGTGCGAACCCCGTGACTGTTCCTGACGCCACGTAATGTCCGTCGCAGACCAGTCGATCAGGGGAAACGACTACGTAATGCACATTTCATTTCTGCTCCACAACGCGTACGGCATCGGGGGAACGATCCGTACCACCTTCACGCTCGCGCAGACCTTGGCCGAGCAGCACGACGTCGAGATCGTGTCCGTCTTCCGGCACCGTGACGGACCCGCGCTGGGCGCGCCCGGCCGCGTACGGATGAGCCATCTCGTCGATCTGCGCAAGGAGAGTCCGTCCTACGAAGGCGGCGACGGTGAACATGCCAGGCCCGCCGCGGTGTTCCCGCGCGGCGACACCCGGCACGGGCAGTACAGCAGGCTCACCGACACCCGGATCGCGGCGCATCTGGGCGCGCTCGAAGCGGATGTCGTCATCGGCACGCGCCCCGGCCTCAACGTCCACATCAGCGCACAGGCGCGGCGCGGGCCCGTGCGCATCGGCCAGGAGCACCTGACCCTCGACAGTCACAGCTACCGGCTGCGCCGGGAGATAAGCCACCGGTACGGACTGCTCGACGCGGTCACCACCGTCACCCGGGCCGACGCCCGCGACTACCGCAACAGGCTGCGGCTGCCCGGCGTACGGATCGAGTCCATCCCGAACAGCGTGCCGGAGCCCGCGGGCCCGCCCGCGGAGTCCGACGCCAAGTGGGTGGTCGCGGCAGGCCGGCTGCACCGGGTCAAGCGGTACGACTTACTGGTACGCGCCTTCGCCGAAGTAGCGGCGGCCCGCCCCGGCTGGCGGCTGCGGATCTACGGCGGCGGCGACGCGACCGGCAACGAGCAGAAGACGCTGCGCGGACTCATCGACGCACTCGGGCTCCAGGAGCGGGTGCGCCTCATGGGCTCGGTCCACCCCATGGAGGCGGAGTGGCCCAAGGGTTCCATCGCCGCCGTCACCTCGGAGCGCGAGTCGTTCGGCATGACCATCGTCGAGGCGATGCGCTGCGGACTGCCGGTCGTCGCCACGGACTGCCCGCACGGTCCGGCCGAGATCATCGACGACGGCACGGACGGGCGGCTCGTGCCGGTGGGGGACACCGACGCGTTCGCGCGGGCCCTGCTCGCCCTGATCGACGACGACGAGCTGAGGCGGCGGATGGGACGCGCCGCACGGGCCTCCTCCGCGCGGTTCGACCCGGCACCGATCGCGGAGCGGCACGAGAAGCTCTTCGCCGAGCTGGCCGCGCAGGGTCCGCGGGGCCGTTCACGGAGCGCGCTGCGCACCGTGCTCCACCGCTCCAGGGGAACAGTCCTGGACGGTGCGTACGCGCTGCGCTACAAGGCGGCCGACGCGCTGCGCAAGGGGCGGGCCGGGTGAGCTCTGGCCACGACATCCCGGATCGTTTCATTCCGGATAGCACGGGCGGGCGGGGGCGGGCGAGGGGCGCGGAGGAGACCGCGGCGGGGGATTCATAAGACCCGCATAAAGCCGCGTGCATTCCGGATGGCAAAACTGTTCCCGCCCGCCTCCGTGTGCCTGGCGGGAATGCGGACCTCGCTCCGCATCTCTCCCGCAATTTCCTTCGTAGGCACCGGACAGTCATTCTCGGGACAGCCCGCATTCTCACTGTGTGCGCTCGGCAGGCTCGTTCGGGTGAAGCAGTTCGACGTACACGCGTGTGGGGATCCTGTGACACAAGCGTGACCGGTGGGGTACGTGGGGATGCATCACCGCTTGTTTCCGCCCCGGCTTCCGTCGCGGTGCCGGGCCGCCTACGGTGAGAGGTATGGCACCTATACCGACCCCTCCCGCCCAGCCGGACGACACCCCCGAGTCGTACGTCGGCCTCGACGCCGAAACCGCCGAACGGCAGGCCAGAGCGCATGGCTGGAGCACGGTGAGGGCTCTTGCCCCGGGCACCTTCATCACCATGGAGTTCGTCGGCGGGCGGATCAACTTCGAGGTCGACGCCTCCACCGTGACCCGCTGCTGGGTGGGCTGAACCCCTTCTGCATGAGTGAAGGCCCCGACCGGAGTCGGGGCCTTCACTCATGCAGAAAAACGGCTGTGCGCACCGTCCGCGCAGGTCAGGGGGCGACCGATCCGCCCGTCACCGGGTGGGCCGGAGTCGTGCCGCCCCGGAGGGTGCGGTCCGCGTGCGGCGGGCGGCGTGAGCCTGCCGGGGTGATCGGCGTCCGTTCCGAGCGCACCCCGTGCACGGGATGCGCCCTCGCCCGGGTGCCCGTGCCGGTGTGGCCGCCGGCTGGTGGTGCGTCCGGTGCGGAGTCACAGCCCTCGGCGTGCTCGGTGCCGAGCACGCTCAGCGACTGGGGCAGGAGCACCGGTGTGGGGCCGCCCCCGGCCACCGGTGCGGTGGCCCGGAGCCTGCGCCGCGCGCGCCACTGCTCGCGCACGGACAGGACCCAGACCTCCGTACGCGTGATCAGCGGCTCGAACCAGGGCAGGGCCAGAAGGATCAGCAGACCGGCCACCCAGCCCAGCAGGACGTCGCTGAGCCAGTGCGTGCCGATGTAGACGGTGGTCAGCCCCACGCCCAGCGAGACGAACGCGGACAGGGCCGACAGATAGCGCCTGGCGCGCGGCGTGGTGGCCAGGTAGGCAAGGATTCCCCAGGTCACCACGGCGTTGGCGGTGTGTCCCGAAGGAAATATATCGCCGCCGGCGTAGAGCTCCGCGGAGCCGATCTGGGTGGCGTAGTGCGGGCCGAGCCGCCCCAGGCCGAGCTTGACCGCCCCCACCGTCACATTGAGCAGCAGCAGCGAGGCGCCCAGCGTGAGCAGGGGGCGCAACGTGTGCTGGCGCCAGGAGCGCCAGCCGAGCCAGGAGGCGACCATCACGGCCGTGGGGCCACGCTGGCCGAGCACGACGTAGTAGTCGAGGAAGGCATGGAGCCCGGGCCACTGCTGGTAGGGCCGGAACAGCATGACCTTCCAGTCGAGGGCCACCAGCCAGGACGAGACCAGCACGGCGACGACGATGGCGAGATAGAACGCCAAAGTCCCGCCGAAGAGAGCGATGCGGTGACGACTCATCCGCGGGATCTCTATCTTCGGCGGTTCCGGCTCCCGGTCCAGCCGGGCAAAGATGTCGGTACGCACGCAAAGGACGTTACAGCGAGTGAGTGTGCGATCCGGCCGATCCCGGCTCTTTGTGATGACGATGTGATGTGGACTTTGTCTCAGACCGGCATCTATTACGGGTGTCGCGAAGAATCCGATCAGCCTTGCGGCCTATTCGCTCCGGTGGCAATTCGTAGGAATGTTTGATCATCGATGCAATCGTGCGACGCACCTTTCGTATGTATTCACCCGGCCAGGCGGAGGAGGCGCGGTGCGGCTCCCGGGGCGGTGTGAGGGGCGGCCTCGGCGCCGCCCCCGCACCGGTGCGAGGGGTCCCGGGTGCGGCCCCGCCGGTGGGGCGGAAGTGGCGTACGACACACTCGGGGCCGGGCGAAGGTATGAGGTGGACCACGTGTGACCACGTGGAACTCGCGTACGCTGACGGCTCACTCGCCCGTCGATGCCGGACCTGAGGGACGCCGAAAGCCGGGGCCCCGGTAGGTCTGCCGAGCGCGAGGGACTCATTGGGAGGTACGTATATGAGCGGGACGTCCACGGCTGTGACCCGGCTGCGCGCAGCAGCCGGCGGTGCCAACCGCTGGGTCGTCCTGGTCGTCCTCTGCCTCAGCCTGCTGCTGGTCGCCCTCGACGCGACCGTGCTGCACGTCGCCGTTCCCGCCGTCACCGAGGACCTGCGGCCCAGCGCCGTCGGCCTGCTGTGGATCGTGGACGCCTATCCGCTGGTCTGTGCCTCGCTGCTGATTCTCTTCGGCACGCTCGGTGACCGGATCGGCAGACGGCGTGTCCTGTTGTTCGGCTACGCGCTCTTCGGCCTCGCCTCCGCGCTGGCGGCGGCAGCCGATTCTCCCGCCGTACTGATAGCGGCGCGTGCCCTGCTCGGCGTCGGCGGCGCGATGATCATGCCCGCGACGCTGTCGATACTCCGCCAGGTCTTCCCCGACCGGCGCGAGCGCGCCCTGGCCATCGGGATATGGACCGCGGTCGCCGCTGTCGGTGCCGCCGCCGGACCGGTCATCGGCGGATTCCTCGTCGAGCACTACTGGTGGGGTTCGGTCTTCCTCATCAACATCCCGCTCATGGCCATGATCCTTCCGCTCGGACGCTTCCTGCTGCCCGAGTCCCGCGGCACCGGAGACGGCCCCTGGGACGTGGTCGGCGCACTGATGGCCGCGGCGGGCGTGCTCGGAGCCGTCCTCGGGGTCAAACGGATGGGCTCCGGCGGGGGCGTGCTGGACCTCGCCGGTGTCGCCCCGCTGCTTGCGGGAGCCGCGCTGCTGGTGCTCTTCGTGCGCAGGCAGAAACGCCGGACGCATCCGCTGATCGACATCGCGATGTTCTCCCGCCCCGCCTTCACCACCGCCGTCGGCTGCATCGTCCTCGCGATGCTGGCCCTGGTCGGACTGGAGCTGATCGCCGTCCAGTACCTCCAGCTGGTGCTGGACCTCAGCCCACTGGAAACCGGGCTGCGACTCCTTCCGCTGACCTTCGCCGCGATGGCGGCCGGCGCCACCGGTTCGTACACCCTGAGCCGGATCGGCCCCCGCCGCATGGTCGGCTGGGGGTTCGTCCTCACGGCGGCCTCGGTGCTCCTGTTGACCCTGATGGGGCAGCACGACCGGCCGGCACTGCTCACCGTCGGCTTCGTGCTGCTGGGCTTCGGCCTTCAGTCCACGCTCTTCGGGGCGTACGAATCGATGCTCAGCGAGGCGCCCGCCGAACGGGCCGGCGGTGCGGCGGCGATCGGCGAGACCTCGTACCAGCTGGGCGCCGGGCTGGGCATCGCCCTGCTCGGCAGTGTCATGAACGCGGCCTACGCGCCCGGACTGGCCCGGCTCCACGAGGAGGGCGTGCCCGCCGCGGCCGGCTCGGCCGCCTCGAACTCGCTCGGCGAGGCCTATCAGGTGGCGGGCCGGCTGGGCGGCCCGATGGGTGATCTGCTGCGCGACACGGCCCGGCACGCCTTCGTCCAGGGACTGCATGTCACGCTGCTGGTCAGCGCCGGACTGCTGCTGCTCGGGGCGCTGGCGGCGCTGCGGCTGCCCAAGGTCATGGACTGCGCTCCGGCCAGGGATGCCTGCCGGCCGCGCGTGGCCGACCCGGTGGCTTCGGGGCCGCGTTCCGAGCCACGAGCGCTGCCGGTGCAGAAGCGGCCGGGCCGTCGGCTCGCACTGCCCGCGCGGCGCGAACCCGCCGAGGCCACGGGCTCTGGACGGGCGCCGCGCTGAGCCGTAACGTCGGCACGACGCCATAACTATCACTGCTAGTTTTAGTACCGTGCGAGCCGCCGGAGGCACTCCCATGTCCGTCAAGCCGTCGAAACTCCCGCCGTTCGACCCGGCCGACCCCCTCGGCATCGATGATCTCCTCGAGCCGGAGGACCTCGCGATCCGCGACACCGTGCGCAGCTGGGCCACCGACCGCGTCCTGCCGCACATCGCCGAGTGGTACGAGAACGGCGAGCTCCCCGGCATCCGTGAGCTGGCCCGCGAACTGGGCTCCCTCGGCGCCTTGGGCATGTCCCTGCAGGGGTACGGCTGTGCCGGCGCCACCGCGGTCCAGTACGGCCTGGCCTGCCTGGAGCTGGAGGCTGCCGACTCCGGTATCCGCTCCCTCGTCTCCGTGCAGGGCTCGCTCGCCATGTACGCGATCCACCGCTTCGGCTCCGAGGAGCAGAAGCAGCAGTGGCTGCCCGGCATGGCGGCCGGCGAGATCATCGGCTGCTTCGGCCTCACCGAGCCGGACCACGGCTCGGACCCGGCCGGGATGCGGACGTACGCCAAGCGTGACGGCGAGGACTGGATCCTCACCGGCCGCAAGATGTGGATCACCAACGGATCGGTCGCCGGGGTCGCCGTCGTCTGGGCGCAGACCGACGAGGCCGGCGGCGGCTCCGGCATCCGCGGTTTCGTCGTGCCCACGGACAGCCCGGGATTCTCCGCGCCGGAGATCCGGCACAAGTGGTCACTGCGTGCCTCGGTCACCAGCGAGCTCGTCCTCGACGGAGTGCGGCTGCCCGCCGACGCCGTACTTCCCCGCGTCACCGGTCTGCGCGGCCCGCTCAGCTGTCTCAGTCATGCCCGCTACGGCATCGTCTGGGGGGCCATGGGCGCGGCGCGCGCCAGCTTCGAGTCGGCCGTGGACTACGCGAAGACCCGGGAACAGTTCGGCAAGCCGATCGGCGGCTTCCAGCTGACCCAGGCCAAGCTCGCCGACATGGCCGTCGAGCTGCACAAGGGCATCCTGCTCGCCCACCACCTGGGCCGCCGGATGGACGCGGGCAGGCTCCGACCCGAGCAGGTCAGTTTCGGCAAGCTCAACAACGTGCGGGAAGCCATCGAGATCTGCCGCACCTCGCGCACGATCCTCGGCGCCAACGGGATCTCGCTGGAGTACCCGGTGATGCGGCACGCCACGAATCTGGAGTCGGTGCTCACCTACGAGGGCACCGTGGAGATGCACCAGCTCGTGCTGGGCAAGGCGCTCACCGGTCTGGACGCCTTCCGGTAGAAGGCGGACGGTGAACCGGATCTGTCCGGCGAGCGCCCTGCTCAGCTCTGGTTGAAGAAGCCGTCGGCCGGCCGGCCGGCGGCTTCGCCGGTCACCACCTGGGTGTCGGCGGGGGTCAGGAGGAAGACCCGGGTGGCCACGCGCTCGATCGAGCCGCGCAGCCCGAACGTCAGCCCCGCGGCGAAGTCCACGACGCGCTTGGCGTCGGCGGGATCCATGGCCGTGAGGTTGACGATCACCGGCACACCGTCCCGGAAGAGCTCGCCGATGCCGCGCGCGTCCCGGAAGCTGTCCGGGGTGACGGTGGCGATCCGGCGGCCTCTGTCCTCGGCCGTCTCCACGGCCACCTGCACGCGGGGGTCGGTCGTCCACGCCTGGTTCGTGCCGGTCTCAGCATCCTCGGAGTACTCGTCGTCGTAGTACCGCTCGTCGTTGTCCTCTACGAGGCCCAGCCAGGCACTCGCCTTGCGCACCGATCCCATGGACGCCTCCTCTCACCGCGGTTCCTTGGTGTCCGCATGTCTTTACTGTCCCCATCGTCGTCCATGATGCGGATACTGCGCCAAGGGGATAGTCGGCGCGCAGGGGATTCGTGACGGTACTGGTGCAGAAGATGTGGCGATTCGTCAAGGTTCCTCCTGTGTACGGCCGCTCGCAGAAAGAAAATATGATGCTCCGGTCCGTACGGGTGACATGGGGGACGTACGGGTGAACGGGTCACTCGATACGATGCACGCCGCGCATGTGCACGAGCGCGGCGCATCAGGTGAACGGCTCCCGGGGGATCGTCGTGTTCGGAATCGTGAGGCCCTGTACCCATCGGCTGTCCGAGAGGCTCAAGACGGAGTGGATGGCCCATCTCTGCGGGCTGTGTCTCGCCCTTCGCGCCGACCACGGTCAGTTCGCCCGCATCGTCACGAACTACGACGGCCTGATCGTCTCGGTCCTGACGGAGGCTCAGAGCGAACGGACCACGGCACAGCGGCGCACCGCGGGCCCCTGCCCGCTGCGCTCGATGCGGACGGCTCCGGTCGCCCGCGGTGAGGGCGCCCGACTCGCCGCCGCCGTCTCGCTCGTGCTGGCGTCGGCGAAGGTGCGCGACCACGTGGCCGACCGGGACGGGCTGTTGAAGCGGCGACCGGTCGCCGCCGCGGCGCGCCGGGTGGCCGCCGGCTGGGACAGGGCCGGGGCGCGTACCGGCGCCGAACTCGGATTCGACACGGCGGTACTGGTCGACGCCGTCGACCGGCAGACCGGGATCGAGTCACTCGCCGGACCGGGCACGCCCCTGCTGACGGTCACCGAACCCACCGAGACGGCGACGGCCGCGGCCTTCGCGCACACCGCCGTACTCGCGGGCAAGCCGCAGAACGCCGCCCCCCTGGCCGAGGCCGGACGGCTCTTCGGGCGGCTCGCCCATCTGCTGGATGCCGTGGAGGACCGGGAAACTGACGCGGCGTCGGGTGCCTGGAACCCGCTCACCGCCACCGGCACGCCGCTGTCCGAGGCCCGGCGGCTGTGCGACGACGCGCTGCACGGGATGCGCCTCGCGATGCGCGACGCGGAGTTCACCGACAGCAAGCTGGCGCACGTGCTGCTGGTGCACGAGCTGCGGCGCTCGGTGGACCGGGCCTTCGGCTCGGACTCCTGCTCGCATCAGCCGGACCTGCCGACGGGATCCTTCGGCCCCGCGCCCGGTAACCCGTACGCGCCGACACCCGGTGGTCCGTACGGTCCGCCCGGCCCGCCGCTCCCGCCCGAGCCGCCCCGCAACCGGCGCGGTCTGATCACCGGCTGCCTGGTGTGGGCGGGGCTCGCCTGCACCTGCCAGATGTGCTGCGGAAGCTTCCACGACCCCTGGTCGGGGCAGGAACGCGAAGGCCTCTGCCACAAGTGCGACTGCGGGGACTGCTGCGAAGGATGCGACTGCTGCAGCAACTGCTGCAGCTGCGGCGGGGAGGACGGCGGCTGCTGCGACTGCGGCTGCGACTGCTGAACCGGCCGGGTCCGGCAGCCGCAGACCGGGGCAGCGCGCGGGGTGGTCGCGTGAGGCGGTCGCCCGTCCTCACGTGATCTCGGGCGGCGAGATCTGCGACGTCTCGATCGCCGACCCCTTCGTGCCCCACTTCTTCAGGATCCGGTCGTAGGTCCCGTCCGCCTTGAGGCCGTTGACCGCCGCCTGGAAGGCGGGCGCGAGCGGGGTGCCCTTCTTGAAGGCGAAGCCGACGTCGAGCCGCTTGAACTCACTCAGGAAGCGCAGCCCCTTCTGCTGGGTCACGGCGTAGCGCAGTCCGTTGATCGTCGACATCACGACATCGCTGCGGCCCTGCTGGAGCGAGATCCAGACGGCGGCCTGGTCGGCGTACGTCTTCACGTCGTACGCCTTCCTGCCCGCGTCGGCGCACACGTGCTTGTTCTCCTCCAGCGTCGCCTCGAACGTGGTTCCGGCGCTGGTCGCCACGGTCAGGCCGCAGAGCTGGGTGAGGTCGGTGACGTCCTTCAGCTTGCTGTCGTCGCGGACGGCGAAACCTTGGCCGTCGTTGATGTACGTCACGAAGTCGATCGTCTTCAAGCGCTCGTCGGTCACCCCGAAGTTGCCGGTACCCAGGTCGTACTTCCCGCTGCCGAGAGCCGGGAGGATCGCCTCGAACGAGGCGACCTCACGCTTCAGCTCCAGTCCGAGGGCCTTGGCCGCCGCGTCCGCGAACTCGATGTCCGCGCCGGCCAGGGTCTTGCCGTCCTCCAGATAGAACGCTCCGGGCGGTGTGCCGATGCTGGAGGCGATGGTGAGGGTGCCGGAGTCGCGTACCCCGGCGGGCAGCAGCTTCGCCGCGGCCTCGTTCTTCTTCACCGGAGAGACGACGTCGGCCGTGGAGAACTCTCCCTTGCCCGCGGGGCCGGAACCGGCCGAGGAGGCCGCCGGGTCACCCGATCCGCAGGAGGTGAGCGTGAATGCGGCAACGGTGATCAGGGCGAAGGCAGCGGTGTGCCGGGTTCGGGGCATGACGGAAACTCTCCGGGGTCGTCGACCGCGCTCCGGTGCGTGGGCGCACGGAGCCACGGGGCGGGAGATCAGCTGTACGAGGGGAGGGTGGAGCGGCGTCGTGTACGTGAAGGCACGCGGAAGATCGGCTCGAGCGCCGGCAGGGGCGCGAGCGGGGAAAAGCGGAAAAGCAGGGGGTCAGCTCAACAGGAAGAGGACCACACGCGACCGAAGTCGATGTGGGAGCGGGTGACCAGCCACTGCTGCGAATACATGGCCCAAGTGGAGCAGGCATCCGGTTGCACGTCAACTGGCGTGAGACGTACGGCTCACAGTGTGGACAGGCTTGACAACTGGCCCTGAACAGCGGTTGTCTCGGAACCGGACCGGCGCTGAGGGGCCCGGTCCACGTCGTGTTTCTGCTGAAGGCACATCCCGTGTTCGATCTCTGCATCCACGGAGCCTTCGCATGTCTGCGCAGACAGATACCCTCCCGCCACCACTTCCGGCCCCACCCGCCCAGCACGACGAAGCCTCCGCCCCACGCATCGTCCCCGTACGGCGAACAGGGCAGTGGGCTGCGGCCGTTGTCGTCCTGCTGCTCGTCGCCGGCGCGTTGAGCTCGGTCATCCGCAACGACGCGTTCCAGTGGGACGTCGTCGGCGACTACCTCACCACCGCCTCCGTGCTGCGCGGCCTCGGGCTCACCCTGTGGCTCACCGCACTCGTGATGGTGCTTGGCTTCGCCCTCGGGACGCTCCTCGCCGTGCTCAGGCTCTCCGGCAACCGTGTGCTGCAGGCCGTCAGCTGGGGATACATCTGGCTGTTCAGGTCCACTCCGATCCTGGTCCAGCTGCTCTTCTGGTTCAACATCGGCGCGCTGTACCCGCAGGTCCTCGGCGTCAGCACGGTGAACATCCTCGGACCCGTCGCCGTCGCCGTCATCGGACTCACCCTCCACGAAGCCGCGTACGCCGCCGAAGTGGTCCGCGGCGGCATCCTCTCCGTCGAGCGCGGACAGCTGGAGGCCGCCCAGTCGCTCGGCCTCGGCCCGTGGCGCCGGCTCCGGCGGATCGTGCTGCCGCAGGCCATGCGCTCCATCGTCCCGCCCGCCGGGAACATGCTGATCGGCACGCTCAAGGGCACCTCGATCGTCAGCATCATCGCCGTGCAGGACCTGCTCTACTCGGTGCAGCTCGTCTACCACCGCACCTACGAAGTCATCCCGCTGCTGCTGGTCGCCACCCTCTGGTACATCGCCGTCACCTCCCTCCTGTCCATCGGGCAGTACTACGTCGAACGCCACTACGCACGCGGCACGGCAGACGCCCGATGAGCGGCGCACCGACCCTCGTCATCATCGGCGGCGGACCGCGCGGCACCGGCGTCATCGAACGCATCGCCGCCAACGCGGCCGACCTGTACGGGGACCGGCGCCTGGACATCCACCTCGTCGACCCGTATCCCCCCGGCGGCGGCCGGATCTGGCGGCAGGACCAGTCCCCGCTGCTCTGGATGAACTCCATGGCCGAGGACGTCACGATGTTCACCGACGACACGGTGCAGCAGGACGGTCCCGTACGGCCCGGTCCCGCCCTGCACACCTGGGCCGCCGACGTCCGAGAGGGGCGGACCACGACCCGCACCGCCCCCGCGATACTGGAGGAGATACGAGGGCTCGGCGCCCAGGACTTCCCCAGCCGCCGGCTGCAGAGCGCCTATCTGCGCTGGGTGTACGAGCAGGCGCTCACCGCACTCCCGCCGGGCATCACCGTCCACGAACACCTGGGCCGCGCACGGCAGATCACCGGCCCCCGCGACGGCAGCCAGCGCGTCTGGCTCGACGGGCGCACCGAGCCCCTCGTCGCCGACCTCGTCGTCCTCACCGTCGGTCACCTCGACGCCGAACTCGAGCCCGAGCAGCGGGAACTGGGCGACTTCGCGGCACGGCACGGGCTGGTCCACCTGCCACCCGACTTCACCGCCGACAGCGACCTGACGGCGCTGCCCGCGGGCGAGCCGGTCATCGTCCGCGGCTTCGGGCTCGCCTTCATCGATCTGATGGTCCTGCTCACCGAGGGCCGCGGCGGACGGTACGAGAACGGGGTCTACGTCCCCTCCGGCCGGGAACCCGTCCTGTACGTCGGATCGCGGCGCGGCGTCCCGTACCACTCGAAGATCGGCTACCCCTGGACAGGTGAACGGCCGCCCCTGCCACGGCACTTCGGGCCCGACCGGGTGCAGGAACTGCTGAGCCGCCCCGGCCCCGTGGACTTCCGGCGCGACCTGTGGCCGCTGGTCACCAAGGAGCTCGGCCACGCCCACTACCACCGCCTCTTCACCACCCACCCCGAGCGCACCGCCGTCGGCTGGGGCGACTTCGAGGAGAAGTACGCCGTCGCGGAGCCCGGCAGCCCCGAACTGCAGGCCCTCGTCTCCTCGGCCGTTCCCGACCCCGCCGACCGGCTCGACCTGGAGGCGCTCGACCACCCGCTGGACGGAGTGCGCCATGCCTCCTACGACACACTGCAGGACGGGCTGCGCGACTACATCACCGCCGACCTGGAACGCCGCCACGACCCCGGCAACAGCCCCGATCTCGCCGTCTTCCTCGGACTGCTGTCCGTCTACGGGCATCTGATCCACTTCGGCGACATCGGCGAACGGTGGCACAGCTTCTTCAGCTACCTCGCGTCCGGGCCGCCCGGCCCACGGCTGCGCCAGCTCCTCGCCCTGTCCCGCGCCGGAGTCGTCCGCTTCCTCGGAGCCGGGCTCACCGTCGAGGCCGACGAGGAGCGGGGCGTCTTCCGGGCCTCCGGCGCGACCGTGCCCGGAGAGTTCACCGAGGCCCGGGCACTCGTCGAAGCCAGGCTCCCCCACCCGTCCCTGCACCGCACCCGCAGCCGGCTCCTGCGCGGACTGTACGAGGACGGGGCCGCCGGCACCGACACGGGACTGCTCTCCGTGGACGCCCGTGACAGCCGGATCCTGGGCGTCGACGGCAGCCCGCACCCGCGCCGCTTCGCCCTCGGCCCGTACACCACCGCACGCTCGAGCGGCGCCTTCACCAGGCCCCGCACCGGCGGCCCCGCCTTCCGGCAGAACGACGCCACCGCCCGCACGGCGCTCGCGTTCCTGCGCGACCTCTCCTGTCGTGACCGCCGCACCGCGTGAGTGCGGCACCTCCTCCCGTACACGTCGCCGAAGGAATCCGAATGCCGCTGACCAGTGATCCACCCATCGACAAAGAGACCGTACGCACGCCCCCGCACGACGGGCCCGGCTTCGCCGAGCTGACCGTCGTCCCGCTGCGCCACCCCTGGCGCTGGGTCGCCGTCGCAGCCACCGCTGTGCTGCTCGCCCAGTTCCTGAACGGGCTGATCACCAACCCCGGCTGGGAATGGAACGTCTTCGCCCAGTTCTTCACCACCGAGACCATCCTCAAGGCGGTCTGGGTCACCCTCCAGCTGACCTTCTACGGAACGGTCATCGGCTTCGCGCTCGGCATCGTCCTCGCCTTCATGCGGCTGTCGGCCAGCCCCTTCCTCAGGGCCGTCGCGTACGCCTACATCTGGGCGTTCCGTTCGATCCCGCTCATCGTCCAGCTGCTGTTCTGGTTCAACCTCGCCTACCTCTACAAGGAGCTGCAGTTCGGCATCCCGTTCGGGCCCGGCTTCTTCTCCTTCGACACGATGAACCTCGTCGGAGCGATGAGCGCGGCCGTGCTGGGGCTCGCGCTGCACCAGGCGGCGTACGCCGCGGAGATCGTCCGGGGCGGCGTACTGGCCGTGGACAGCGGGCAGTTGGAGGCCGCCGCCGCCCTCGGGATCCCCCGGCTGCGGCAACTGCGGCGGATCGTGCTGCCGCAGGCGATGCGCTCCATCCTGCCGAACGCCGCCAACGAGATCATCTCCCTCTTCAAAGGCACCTCGATCGTCTCCGTGATGGCGATCGGCGAACTCTTCTACCAGGTCCAGGTCGTCTACGGCCGCAACGGCAGGGTCGTGCCCCTGCTGATGGTCGCCACGGTCTGGTACATCCTCCTGACCACGGTGCTCTCCGCCCTCCAGTACTACGTCGAACGTCACTACGCCAAGGGGGCCGTGCGATGAGCGCACCCACAGATGTATCCACCGACGCACCCGGCAACACCACGGACGCCATGGTCGAGATCCGCGCCGTGCACAAGAGCTTCGGCTCCCTCGAAGTGCTCCGCGGCATCGACCTGTCCGTACGGCCGGGAGAGGTGACCGTCGTCCTCGGCCCCTCCGGCTCGGGGAAGTCCACCCTGCTGCGCACCATCAACCACCTGGAGAAGGTCGACCAGGGCTGGATCAGCGTCGACGGCACCCTGGTCGGCTACCGCCGGTCCGGCAACAAGCTGTACGAGCTCCGCGAACGCGAGGTCCTGCGCCAGCGCACCCAGATCGGCTTCGTCTTCCAGAACTTCAACCTCTTCCCGCACCTGACCGTCCTCGAGAACATCATCGAAGCCCCGGTCGCGGCCCTCGGCCGCACCCGCAAGGACGCCGTCGCCACCGCGGAGACCCTCCTCGCCCGGGTCGGGCTCGCCGACAAGTCGGGGGCGTACCCCAAACAGCTCTCCGGCGGCCAGCAGCAGCGCGTCGCCATCGCCCGCGCGCTCGCTCTCGAACCGAAGCTGCTGCTCTTCGACGAGCCAACCTCCGCGCTCGACCCCGAACTCGTCGGCGAGGTCCTCGACGTCATCAAGGACCTGGCGCACCGGGGCACCACGATGATCGTCGTCACGCACGAGATCGGCTTCGCCCGTGAGGTCGCCGACACCGTGGTGTTCATGGACGAGGGGCGGATCGTCGAGCAGGGCGCGCCCGCCGACGTACTCGACCGCCCCGTCCAGGAACGCACCCGCGCGTTCCTCTCCAAGGTCCTCTGAGCCGTGCCCGCGCAGCCCACGCCTCCGCAGCCCCTCTCCCCACCGTCAAGGAGCAGTCACGTGTCCGTCCGCCGCACCCTCGTCGTCGCCCTCGCCACTCTCACCGCCGCCGGCCTGCTCACCGCCTGCGGCACCAGCGACGCCGCCACCGACGTGGTCCGTCCGAAGGGGGAGAAGGACACCGGGATCAACATCGGGCCCGACCAGAAGCGGATCAGAGGCAAGAAGGTCGACGCCATCGCCGCCAAGGTGCCCGAAGCCGTCCGTGAGCGCGGCACGCTCCGCCTCGGTGCGAGCGCCGACGCCTCACCACCACTCGGCTTCTACGCGACCGATGACGAGACCCGGATCGGCAGCGAGATCGACATAGCGACCCTGATCGCCGACACGCTCGGGCTGAAGCCGCAGTTCGACGAGGTCTCCTGGGAGAACCTCTTCGTCGGCCTCGACAGTTCCAAGTTCGACGGCGTCCTGTCCAACGTCACCGTGACCGAGGAGCGCAAGGAGAAGTACGACTTCGCCACCTACCGGCTCGACAACATCGCCTTCGAGGCCAAAAAGGGGTCCGGCTGGAAGGTGAAGGGCCCCGAGGACGTGGCGGGGAAGACGATCTCCGTCGCCTCGGGCACCAACCAGGAGAAGATCCTCGTCGACTGGAGCGAGCAGAACGTCAAGGCCGGCCGGAAGCCGGTGGACATCAAGTACTTCCAGAAGGACACCGACTACTACCTGGCCCTGCAGTCGGGCCGGATCGACGCCTACCTCGGCCCGAGCCCCTCGGCCAACTACCACGTCGCGGCGGCCGGGCAGTCCGAGATCGTCGGCACGCTCTCCGGCGGCGGTGACGGAGTCCAGGGGAAGATCGCCGTCACCACGAAGAAGGACAGCGGCCTGGTCGAGGCCTACGGCGCGGCGATCGACCACATCGTCCAGGACGGCTCCTACGCCAAGGTGCTGAAGCGCTGGGGTCTGTCCAACGAGGCCGTCGAGAAGTCGGAGATCAACCCGCCCGGCCTCCCCAAGGCCAAGAACTGACCCCGAGAGGTCCCGCAATGTCTGCCACCAGGCCACTCCATCTGGCCGCCGAGATCGGCGGCCCGCCGCGTTACGACGCCGCCTCCCACGTCACACTCGCCCGTCTCGCCGAGCAGGGCGCGCTCGACTTCGTCACCCTCGGCGACTCCTTCGCCCGGCCGGGACCGGACGCGCTCGCCGTGCTCGCCCGGGTCGCCCCGGCCACCACCCGGATCGGTCTCGTACCGACCGTCACCACCACACACACCGAGCCCTTCCACGTCTCGTCCGCCGTCGCCACTCTCGACTGGGTCAGCCGAGGCCGGGCCGGCTGGCACGCCGACGTGTCGACGACCGAGGCCGAGGCCCGGCTGTTCGGCCGGCGCGGTGCCGCGCCCGCCGCCGCCCTGTGGCAGGAGGCGGGGGAGACGGCCGACGTCGGAGCCCGGCTGTGGGACAGCTGGGAGGGCGACGCGGAGATCCGGGACGTCGCCACCGGCCGGTTCATCGACCGCGACAAGCTGCACTACGTGGACTTCGAGGGCAGCACCTTCTCCGTACGGGGCCCGGCCATCGTGCCCCGGCCACCGCAGGGCAGGCCCGTCACCGTCTTCGACGGCACGGGCGGCGCGGCCCGGGAGTCCGCCGCCCGGTACGCCGACGTCGTCTACGTACGGGCCACCTCGCCCGAGCAGGCGGCATCGCTCCGCACGGAGGTACGCCGCATCGCCGCGGCGCACGGCCGCGATCCCGACACCCTGCGGGTGCTGGTCGCCCTCACCGTCGACCTAGGGGACGCCGAGACGGCACCGGAGCCGGGGCTGGAGAGCGGTCCGCAACTCGCCGGGCGGGGGACCTACTTCCGGGGCGGCCCGGTCGACCTCGCCGAACTCATCACCCAGTGGCACCGGGGCGGGGCCGTGGACGGCTTCCACCTCACCCCCATCACCCCCGAGCGCGACCTCGAAAGGATCGTCAACGGCACCGTGGCCCTGCTCCAGCACCGCAGTCTGTTCCGCACCTTCTATCCGGGGGGCACTCTGCGCGAGCACCTCGGCCTGGCCCGCCCGGCCAACCGCTACGCGCTCGCGAGGACTTCGGGGGCGACCTCATGAAGCAGATGCACCTCGCCGCACACTTCCCCGGCGTCAACAGCACCACCGTGTGGGCGGACCCCCGCTCCCGGAGCCAGATCGACTTCGCCTCCTTCGAGCACCTGGCCCGAACCGCGGAGCGCGGCCGGTTCGACTTCTTCTTTCTCGCCGAGGGGCTGCGGCTGCGCGAGCACAACGGCCGGATCCACGACCTGGACGTGGTCGGCCGCCCGGAGTCCCTCACCGTCCTGAACGCCCTGGCCGCCGTCACCGACCGTCTGGGGCTCGCGGCCACGGTCAACGCCACCTTCAACGAGCCGTACGAACTCGCGCGCCGCCTCGCCACGCTCGACCACCTCAGTGACGGGCGCGCCGCCTGGAACGTCGTGACCTCCTCCGACGCCTTCACCGGGGAGAACTTCCGCCGCGGCGGCTACCTCGACCGCGCGGACCGCTACACCCGCGCCGCCGAATTCGTCGCCACTGTGCGGGAGTTGTGGGACTCCTGGACACCGGACGGGACGTCCCGCCCGTTCGCGCACTCCGGAGCGCACTTCGAGGTCTCCGGGGAGTTCACCGTCCCCCGCTCCCCACAGGGGCACCCCGTCGTCATCCAGGCCGGGGACTCCGACGAAGGCCGGGAATTCGCCGCATCGGCCGCCGACGTCATCTTCACCCGGCACGGCACCCTGGAGGCCGGGCGGGTCTTCTACGCCGACGTCAAGGAACGGCTGGCGAAGTACGGCAGGCAGCCCGAGGACCTGAAGATCATGCCCGGAGTCACCGTCGCCCTCGGCGACACCGACGCGGAGGCACAGGAGAACGCCGCCGAGATCCGCCGGCAGCAGGTCTCCCCGCAGAACGCCATCCTCGCCCTCGAACAGGTCTGGGGCCGCGACCTCTCCTCGTGCGACCCGGACGGCCCCCTCCCCGACATCGAGCCGGACCCCGAGTCCGGCCTGGTGAAGGGCAGGGTCCGGGTCGCCGATCCGCTGGCCGTCGCCGCCAAGTGGCGTGCACTGTCGGCAGCCAAGGGGTTGTCCATCCGCCAGACGGTCATCGAGTCCACGGCCCGGCAGTCCTTCATCGGCTCCCCGCAGACGGTGGCGGCCGAACTGGAGACGTTCGTCTCCACCGACGCGGCCGACGGCTTCATCCTCGTACCGCATCTCACACCGGGCGGCCTCGACGACTTCGTCGACCGGGTCGTCCCGCTCCTCCAGGAACGCGGAGCCTTCCGCTCCGAATACACCGGCTCCACCCTCCGGTCGCACCTCGGTCTGGCCGAGCCGGTATGGAAAGGTTGATCGCATGAGCACGGACGCACAGCAGGGCAGCCAGGACTTCCAGGATTGGCAGCGGTGGCACGAGGAGCGCATCGTCGCGGTGGCGGCACCGCACGGACCACTCTCCCTCACGGGCACCCACTGGCTCTCCGACCACCCGGACGGTCGAATTCCGGCCGTGCCGGGGCAGTGGCGTGAGGACGGGGACGAGGTGGTGCTCACCGGCGCCGCCGAGGACGGGCTGACCGTCGACGGAAAACCGCTGGCCGGCGAGGTCCGCCTGGGCGCCGACCGCGGGCCGATCGACACGTCCCGGGTGGCGCAGGGCGAGCGACGGCTGGTCGTACTGAGCCGCGAAGGCCTGTGGGCGGTCAGGGACTTCGACCCGCAGTCGCCCGCACGGCATTCCTTCCGGACCATCGACGCCACCCCGTACGACGCGCGCTGGTCACTGGAGGGCACCTTCCGCCCGTACGGCTCGGACCGGACCGTCCGGGTGGCGAACGCCGACGGGCGCGAGCGAGGACTGGGCCTCGGCGGCGAGATCGGCTTCCAGCTGGACGGCGCGGAGCACACGCTCCAGGTCGCGGTCGAGCCCGACGGCTCGCTCTGGGCCGTATTCGCCGATGCCACCAGCGGAGACAGCAGCTACCGCTTCCGCTTCCTGCGGCCCGAGGCCCCGGACGCGGCCGGCAAGGTCAGGGTGGACCTCAACCGCGCACTGCTGCCTCCCTGCGCCTTCGCCGACCACTTCATCTGCCCCTTCCCGCCGCCCGGTAACACGCTCGCCGTCGCGGTTGCGGCGGGGGAGCGGAACCGCATCGACGCCTGACCCGTCCCACCGGCGACGCAGCGCCCGGCCATCCGGCCCCGTCAGCCACAGAGCTGCCGGGGCCGTCCCCGCTGCGCGTCCGCCGCGGCCGAAAGGCGCCCTTGCGCGGCGAGTTGACGCGCCCAATACTCCCGAGCAGCGCTTGTCAGGCGCACGGAGCATCCGGAATTCGAACGCTTTCTGGATGCGGACATGCCCGCTGACTGCGCCTCACGGGTCCGGCCACCCCACAGGCGGGCCCCCGATTCCCCTCGGGAGGAACGAAAAGTGAGGATCAAGCGCACCACCCCCCGCAGCGGCACAGCGAGACGCAGCAGAGTGATCGCCGTCTCCGCAGGCCTCGTCGCCGTCGCTGCACTCGCCGTCCCCGCGGCCAACGCCAACTCCACCGGGACGTTCAGCGCCAACCAGCTCACCGCCGCCCAGGACGCCGTACTCGGCGCCGACATCGCGGGCACCGCCTGGAACATCGACCCCGCGACCAAGCGCCTCGTCGTCACGGTCGACAGCACCGTCTCGCAGGCCGAGATCAACCGGATCAAGGAGTCCGCCGGAGCCAACGCGGGCGCCCTGGACATCGAACGCGCACCCGGAACGTTCAGCAAGCTGATCTCCGGCGGCGACGCCATCTACGCCTCCAGCTGGCGCTGCTCCCTCGGCTTCAACGTCCGCAGTGGCAGTACCTACTACTTCCTGACGGCCGGGCACTGCACCGACGGCGCCGGAACCTGGTGGTCCAACTCGGGGCACACCACCGTCCTCGGCACCACCTCGGGCTCCAGCTTCCCGACCAACGACTACGGCATCGTGCGGTACACCAACACCTCGGTCACCAAGTCGGGCACCGTGGGCAGCCAGGACATCACCAGTGCCGCCAACGCCACGGTCGGCATGTCCGTCACCCGCCGCGGCTCCACCACCGGTACCCACAGCGGCTCCGTCACCGGCCTCAACGCCACGGTCAACTACGGCGGCGGGGACATCGTCTACGGCATGATCCGCACCAACGTGTGCGCCGAGCCCGGCGACTCCGGCGGCCCGCTCTACTCGGGAACCCGGGCGATCGGTCTCACCTCGGGCGGCAGCGGCAACTGCAGCTCCGGCGGAACGACCTTCTTCCAGCCGGTCACCGAAGCGCTGAGCGCCTACGGCGTCAGCGTGTTCTGACAAGGCCGGGAACGGCCGTACCCCCGTGAGCCCCCGCCGATTCCCGGCGGGGGCTCCCCTTCGGTCCGCGGCTTTTGAGAGGATGTCAGGACGGTCGGTCGCAGAGGCACCACGGGGGCGGACGCTGCACCTGTCCGGAGGGATGCCCTCCGGGCCCCCACAGACTCCCAGGGGGTTCCAGGTCCGTGAAACGCATCGGAGTGACCGGTCACCGCTCCATCCCTCAAGAGGCCTACGCGCACGTGCTGGAAGGAATGCGGGCGGCACTGTGCGGCCTCGAAGGCTCCACGGAAGCCCTCTCCAGCCTGGCGGTCGGAGCCGACCAGCTGTTCGCCGACCTGGCGCTGGCCTGCGGTGCGGAGCTGACCGTGGTGATCCCCAGCGGGGACTACGAGGAGGGCTTCGCCGACGAGGCCGACCTCGCGCGCTACCGGATGCTCAAGGCCCGGGCGGCCCGCGAGGTCCGGCTGGACTACCCGCACTCCACCGACGAGGCCTACTACGCGGCGGGCGCCTACATCGCCGACCACTGCGACCGGCTGCTCGCGGTGTGGGACGGCCGGCCCGCACGCGGCCTGGGCGGTACCGGCGACATCGTGACGTACGCCCGGAGCCTCGGCCGGCCGGTCACGGTCATCTGGCGCGACGGCGTGGAGCGGGCCTGACCCGACGTGCGGTCACATCCGGTGCCGGACGAGCCAGTCCGTGTGCTCGGGGGAGACGATGCGCTCGGTCTCGAACACGGCGGCCGCCCACTGCCGCTCCGCCAGAGTGGTCTCCATCGCCGCCTGCATGTTCTCCAGATCGTCCTCCACCAGCGAGTGCGCGGAGACCAGCGGGTGATGGCGGCGCATCTCGTTCCAGGCGAGGCAGGCGGCAGCGGCGGCGGACAGCGATCCCGTCAGCGCGAAGGACCCGGCGGTGCCGAACGCCTGCAGCAGGGCGAGGACCAGGGCGGGCAGTGTCAGGGCGGCGATCGTGCTCGTCCAGACGAACGCACCGCGCCGGGAGACCTGCCGGCGCCTGCGGTACCAGCGCCGCTGCTCGATCAGCCGGTCGCGGATGTACGTCTCCTTGCGCACCGTGAACGCCTTGTCCCGTAACTCGCGCATGGACTCGGTGATGAGTCCGCCGCCCGCGTCCGTCATCTCCTCCCGGGGGTCGTCCCACCCCACCTTCCTCAGCTCCTGCAGACCGTCCTCCAGCCGGTTGGCGAACACGGCTTCCGGATGGTGCGTGCCGGTGTCGAAGGGCGAGCCGTGGACCGCGTAGCGCCAGCAGTTGGACTTGATGTACTCCGCTGCCGACCGGTTGAGCTGCCAGTGCGACTTGGCCTTGCGCCGCGAGGCGAGGTACGTCGTGACCAGAACGCCGAGATACGCCAGCACGGCTACGGAGTCGAGGAGCTGGAAGGAGTCACCGACCTCGACGTGCCAGGGCAGGGCGCCGGGAACGGTGCCGAGGACGAGCAGGATCAGTTGCCCGCGGGTGGTGTTGACCGCCTCCCGCTGGCGTGCGATGGCGATGGCGTCCGTGTGGTGGAAGAGCGCCGGAAGGTCCTCGGTCCGGAAGACCATGGACTGAAGTGGCCCGGGAATCGCCGTCATGTTCACCCCCGTGTGCAGTTGTGGGCATGCTCCGTCGGTCATACGGCCGGTCCGACCGCACGGGGCCCGACCGGGTGTGCTGCCCGGGGCTCAGGAGGACGCATGCGCCGAGGCCTGCCGGGGCCATGAGAGTAGGGTCGCCTCCCCGCAGACTGCAATGGCGCCTCCCGGCCGGCCGTGCCCGAACGACCCTCTCGTGTGATCCGTCGCCCTATGAGAGGGTCTGACAACTAGTCATGTATACAGGCGAGTTGACCCGCGAGCGCGAAAGCCGGGTCTGGCCTGCCACAGGGGGAGACAGCGTGAACGACGCAGGCCGACGCCCTATGGATCCGCCGTCCGAGGCGCAGCGCAGGATCCGACGGAGCCCCCTGCTCTTCACCGCGCCGCTGGTGCTGCTCGGGCTGCTGGTCCTCGTCCTGTTCTGGGAGGCGATCCGTGCCAATGTGACGGCCGATGCGCGAACCCAGTGGCCATGGCGTCTCCAGCTGCTCGAGATGGAGGCGCTGGGGAGCCTGCTGGCCGTCGCGGTCGGTGCCGTACTGGCCAGGGCCCAGTACGCCCGAACCGTCCGGCCCTATCTGGGCTGGCGGGGAGCCTGGGCCAAGGGTCTCCTCAAGGGGGATGCGCAGGCGTGGCGGGTGGGCATACTCAACGGCGGTCAGCACATCGCGGCGATCGAGGCCTTCGACTGCCGGGTGGTGCCGGCGGGGGAGACCGAGTCCGGTGCCGCCTCGTGGGTCGACGTCTCCGGGGCCGTGGCCGAACTGACCGCGGCCGGGCTGGTCGTGGCCGAGGACTTCCAGCTCGTGGAGTTCGGCAGGGGCTTCCCCCTGGTGGGGACCGGAAGCTACGAGACGGTGCTGGTGGGCGCCTTCTCGAAGAGGTTCGTCGAGAAGGTCGACGCGCTGTACGTACGCGTGCGGGTGACCGACGTGGTGGGCGACAGCCATGAGCGCACAGGGGACTGCATGAAGGGTGCGCGAGGGGTCGTCCACGCCCCGCTCGACTGACTGTCGTCCCCGCCGCGAGGGACCGGGCAGACCGTTCACGCGCAGGACCCGCCACCCGGAGCCACCGGACGGGTGAACCGGTCGGAAGTGAACGCGTGTTGTCCTGGGAGTGTCCTGAAGTCGACGCCGGGAGTGCTCCCGGTCCGTGCGGGATCCGTGGAGCGGTGGCCTCCGCGGCGTCCGCCGGAGCGGGCCCGGCCGCAGGTGCTTTGGCCTGCGGATTCATTCATCACCCAGGTGGGCGAACCCCGGCCGGCATTTCCTTCTCCGAAATGCTCCATTACCGCAAGGTTTCACGTCAGGGCGGCGTGTGAGAGGGACCGGTTGGGAGTAAAGTCGTGCTGAATATGCGGACTCCGACGCCCGAGTCGGTGTCCGAAAATACCCCCTCCAAGGACCCTCAAGGACGGCCGTGAAGACCTACGAAACCTCCCCCGCGTCTGCTTCCGACCACATGAAGAAGAGTCGTGTGGCACTTGCCGAGATCGATGCACGCAGCATCGAGGCATCCAGGAAGCTCGGCCGGGTATTCGGCACGCCCGTGGGTCGTCCTGTCCAGACGTCGAGCTTCAGCTCTGCGCTCTGAGCCAAGCTTCCGCTCCGAGCTCCGAGAGGGGTCCTGGCGTGGCTAGACTGGGAGAATGACAGGACCCCTGGTCCCTTTTCGCGAGATCGTACTCAAGGTGCACAGCAGGTGCGATCTCGCGTGTGACCATTGCTATATCTATGAACACGCAGATCAGAGCTGGCGTACCCGCCCGAAAACGATCTCTGACGAAGCCATTTCATGGACAGCTCGACGACTGGCCGAGCATGCCTCGGCGCATGCGCTCGATTCGATGTCAGTGATCCTGCATGGAGGAGAGCCACTCCTGGCCGGACCCGCGCAACTGCGTCGTGTCTGCGAGGAGCTCACATCGGCGATGAACGGTGTCGCTGAGCTGGACCTCAGGATCCACACCAACGGTGTCCAGCTCAGCTCCCGCTACCTCGACCTCTTCGACGAGTTCCACGTCAGGGTCGGCATCTCGCTCGACGGTGATCGCACGGCGAACGACCGGCACCGCCGCTTCGCCAACGGGCGTACCAGCCATCCGCAGGTTCTCCGAGCCGTGGATCTGCTCCGTCAGGAGCGCTACCGGCACCTGGACCTCGGGCTCCTGTGCACCATCGACATCCGGAACGACCCGGTCGCCGTGTTCGACGCGCTCGCCGAGCTCGAACCGCCCCGCGTCGACTTCCTTCTGCCGCATGCCACCTGGGACGACCCCCCGCTGCGGCCGGACGGCTCGCCCACCGCCTATGCCGACTGGCTCCTCGCGGTCTTCGACCGCTGGCAGGAGCAGGATCCGGAACAGCGGCTGCCGGTGCGACTCTTCTCCTCGGTGCTCTCCACCCTGGGCGGCGGCCCCAGCCTCACCGAGTCCCTGGGCCTCGCACCCACCGACCTGGTGGTCGTCGAGACCGATGGCCAGCTGGAGCAGGTGGATTCGCTCAAGAGTGCGTACGAGGGTGCGGCAGCCACCGGATTCGACGTCTTCTCGCACTCCTTCGACGACGTCGCCGCCCACCCCGGGGTGCGGGCGAGGCAGCTCGGGCTGGCGGGAGTCAGCGAGACGTGCCGCCGGTGCCCCGTCGTACGTTCGTGCGGTGGGGGCCTCTACACGCACCGCTACAGCTCGGCCACCGACTTCGACAACCCGTCCGTGTACTGCCACGACCTGGAAGCGCTGGTGCGCGGCATCGAGGCACGCACCGCCCACCTCACGGTCCCCCCGGCGGTGACCGACCCGCAGGAACTGGCCGCCGAGCAGCAGGACCTGACCCGCACCCTGCTCGCCGGGCTCCACTCCGAGCTGGACGGCCGCGGAGGGGCGCGCTGGGACGAGGCCTGGGAGCTGGCAGCGGTACTGGAGTCGTCGGAAGGGGGCGTCTCGGCGCTCGACCGGGTACTGGCTCATCCGTACACGCGGACCTGGCTGCTGGACGCGCTCGAGGGCCTGCACGCAGGACGGCCCGGTGCGGTCGACGACGCCCTGAGGTTCCCGGCCTGTGCGGCGGCAGCCGCGGTACGGGCGGGTCTCCCTCAGGCGGCGCAGGTTCCGTACCGGGACGGCAGGCTCTATCTGCCCACACTCGGCGAGCTGCGGATCGGTGGGGCCGGGCAGGCCGGCACGGTCCGGGTGCGCGCCACGGACGACGGGTTCGTGGTGCGGCCGGACAGTGGCGGGGCCGAGTGGCGGATCGTGACGGACGGGCCGGGTGACGAACCCGACTGGCTTCCGGTGCGCCTCCTCGGCCAGGGCCGCACGCCCTCCTTCGTGCTCGACGACCTCGACCCGTACCGGGACTGCTTCGGCGCTCCGGCCGCGCCCCGGCTCGGGCAGGCGGAGGCCGAGGCGTGGGGCGCGGGACTCGCGGAGGCCTGGGAGCTGCTGGAGGCGTCGGCGCCCGCCACGGTCGCGGCTGCGGGAGGCGGCCCGATCACGCTGACCCCGCTCACCACGGGGCGGAGCGAGGAGCGCCGTCCCGGTCACGGTGCGATCGGTCTCCCGGTGACCGGTGACGCGGAGGAACTGGCGATCGAACTGATGCGCGGGCTCCGGCGGACCACGTTGCGGGCCATTCTCGACATCACGGAGCTTTATGCGTCGGACGGTGCCTGGGAACATCGCCTGCCATGGACGGAGGAATTGGTTCCGTTTTCCCGGCTGCTGGCCGACACCTATGAACGGGTGGCAATTGCCGCTCTTGATCCCCTTTACATGCAGGGTGTGGAACAGGCACTCGACATGATCGGGACAGCGGCCGAGCCCACGGTCGCGGGAAGGCGACTCGTGGGAGTGCTCATCGAGGAGATGAAGGAAACACGGGACAAGTGGGCCGAATAGCCACAGGATTGCCGTGAATCGCGAAGGCGCCGGTCGAACCTGGGTATGGATGACTGAAAAGCGGCGTTGATTGACCGAACGCCATGGGGGTGGAGCAAGGTCCGCTCCGGAATGATGAATTCGCTCGCACCCTCTCCACAGTCCTGGGATGCGGGTGCTCACACAGGACGGGGGTCGTGTGCACGCATCGACGCAGCAGCGAGCGGCGGACCATCGGCCGTACTTCTTTCTGAGTTACGCGCACACACCGGGGTACGGCGGTGGAACGGACCCCGATATGTGGGTCGAACGGCTTTTCCAAGATCTTTGCGGCCATGTGATGGCCATGACCGATCTGCCCGCGGGCGCGCCCGCGGGGTTCATGGACCGGGAGATACGTTCCGGTGAGGGCTGGTCGGAGCGCCTGGGCGGGGTACTCGCCACCTGCCGTGTCTTCGTGCCACTGTTCTCGCCGCGCTATTTCGCCAGCGAGATGTGCGGCAAGGAGTGGTACGCCTTCGAGCAGCGTGCCATCCACCACCGGGCCCGCTCGAACCAGCCGGCAGAAGCGATCGTTCCGGCGCTCTGGGTTCCGGTGCCGCCCAACCAACTGCCCGGATCAGCCGAACGGTTACAGTTCAACCACCGTGATTTCGGGGACCGTTACGTCAGCGACGGGCTCTACGGGCTGATCAAACTCAGGCTCTTCGCCCAGGAATACGAGCGGGCCGTCTACGAACTGGCCAAACGCATCGTCAGCGTCGCCGACACGGTCCAGATCGACACCGGGAGGCCGGTGGACTACCGGCTCGCTCCCAGCGCCTTCGGATCACCGAGCAGTGGAGTCGGAGCACCCCGGCCCATGCAGATCACCATCGCCGCTCCCACCCGCCACGACCTGCCGACGGGACGCAACCCCGATTACTACGGGGACAACCCGCACGACTGGAACCCTTACCATCCGGACGCCGCGAAACCGCTGGCCTACGTCGCCGAGGAACTGGTCCGGTCCCTCAACTACCAGGCATTCATCACCTCGTTCGACGAGGAGTCCGGGCAATTGGAGGGGAAGCAGCCGCCCAGCACCCCGGAGATACTCCTGGTCGACCGCTGGGCCCTGCAGGACGAGGACCGGCGGCGGCGGCTCGCGGCCTTCGACGCGGAGAACCGTCCCTGGGTGACCATGGTCGTGCCGTGGTGCCGCGACGACCATCAGAGCAGAGCCGCCGAAGCAGAACTGACCGAGAAGCTCGAGCAGACGATGCCGGCCAAGATGCGACAGGGGCGGGCCTTCTGCCGGATCGCGGCCAAAGGGGTACCGACCATGGAGGCGTTCGGCCAGATCCTTCCCCAGGTGGTCGAGGTGGCCGCTCAGCAGTATCTCAGGCATGCCACGGTCTATCCGCCCGCGACAGGCGGACGGCACACCGAACGGACGCGACTGATGGGGCCCATGGGCAACACGCAGTTCATACCCGACATGCACGACCCTGCGACGGATGCGGAGGACGTATGACAGCCGGTCGTGACGGGCGCATCGTCACTTTCTACTCGTACAAGGGCGGCACGGGGCGCACCATGGCCCTGGCCAACACCGCCTGGATCCTCGCAGCCAACGGCAAGCGGGTGCTGGCCGTCGACTGGGACCTGGAAGCCCCAGGGCTCCACCGGTTCTTCCACCCCTTCCTCGACCCGGCGACGCTCGGTGCCACCACCGGTGTGATCGACCTGATCACCGAGTACGCCTGGGCCGCGACCAACCCCGCCCAGCGCGCGGACGACTGGCACCGCGACTACGCCCGCATCCAGCCGCACGCGGTCTCGCTCAACCCCGAGGCGCTCGGCTGGGAGTTCCCGCAGGGCGGCACGCTCGACTTCGTCTCCGCCGGCCGCCAGAACCGCGAGTACTCCGCGACCGTCTCCACCTTCGACTGGGACAACTTCTACGACCGGCTGGGCGGCGGGCACTTCTTCGACGCCCTGCGCGACGACATGAAGGCCAACTACGACTACGTCCTCATCGACAGCCGTACCGGCCTCAGCGACATCGCCGACATCTGCACCGTCCACCTCCCGGACGTACTGGTCGACTGCTTCACCCTCAGCGACCAGTCCATCGACGGCGCGGCCTCCGTCGCCCGGCAGATCGCCGAGCGCTACACCGGCCGCCCCATCTCCATCTTCCCCGTCCCGATGCGCATCGACGAGGGTGAGAAGGAGAAGGCGGACGCGGGCAGGGCCCTGGCCCGGCTGAAGTTCGACCGGCTGCCCCGGGACCTCTCCGGCGACGAACTCACCGCCTACTGGGGTGCGGTGGAGATCCCCTACCGTCCCTACTACGCGTACGAGGAGACCCTCGCCACCTTCGGCGACGAGGCCGGCCTCAGCAACTCGCTCCTGTCCGCCTTCGAACGGCTCACCGCGGTCGTCACCGCGCAGGAGATCACCTCGATGCCGCCGGTGGGCGAGGAGGTACGGCTGCGCATCCGCGACGCCTTCACCCGGCGCCGCCCCGCCATGCCGGCCGATCTCTTCCTCAGCTACGTGGCGGAGAACCGCATGTGGGCCGACTGGATCGAATCGGTCCTCACCCGGGCCGGATTCCGCGTGGTCCCGCGCGACGTCTCCGCCGACCCCGCCACCCTGGACGCCCCGCACAGCACGCCCGAGATCGCGGCCCGCACCGTCGTGCTGCTCTCCAGCGCCTACCTCAAGTCCCAGCGGGCCGTCGACCTGTGGACCCGGGCGGTCAACGAGGACCCCGGCGGCGGGCGGCGTCAGCTGCTGCCGCTCAGGGTCACCGACGTGCGCCTCTCGGCGCCGTACATCGACCGCAACCCGGTCGACCTGTTCCGGCTGGACGAGGTCCACGCCACCACCGCCCTGATGCGCGCCCTGGACAGGCCCGTCCAGCTCGGCGACGGAGTGTCGCCGGGACCCCGCTTCCCCGGTACCGTGCCGAGGATCTGGAACGCACCGCCCCGCAACCCCGGCTTCACCGGCCGCTCACTGGTCCTGGAGCGGATGCGGGACCAGCTCGGCGGCGGCATGGCCGTCGTGCTGCCGCAGCCGCAGACGCTGTACGGGCTCGGCGGCGTCGGCAAGACCCAGGTGGCACTGGAGTACGTGCACCGCTTCATGGCGGACTACGACCTGGTGTGGTGGATATCGTCCGAACAGTCCGACGACGTCGTGGCCAGCCTCGCCGAACTCGCCGTCCGGCTCGGCGCCCAGGGCGGCGACGACATGGCCTCGGCCTCGCTGGAGGCCGTTGACCTGCTACGGCGCGGTGTGCCCTCGGACCGCTGGCTGCTGGTCTTCGACAACGCGGACGACCCCGAGCGGCTCAGGCGCTACTTCCCGCAGGGCGGCTCCGGCCACATCCTGGTCACGTCGAGGAACCAGGCGTGGTCCCAGCACGGTGACGCGCTGCCCGTCGACGTCTTCCTGCGGGAGGAGTCGATCGAACACCTCCAGCGCCGGGCCCCGGGTCTGAGCGTGGAGGACGCCGCCCAGGTGGCCACCGCCGTCGGTGACCTGCCACTGGCCGTCGAACAGGCCGCCGCCTGGATCGCGGAGACCGCCACCCCCATCGGGACCTACCTGGAACAGCTGGCCCGCCAGGCCCCCCAGGTCCTGGCCCTCAACCAGCCCGCGGGTTACCCGGAGCCCGTCGCGGCCACCTGGAACATCTCCATCGAACGCCTCAAGGAGCGTTCGCCCGCAGCGGTGCGGCTGCTCCAGCTCTGCGCCTTCTTCGCCCCGGAGCCGATCTCCGCGGACCTCCTCTACAGCAAGGAGATGATCGAGGCGCTGAAGCCGTACGACTCCTCGCTCCAGGAGAAGCTGGTCCTGGGCCGGGTCATCAGGGAGATCGGCCGGTTCGCCCTCGCCAAGGTCGACCAGGTCTCCAACTCGATCCAGGTCCACCGCCTCGTACAGGCCGTCATCAAGGCCCAGCTCAGCGAGGAGGAACAGCGCGAGGCCCGGCATGTCGTGCACCGGATCCTGGCCGGGGCCCGGCCCGACAGCGACGAGCCGATCGACAACCCGGAGACATGGTCCCGCTTCGCCTCGATCTGGCCGCACCTCGGTCCGTCCGACGCGCGCAACTGCAAGGAGCCGGAGACCCGCAGGCTGCTGATCGACAGGGTGCGCTACCTGTGGAAGCGCGGAGACGTCAGGACCGCGGCCACGCTCGGCGACGAACTGCGCGAGACCTGGCTGGAGATGCTGGGGGAGCAGGACCTGCAGTACCTGTACCTCTGCTTCCACATCTCCAACATCCTGCGCACCCGGGGCCGGTACGTGGAGGCGAAGGAGCTGGACGAGTTCACCCTCCAGCGGCAGCGGGAGGTGCTGGGGCCGGAGCACCCGCACACGTACATGACCACCAGCAGCCTGGCCATCGACCTGGGGCTGCTCGGTGACTACGGCAAGGCGATCGAGCTGGCGACCAAGGCCCATGAGGGCTTCGGACAGATCTTCCACGAACGGCACCCGAGGACGCTGGCCGCGGCCAACAACCTGGCACTGAACCTCCGGAGCATCGGGCAGTACGCCCGGGCCAGGGAGATCGACCAGGACTGCTACGACCTGCGGTCCGAGGTGCTGGGACAGGAGCACCCGCACAGCCTGTCCTCCGCCATGAACCTGGCCCGCGACCTGCGCGAGGTCGGACGGTACGAGGACTCCGTCAGTCTGCTCAGCCGCACCTACGACAGCTTCAAGTCCACGCTCGGCCGGACCTATCCGACCACTCTGAGCGTCGCGAAGAGCCTCGCGGTCTCCCTGCGCAGGGCCGGGCAGCTGGAGGACGCCCGCAGGCTGACGGTGGCCACCCGCGCCAGGTACCGGGGCAAGTACACCTCGGCCAACCCCGAATCGCTCGCCTGCGACCTCAACCTGGCGGCGGACCTGTTCGCGGCAGGGGAGGCGGCCGAGGCCAGGAACACCGCCCAGGAGGTCGTCGACCAGTACATGAAGGTGCCGGGGGAGCGGCACCCGTACACCCTGGCCGCACAGAACAACCTCGGTGTGTACCTCTTGGGGTCCGGCGCGCCGGAGGAGTCGGAGAGGCTGCTGACACGGGTGGTCGCCTCGATGCGCGAGGTGTTCGGCCGCGAGCACCCGAACACCCTGTTCTGCGTCATGAACCTGGCCAACGCGACGGCCGAGCGCGGCGACCTCGAGCTCGTCCTGGAGACGGAGCGCAAGGTCTCCGGTCAGCTCAGGGAGGTCCTCGGGGCGCACCACCCGGAGACCCTGGCCATGACCTCCAACCTCGCGGTCACCCTCGATGCGATGGGGCGCAAGGACGAGGCACTGGGGCTGCGGGCGGAGACGGGCGACGAGCTGGCACGCCAGCTCGGCGACGATCACCCGCTGACCCGGATAGCGCGGGACGAGACCAGGTTCCTGCGCGAACTGGAACCGATGTCGGTGTGATCGGGCCTGCCACGGTCCGGGGTGCCGAGTCCGCACGGACTCCGCACCCCGGACCGTGGGTCAGCAGACCGGCGCCTTGCGGTCGTCCAGCAGCCAGTTGAGCACCTCGGGGAGCACGGACAGCGCGTCGAAGTGTGCCGCCGCGGGTTCCATCACGGCGGTGACGCCCGGGATCTGTTCGGCCAGCCATCGGGAGTGGCCGACGGGTGAGAACACGTCCTTCTCGCCGTGCCACAGCATCACGGGGCCCGTGATGTCCGCGGGATCGAAACCCCACGGCCGGCAGAACGCGATCGCGTCGTCGATCCAGCCGTACGCCGACGTGCGCAGCCCCTCGCGGTAGTTGGCGAGCAGCATCGTACGGATCCCGGCGTCGTTGACCACGATCCGGTCGGAGTCGGTCAGCTCCCTGCGCAGGTCGTCCAGGAGCCGGACCGGATCCTGCCGGATCACCGCCGAGCGGCTGATGAAGGACTCCGCGAGCCCGTCGGGATCGGCCGCCGCCGCCGAGTACGCGAGGACGTTCGACGCGGCCATCCCCTCGAACCAGTCGAGGCCCTCGGCATCCCAGGGAGCCAGACCGACCAGTGCGGCGGTACGGGTCACCCGCTCGGGCATCATCGCCGCGCACGCCAGGGCGTGCGGCGCGCCGCCGGACCTGCCGACCACGGCGAAGCGCTCCAGGCCGAGCGAGTCGGCGATCGCCCGTACGTCCTCGACGACATCCACCACCCGGCGTCCCGCCAGCCGGTCGGAACCGCCGTACCCCGGGCGGTCGTAGGCGATCAGCTGCATCTTGCGCTGGTAGAGGACCATCCCGCGGGGAGCGGGTCCGAGCCGGCTGCCCGGCATTCCGTGCAGGAGGAAGACCGGTCTGCCGCGCGGATCCCCCTGACGCTCGACCATCAGATGCCGTCCGTCCGCCACGCGCACCCGACTGCGCACCCCGTCGCCTCCGCTCGGTCACCCCGCCCGGTCCGGGCATCAAGTGCCCGGTGTGTGCTGCCAGTTCGATGATGACCCATCAAGGGCGCCACCGGGACTCCTTGTCGGAAGGAACCCGCGTCTGCCCGGTTTCCGGCTCGCACCGCATCCGGACGGGGAACCCCAGCATCCGGACTCGCAAGAGCGAAAACAGGACAGGACTAGTCCTCACCCGCTGCCGACAGCCGATTGCACGCGGTATTCGCATATGGAACCGACGTGGTCCGACCTCCCGGTTGTGAACGGGTCAGGGGTGAAGCGTCGTTGTCGTGTGTGCGTCCTGAAGTCGACCTTGTGTGCTATCGCCCGCATCGGAATAGTGGGCGCCCCATCCTCCGTGTTCCGGACCCCCCACAGGTCCGTACCACGGCCCCACAGGAGGTCGAAGTTGAAGCACCGACGCATATCCAGGAAGCGCGCGGCCATGGCGGGATCGGCCGTCGTCGCCCTGGTTGCAGCAGGAGTCACCTTCCAGACTGCGAACGCCAGTGACGACGTGCCCCAGTTCACGGCACGGACGCTGACGGCGAACGCGGCCGGAAATCTCGCCACGACCCTGGACAAGACCCTGGGCGGCGACACGGCCGGCGCGTACTACGACGCCGAGGCGAAGAACCTCGTCGTGAACGTCCTCGACGACGCCGCGGCGGAGCAGGTGCGCCAGGCGGGCGGCAAGGCCAGAGTCGTACGGAACTCGCTCACCGAGCTGTCATCGGCCCGGCAGACCCTCACCGACAAGGCCACCATCCCCGGCACCGCCTGGGCGGTCGACCCCGTCAGCAACAAGGTGGTCGTCACCGCCGACCGTACCGTCGAGGGCGCGGCCTGGGACAAGCTCAGCGCCGTGGTCGAGGGTCTCGGCGGCAAGGCGGAACTCAACAAGTCCGCAGGGGAGTTCAAGCCCCTCATCGCGGGCGGCGACGCCATCTTCGGTGGCAGCGGACGCTGCTCGCTCGGCTTCAACGTGGTCAAGGACGGCGAGCCGTACTTCCTGACCGCCGGGCACTGCACCGAGGGGATCACCAGCTGGTCCGACTCGCAGGGTGGCGCGGAGATCGGCGCCAACGAGGGCTCCAGCTTCCCGGACAACGACTACGGCCTGGTCAAGTACACCGCGGACGTGCCGCACCCCAGCGAGGTGAACCTCTACAACGGCTCCACCCAGCCGATCACCAAGGCGGGCGAGGCCACCGTCGGCATGTCGGTGACCCGCAGCGGCTCCACCACCCAGGTGCACGACGGTGAGGTCACCGCACTGGACGCCACGGTCAACTACGGCAACGGCGACATCGTCAACGGCCTCATCCAGACGACGGTCTGCGCCGAGCCGGGCGACAGCGGCGGCTCGCTCTTCTCGGGCGACACCGCCATCGGCCTGACCTCGGGCGGCAGCGGCGACTGCTCCGCGGGCGGCGAGACCTTCTTCCAGCCGGTGCCGGAGGCTCTGTCCGCCTTCGGGGCCGAGATCGGCTGACCTGCACCTCCTGCTCCTGTACGCGACGGGCTCGCTCCCTCACTCCCAGGTGAGGCGAGCGGGCCCGTTGCCGTGAGCGGTGGAGGGCCCGGGCGGTGATGCCGACCGGGCCCGAAGGGACGGCGGCGGTCAGGCGGCCTGGGGGAGTCTGCCGTCCGCCTTGGCCGGTGCGACGCCGAAGATGTCCACGGCGTGGTAATACGTCCAGGCTGTGGCGTTGCACGACGTCAGCGTTGCGCCGGAGTAGGCCGCGCATACGCGCTTGAGGTCCGAATAGAAGGCGGAGTCGATGCGGGCCTTGTTGGCGGAGAACGTGCCGGCTGCCTTGTAGTTCCGGTAGCCGAAGTCGTGGCGGGCGCACGCCGTTTGGAAGGGGAAGCCGAACGGGTTGTCGGGGGAGGTGCTGCAGTAGTCCGTCCCCCAGTCGAAGCCGTAGGCGGCCCATGCGCCCTGGTTGTTACGGGCGGCGTTCCAGGCGTTGTAACTGGAGGCGCTCGTCTGGGTCCAGGAGCTGAGGACCTGGGGCTTGTCCGCAGGGGCGGCCGAGGCGGATGCGGCGGGTATCAGGGCGAGGGGAAGCGACAAGGCGACTGTGGCGAGCAGGGTGGCGAAGCGGCGACGCATGAGCAACCTCCGTGGGATGAAAGAGAGCTGTGGTGGCCGTGCGCCTCGCGGGTCGCACGAGGCCGCTCCAGAATGCCGCCATGTACCTGCCATGCCTAGCTGTTTCGCCGATCGGACGCCAAGAGTTGGCGCACCGGTCGGGCAGCAGTCACGGGGGCCAAGGACGAGGGGCCCCGAGCGCATGCGGGAGCCCCGGCGCAGAGGGGTGCTCCAGCCGCTCCACACGTGACGGCGCGAAGCCTCAGGCGAGGTTCGAGCCGCCGTGGGCCGTCGCCGCTCTCGTCGCCTCGTCCGGCCGGTGCCGCATCGCGGTCAGCAGGGTGACGACCGTGCCGGCGACCGCCCAGGCCGAGAGCACCAGCAGCGGTCCGGTGACCGCGTTGCCCTCGAAGTACGCGATCGAGCGGGCCACCCAGGTCCCCGCGCCCGGCGGCAGGGCGGGGCCGACCGCGCGCCAGAAGTCCGGCAGCATCGGCAGCGGGAAGGCGCCGCCCGCGCTCGGATTTCCCGCGATCACGATGATCAGCACGGCCAGGCCGATGCCGACGATGCCGGTGAGCGCCTCCAGGGCGAGTGTGATCATGCCGACCGAGAAGACGACCAGGGCGCCGAGCCCGGACAGGGCCCACACGCTGCCCGGGAGTGCGCCGAGCACCGGTCCGACGATGACCGCGCCGCCGATCCCGCCCGCGATCGAGTACAGCGCCATGACTCCGGTGCGAATGAGTGCGCGCTGCCGGTTGGCGGGCCTGGTGCCCGCGCTGATCGCCAGGATCGACGCGCAGAGGTAGCCGCCGACGCACCAGCCCACGACCAGGTAGAAGGACGACAGGCCGTCGAAGTCCTCCGGGGAGGCCGGGGCCACGTCCACGGCTCGCACCGTGCGCTGCCGTGGCTCCTCCGCCCTGGCGATGATCCTGACCAGGCTGTCCGCCAGTACGGTGCCGCCGCCTGAGGCGACGAGGACGGTGTCCGTCCTCCCGGTGGGGCTGACGAGCAGGGCGCCGTCGATGTCGCGGTTCATGATCTGCCTGCGGGCCTCGGCCGCGTCGCTGACCGCGCGTGGGTCCAGCGGGCCGCCCGGGAGGTCGTCCAGCTGGGTGACGAGCTGCCCGGACACCTTCTGCGGGGCGACGACACCGAAGGGGACGTCCGTCGGGTCGGGCTTGTGCAGCGCCCCGACGTACGAGGCGATGAACAGCAGCTGCAGCCCGAGCACGCCGATGACGAGCAGTGCGGCCCGTGTGGTGACGGCGTTCTTCACTTCACCGGCGAAAGTCATGTCCCTACGGTCCGGGCGGTCCGTCGTCCACGCAGGCGGGGCGGGGCTGAATGGCCCAGGGAGACGCAGGGGCGGACGCGGGCGCCGGAGGTGACGAAGCTCTCGCCGCGGAGGGATGTGTGCGGCTCGGAGACCGATCTGCGCCAACCCTCCTGCCGGGCCGCGGAGGTGACGGTGAGACAGCTGTTCCGGGCATGCCAACGGCATCCCGCAATCCGTTCACACGTTCGAATCATGTCGCCGACCTGGGTTGATGGAGCTAAGGTAATCGAACGAGCGTACGATAGACGTTATCGGGTGAATGGGTTAAATGGGGTGAAGTGATGGAGGTGCGACATGGCGGGCTTCGCCCATCTGCACGTCGCGTCCGGTTACTCCGTCCGCTACGGCGCAGCCCATCCCGAGCACCTCGTCCGGCGGGCCGCCGAGCGCGGTATGGCGGCGGTCGCGCTCACCGACCGTGACACGGTCACCGGAGCCGTACGGTTCGCGCGGGCCTGCGCGGAATCCGGTGTCCGGCCGGTCTTCGGTGTCGATCTGGCGGTCGAGGCCATCGCGCCGCCGCCTCCGGCACAGCGGCGTCGCACCCCGGCACGCGGTGGCGCGCACGTCGTCGAGCCGCCGCTGCGGTTCGTGCTGCTCGCGCAGAACCGGGCCGGATGGGCACGGCTGTGCCGCATCACGTCGGCCGCGCACGCAGGCACCGCGTCCGGCGCGGCACCGGTAGTGGTGCCGTGGGAGGCGCTGCGCGAGCACGGCGGCCCCGGCCTCATCGTGCTGCTCGGGCCGCTCTCGGAGCCGGTACGGGCACTGGCGGCAGGCCGGGAGGACGTCGCCGTGAAGCTGCTGGCGCCGTGGCAGGAGATCTTCGGGGACGGGGTCCGGCTGGAGGCCGTCGCACAGAAACGTTCCGGCCTCGGCCCCGGATCGCTTCGCCTGGCCGCCCGCACCCTGGCGCTGGCCGACCGCACCCGCACCACCGCCGTGCTGTCGAACGCCGTCCGCTACGCCGACCCGGACCAGCACCGGCTCGCCGACGTCCTGGACGCCGCGCGACTGCTGCGGCCGATCGACCGGCGCCGCCTGGACAGCGGGCAGCGCTGGCTCAAGGACGAGGGCGCGATGGCGGGCATCGCACGGATGATCGCCGAGTGCGCCGGAGCCGACCCCCGGCGGGCAGGCCGCCTGCTGGCGGACACCGCCGTCACCGCGGTCTCCTGTGCCGTCGACCCCGTGGCGGACCTCGGGCTGGGAACGCCGCACTTCCCTGAACCGGAGGTGCTCGGCGCCGGGACCCGGACGGGCGGAGCGTCGCAGTTGCTGCGCCGGCAGTGCGAGACGGGTCTGGCCCGACACGGCCTGGACCGGGACCGGGCGGCGCTCGACCGGCTGGACGAAGAACTCGGCGTGATCGCGGAGCTGAAGTACGACTCGTACTTCCTCGCCGTCGGCCAGGTCGTCACCGACATCCGGGCCAAGGGCATCCGAGTCGCGGCCCGCGGCTCGGGCGCCGGGTCGATGGTCTGCCACGCGCTCGGCATCGCCACCGCCAACCCGCTCGACCACCACCTGCTGTTCGAACGCTTCCTCAGCGTGCGACGGGCTTCTCTGCCGGACATCGACATCGACGTGGAGTCCGCCAGGAGACTGGAGTGCTACGACGCGATCTTCGAACGGTTCGGCAAGGAACGGGTGGCGGTCACCGCCATGCCCGAGACCTACCGGGCCCGCCGCGCCCTGCGCGACACCGGCCTGGCCCTGGGGATCGCGCCCGCGGAAGTCGACCGGATCGCCAAGAGCTTCCCGCACCTGCGGGCCTGTGACATCACCGGCGCGCTCGCCGAGCTGCCCGAACTGCGGCAGCTGGCGGCCGAGGCGGACCGGTACGGACCGCTGTGGGAGCTCGCCGAGGGCCTCGACTCCCTGATCCACGGCATGGCCATGCACCCCTGCGGCGTGGTCATCAGCAACGCGACACTCCTGGACCGGCTGCCGGTGCAGCCGACCCCGCAGGGCGACTACCCGATGGCGATGGCGGCGAAGGAGGAGATCGAGGCGCTGGGCAACATCAAGCTCGACGTCCTGGGCGTGCGGATGCAGTCCGCGATGGCCCACGCCGTCACACAGATCGAAGGGGCGACCGGCAACCACATCGACCTGGACGACCCGCAGCAGGTGCCGCTCGACGACGTCTTCGCGTTCAAGCTCATCCAGGAGAGCCAGACCCTGGGCCTGTTCCAGCTCGAGTCACCCGGCCAGCAGGACCTGCTGTCCCGGCTGCAGCCCCGCGACCCGCAGGACGTCATCGCCGACATCAGCCTCTTCCGTCCCGGACCGGTCGCCGGCGGCATGCCCGAGCGGTACATCGCCGCACGCCACGGCGGCACACCGCACTACGCCCACCCGGACCTCGAACCCGTACTCGCCGACACCTACGGCGTGACCATCTGGCACGAGCAGATCATCGAGACGCTGTCCGTGCTGACGGGCTGCGACCGCGCACTGGCCGAGATCGCCCGGCGGGCACTCGGCGACAAGAACCGGCTGCCCGGGATCAAGGACTGGTTCCATCGCCAGGCACGCGCTCGCGGTTACCGGGCGGAGGTTCTCGACGAGGTGTGGGGGACCGTCGAGGCTTTCGGTGCCTACGGCTTCTGCCGGGCCCATGCGGTCGCCTTCGCCGTACCGGCCCTGCAGAGCGCCTGGCTCAAGGCGCACTACCCGGCGTTCCTGCTGGCGGGCCTCCTCGAACACGATCCCGGGATGTGGCCCAAGCGCGTCCTGGTCTCGGACGCCCGCCGCCGCGGGGTGCCGGTCCTGTCCGTCGACATCAACCACTCCAAGGTGGAGCACACCGTGGAGCGGACCGACACGGAGCAGTGGGGGGTACGTCTCGCACTGTCCGCGGTGCACGGCATCAGCAAGGAGGAGTGCGTACGGATCGAGGAAGGGCAGCCGTACGGATCACTGTCGGACTTCTGGCAGCGGGCACGCCCCGGCCGGCCGGTCGCCGAACGCCTCGCGGAGATCGGTGCCCTGACCTGCCTCCACGACGGCCGCCTCACGCGGCGCGACCTGCTGCTGCAGATCGCCGAACTCCACCGGGCCTCCCGCACCCGTTCCGCGGGCAAGGGCCAGCTGCCCTTCGACGCGGACGTGGCCGGCGGAGCGGAGCCGAGCGGTCTTCCGGAGATGACCGGGCGCGAAACCCTGAGCGCGGAGCTGGGCACACTCGGCATCGATGTCTCCAGGCACCTGATGGAGCACCACCACCGCCTGCTGCGCGAGATCGGCGCGACCGACGCGGCCCACCTGGCCGGACTGCGCGCCGGCCGGCAGGTCCTCGTCGCCGGTGTACGGGCCTCCACCCAGACCCCGCCCATCGCCAGCGGCAAGCGCGTCATCTTCGTCACCCTGGAGGACGGCGCGGGACTGGTGGACCTGGCGTTCTTCGAGGACTCCCACCCGGCCTGCGCGCACACCGTCTTCCACAGCGGTCTGCTGCTGGTCCGCGGCACGGTCCAGGTGCGCGGCACCCGCCGCACCGTCGTCGGCACCATGGCCTGGGACCTCGAGCGGATTGCCGCCGCCCGACGAGACCACGGCCCCGAGGCCGCGCTTGCCCTCCTCGGCGCCGACCACCCGCACCCGACCCCCGCACAGCCGCAGCGCACCCTGGTCAACGGCACCACGGGCGCCCGGCTGCACCCGTACGCCGACCTGCAGCCCGCCGGCAGCCGCACGGCCGACCTGAAGAAGTTCGGCTACACCAGCCCGGGGAGTGCGGGATGACCCCACGTCAGCGGCACATCGCCCATCTCCATCTGCACGCAGCGCTGAGCGAGGCTCAGTACGACGACATGATCGAACTGGCGTCCGGTATCACGCCCCACGTCCAGGCGGTCCCGCCCGACGCCGTCCAGCTCGACCTGACCTCGGCCCTCAGATACTTCGACCTGTCGCCCTACGACGTCGTCCAGTTGGCGAAGCTCCGGTTGAAGGCCCTCTACGGCGTCGACAGCAGCGCCGGCCTCGCGGGCAACCGCATGCTGGCCGCCATGGCGGCCGACGTGTCCGCGCCGGGGGACACCACCTGGGTTCCGGCGGAACGGGCCGCCGCTTGGCTGCGCCCCCGCCCGGTCGCCGCACTGCCGGGCATCGGCCGTACCACGGCGGACACGCTCAACAAGTACGGCCTGCACACCATCGGCCAAGTCGCCGACACACCCGCGGTGACCCTGCAGCGCCTTCTCGGTACCGGCCAGGCGAGGCTGTTGGCCGAACGCGCCCACGGCCGCGATCCCCGCCCGGTCACTCCCAGGGAACCGGCAGCGCATCTGAGCGCGGATCTTGTCCTCGAAAGGGACTGCCTGGATCCGGCGCAGCATCATCGGGCCGTCCTCGAACTTGCCGAGCGGATCGGGCAGAGACTGCGTGGAGAAGGCCAGGTCACCAGCCGTCTGGCACTCACCGTGCGGTACGCCGACCGCGGCTCCACCACCCGTACGCGCACGTCGGCGGAACCCACCAGCCATTCATCGGCCATCGCCGCGGACGCTCTGGGCCTGCTGGCCGGTCTGGGGCTGCAGCGCGCCAGGGTCCGGGCCTTCGTGCTCCGTGCCGACGGTCTGTTGCCGGCTGATGACGCCTACCGTCAGCTCTCCCTGGATCCCGGTGACGACCGTGCCCGGGCCGCGGAGAAGGCGGCGGACAGGGCGCGGCGGCGCTTCGGGCCGGGAGCCGTGTATCCCGCCGCCCTCGCTCATGTCCGACCGGTCGACAGTCGCACCTTGACCAGGGGTTGACCCGGTCCAGCCCCGCGCCGGCAGTACCGAGCCGCACCGGGGGCGTGCGGCCGGCCGCTCCGGCCGGCTACCGCAAGGACTTCCGGTATTTCTTTACTGACGCGTAACTTCCCCCGCTACCTTACTCGCGCGTAATTTGGCATGAGCACACAGAAACGCCAGCACATTCAGCTTGTGGTCCGGACCACAGGGCGCACAGACATCGCAACTCCCTTGAGCCGCAAGGAGACCACTCGATGCTGCCCTGGACCCGTGCCCCGCGTACCCCACGCGCACGCCGACCCCTGACCGCACTCCTCCTCGCCGTCGCCGTACTCGCCACCCCCATGGCGACCGCGACCGCAGCCACCCCCACGGAAGCCGCCTCCACCTCCGCCGCGTCCTCCCGTGGCTGGAACGACTACTCCTGCAAGCCCTCCGCAGCCCATCCCCGCCCGGTCGTCCTGGTCCACGGGACCTTCGGGAACTCGATCGACAACTGGCTCGTCCTCGCGCCGTACCTCGTCAACCGGGGCTACTGCGTCTTCTCCCTCGACTACGGGCAGCTCCCCGGAGTGCCGTTCTTCAACGGCCTCGGCCCCATCGACAAGTCGGCCGAGCAGCTCAAGGTGTTCGTCGACAAGGTGCTCGGCGCCACCCGCGCACCCAAGGCCGACATCGTCGGCCACTCCCAGGGCGGCATGATGCCCAACTACTACCTGAAGTTCCTCGGCGGCGCCGCCAAGGTGAACGCCCTGGTGGGGATCGCCCCCGACAACCACGGCACCACACTCCTCGGCCTGACCAAGCTCCTGCCGTACTTCCCCGGCATCGAGGACCTGCTCACCATGAACACCCCCGGCCTCGCCGACCAGGTCGCCGGATCCGCCTTCATCACCAAGCTCAACGCGGGCGGCGACACCGTGCCCGGTGTCCGCTACACCGTCATCGCGACCCGGTACGACGAGGTCGTGACCCCGTACCGCACGCAGTACCTGAGCGGTCCGAACGTACGCAATGTCCTGCTCCAGAACCTGTGCGCCCTCGACCTGTCCGAACACGTCGCGATCGGGACCATCGACCGCATCGCCTTCCACGAGGTGGAGAACGCGCTGGACCCGGCGCACGCCACCCCGACGGACTGTCTGTCCGTGATCGGCTGAGCGGGCCGGGTCCCCACGCGGTGCGGCCGCGTGGGGACCCGGTCGTGAGTGGTCAGGCGCGGTGGGAGCCGGTGGCTGCCCGGCGGCGGACCGAGGCGAACAGGGCGCTCGCGCCGATCGCCAGCGCGGCGGCTCCGCCGATCGCCAGGTACGTGGTGCTGCTGCTGCCACCGGTCTCGGCGAGAGCTTCGTCCGCGGTGCCGGCCGGAGCGGCGGCGGCACTGTTCGGCTCAGGAGCGTTGGCCTCGTCCCCGCCCTCGCCCCCGTCGGCCGGGGCCGCCTCGGTGACCTTCGCGCCCGTCGCGGCGTCGCTGTCACCGTGCCCGTTGTGCTCCACGGACGACTTGTCGGCGCCCTTGTCGATGTCCGCGTCGGACGGTGCGGAGGCGGCCGGGGCCGGGACGGCGGCAACGGAACCGCTGCCGGTTCCCTCACCGCCGAAGACCACGTCGGAGCAGGCGTAGAACGCCTCGGGGGAGTCCGAACGCTGCCAGACGGTGTAGACCAACTGCCGCCCCGAGGCCTGCGGCACGGTGCCGTCGAAGACGTACGACCCGTTCTCCAGCTTCGGGTCGGTCGCCTCGGCGAACGGCTTCTCCTGGAGGTCCGACCACTTCAGCGGCTGCGAGGGGTCGTAGCCGGCCTTGGTGAGGTACAGCTCGAAGGAACCCTTGTGCGGCGCGGTCGCCCGGAACCGGAAGGTGTGGCTGCCCGCCTTCATCGGGGTGGACGGCCAGTCCGCGCGCGGCAGGTCGAGCCCCTTGAACTTGTCGTTGCCCGCGCTGCACAGCTTGCCGTCCGGGATCAGCTCACGGTGCTTGCCCGCCGCGTTGGCGATGTTCACCCCGTTCCAGTCGTACAGGGCCTGGGTGCCACCTGCCGCGACCGCCGCCTGGCATGCGGCGGACTTCGGGCTCTCCGGCCCCTCCGCGAAACAGGCCGAGACCCGGCTCACCGGGTCGGTCAGCGAACCGTGGGCGGCCGCCGGGGCGGCGGAGAGTCCGGTCAGCGCGAGCGGAGCGATGCCGAGCGCGACGATCGGGGCGAGCCTGCGGCGAGCGGTCTTGATGGCGGCCATGGTGGCGGTTCTCCTTCGACGGGCGCGTCTGTGAGGGGACGGCACAGGGCCGAACGCCGGTGCGGCCCCCCGTACGAATGCCGCACCGACGGAACGGACCCCGTACCGGTGATCAGCAAACTAGCCGCCGTTCAGGGCGGATCGAGCCGTGGAAAGCCGCAGGTGGCCATCGTTATGGCGGGCTTAAGGGACCGCTAAGCGAGGCCTCAGGAAGCGGGCGGGCGAGGTGGTTCGGGGTGGGGGAGCGGTGAGGGCGCCACGTTGCCCGGATCGAAATCGGTGTTCACGTTCATGAATAATAATCAAGGACGAGACCGTTGACGCGTTCACGGCAAACACTCTAGCGTCAGTAGAAAGCGCTTTCGTCAGGCGCTCTCCTCCCTCCCCCCATGGTCGGACGAGTCGACCCAACCTGGAGACACGATGCAACTGAGACCAGTCATCGCATGCGTCAGCCTGCTGGCCGGCATGCTTGTCGCGCTGTCCGGCAACGCGGTGCACGCCGCGGGCACCGAGCTGTACGTGTCGCCCGACGGCACCGAAAGTGCTGCCGGAACCGAGTCGGACCCCACGACGCTCGCCTCCGCCATCAGCCGCGTCACTCCCGGCGGGACGGTCCACCTGCGCGGTGGGACCTACAACTACGCGCAGACCGTCACCATCCCGCAGGGCAACGACGGCACCTCGAGCGATCGCACGGAACTGTCCGCCTACCCGGGCGAGACCCCGGTGCTGAACTTCTCGGCCATGAGTGAGGAGACGACGAACCGCGGGCTCGCTGTGAACGGGTCGTTCTGGCACGTCAACGGAATCGTCGTCGAGCATGCCGGTGACAACGGGATCTTCGTCGGAGGCAGCAACAACATCATCGAACGCACCGTGACGCGGTTCAACCGCGACACCGGGCTGCAGCTCTCACGGATCCTGTCCACCACCCCCAGTGACGAGTGGCCGTCCAACAACCTCATCCTGAGCGCGGAGTCGCACGACAACGCGGACTCCGACGGTGAGGACGCCGACGGCTTCGCCGCGAAGCTCACGGTCGGTCCCGGAAACGTCTTCCGCTACGCCGTGTCCCACAACAACATCGACGACGGCTGGGACCTCTACACCAAGTCGGAGACGGGGCCGATCGGCGTGGTGACCATCGAGGACTCCCTCGCCTACAGCAACGGCACCCTCAGCGACGGCAGCCAGGACTCGAACGGTGACCGGAACGGCTACAAGCTCGGCGGCGACGACATCGAGGTCGACCATGTCGTCCGGCGCAGCATCGCCTACGACAACGGCAAGCACGGGTTCACCTACAACAGCAACCCCGGGCACATGTCGGTGTCGGGCAACGTCAGCATCGACAACGCCGAGCGCAACTTCCAGTTCGACGGCGGCACTTCGGTGTTCCGGGACAACGTGTCCTGCCGCAGCGGCAGCGGGACCAACGACAGGACCATCGGCGACGTGGACGGTTCGAACCAGTTCTGGACCGGCACGAACGGGTCCCGGTGCTCCGGCTACGCGGGCGCCCTGGACTGGTCGTTCGCCACGGACGGCAGCCTCGCCGTGACCTTCGGCGGAGAGTCCGTGACGCCGTAACCGACTCCCGGCCGGTCCGTCCTGTCGCGTCGGACGGGCCGGCCGGGCCCCAAAGGTGCCGTAACGGGACTGTGCATCAACAGGCATGACTGACCGTCAGATCTGGACGCCGGGCACCTTGTCCTCCACGACCACGCTCGCACGCGTACTGATCGGCGCGTCCGGCTTCGTCACGAAGGGCAGGACGCGGAAGTCGCTCGTCCAGCGCTCACGGTCCACCGTGACCCGGACGTAGCCGCGTTGGCTGTTGAAGAACTTCATGTGCGGGTTCGCCGCCAGGAACGTCTCGCCCTGAGCGGTCATGTCCGCGCCGTCGCCGCCGCTCGTGACCGAGGTGCCCACGAACTCCGAACCGACGGTCGCCGAGGCCGGATCGGCGTAGTCGCGCTTCAGGTCCCACGCGTAGTTCTGGTGCCGGTCGCCCGTGATGACGACCAGATTGCGCACCCCGCGGGTGCCGGCCTCGGCCAGCAGCCGGTTGCGCTCGGTGACATAGCCGTCCCACGGGTCCATCCAGACCGTCGTGCCGGGACCCGGGTCCTGGTCGGTCTGGCCCATCGGGGCCTGGTTGCCGAGGATCTGCCAGCGGGCGGACGAGCGGCTGAAGCCCTTGAGGACCCAGTCCCGCTGCCGGGCACCGAGCAGGGTCCGGGCCGGGTCGAAGCGCTCGGCGCAGTCCGCGGACGTGCCGTCGCCGCACGGCTGGTCGTCACGGTACTGGCGGGTGTCGAGCATGGTGAAGTCGGCGAGCCGCCCGTAGGAGAGCCTGCGGTACATCTGTACGTCGGGGCCGTTCGGCAGCTGGGTCGAGCGCAGCGGCGCGTGTTCGTACAGGGCCTGGAACGCGTCGGCCCGGCGCTTCAGGAAGGTCTCGGGGTTCTCGTTGTTCTCGGAGACCTCGTCCGCCCAGTTGTTCTCCACCTCGTGGTCGTCGAAGGTCATGATCCACGGGAAGTTGGCGTGCGCCTCGCGCAGCGGAGCCTCGGACTTGTAGAGGCCGTACTGCAGCCGGTAGCGCGCCAGGTCGAGGGTCTCCGTGTGGAACCTGGGGTCGGTGGTCACGCCGCGCTTGTTCGTCCTGACGCCGGACTCGTACAGGTAGTCACCGAGGTGCACCACCAGGTCCAGGTCCTCCTGCGCCATGTGGTGGTACGCCGTGAAGTAGCCGTCCTGCCACGCCTGGCAGGACGCGAAGGCGAACTTCAGGCTGCGCGGGGAGTCCCGGGGCGCGGGGGCGGTGCGCGTACGTCCGACGGGGGAGACGGCGGTGCCGGCCCGGAAGCGGAACCAGTACACGCGGTCGGGGGCGAGGCCGTTCACCTCGGGGTGGACGGAGTGCGCCAGTTCCGGAGTCGCGACCACGCTGCCGCGGCGTACGACCCGGCGGAACCGCTCGTCGAGCGCCACCTCGTACCCGACGCGGACGGGAGTCGTCGGCATACCGCCCAGGCCGTCCTGGGCGAACGGGTCGGGAGCGAGGCGCGTCCAGAGCACGACCCCGTCCGACGTGGGGTCGCCCGAGGCGACACCCAGGGTGAACGGGTCACCCTTCAGGGCGGGCGCGGCGAACGCGGACTGCGCGTCCCACGCCCCCGTCCCGAGCATCAGCGCGGCGGCTGCGGCCCCGCCGAATCCGAACATCTGCCTACGGGACACGGACATCGCGACCACGGGTCCTCCTCGGTTGATCTGCGCCAACCTCGGACACGCTGCCGGGAGTTGATGTCATGCTCACGCGCAACGTATGGCCGGGGGCCGAGCGATACGTGAACAGGACACCTATACGTCGAGCGGCTCAGGACACCGCCCGGTAGCGCCGCTCCGGCCGCCCCGTACCCCCGTACCGCAACGACACCTCGGCCCGCCCCGTCTCCGCGAAGTACTCGAGGTACCGGCGCGCGCTGACGCGGGACAGGGCGCCCGCCTCCGCGCACTCGGAGGCCGACAGGCCCGCCGGGTGGTCCCGCAGAATGCGCTCCACCAGGTCCGCCGTGTGCCCCGCGAGGCCTTTGGGGAGTTCGCGCGAACCCGGGGGGCGGGTGCCGAAGATGCGGTCCACGTCCTCCTGGCGGGCTTCCTGACGGGACGCGTCGAGTGCGTTCAGGCGATTGCGCAGCGCCGCCACGTGCTGCAACTGCTCCTGCAGCGCCGAGCGGTGGAACGGCTTGATCAAGTAATGCAGTGCACCCGCCCTCAGAGCCGCCCTGACCACTCCCGCATCGCGGGCCGCCGTGATGAACAGCGCGTCCGCGCTGTGGACGTCCGCGGTCCGCTCCTCCGCCGCGCGCAGCTCCCGCAGCACGTTGATCCCGTCCATATCGGGCAGATAAATATCGAGCAGGACCAGGTCGGGCCGCAGCCGACGGGCCGCGCGCAGGGCCTCGGCGCCGCTGTGGGCCACGCCGACGACCGTAAAACCGTCCATCGCGGACACATAGCGGCTGTGCAGCTTCGCGACCATGAAGTCGTCGTCCACCACCAGCACTCTCGTCACGCCCGACACCGTAGGTCGCGACCACAACGACCACAACGTCCATTGGTTCCGGAACGGCGACAGCTGGTCGACGCCCGGGCAGCATGTGGGCCACTTCACACTCGTCCACGCATGGCTCGAAAGGCGGCACCCGGTGCGATTGCGCACTCCACTCGCCCTGTTCGGGGCGGCCCTGCTGGTGGTCGTGGGGCCACCGCTGCTCTCCACGGGCAGCGGCTCCGACACCGGTACGCAGATTCCCGGACTGCGCTTCATGGTTCCCAACACTCCCGGCGGCGGTTACGACATCACGGCGCGCACCGCCGCCAAGAACGCCGAGGACGCCGGCCTCACCCACGGCATCGAGGTGTTCAACCTGCCCGGCGCGGGCGGCACCGTCGGGGTGACCCGGCTGGCCGGCGAACACGGCAACGGCAAGCTCGCCATGTCCATGGGTCTCGGCGTCGTGGGCGCCGTCCACACCAACAAGTCGCCCAAGACCCTGGCCGACACCACCCCGATCGCCCGGCTCACCGAGGAGCAGGACATCGTCGTCGTCGCCAAGGACTCCCCGTACAAGACCATCGACCAGCTGATCACCGCCTGGAAGAAGGACCCGGGGAAGATCCCCGTCGGCGGCGGCTCCTCGCCCGGCGGGCCCGACCATCTGGCGCCCATGCTGATGGCGAAGGCCGCCGGGATAGCACCCAAGCAGGTCAACTACATCCCCTTCGACGGCGGAGGCGAACTGCTCGCCTCGATCCTCGGCAACAAGGTCGGCTTCGGCGTCTCCGGGGTCGGCGAGTACCTCGACCAGATCAAGGCCGGCGAACTGCGGCTGCTCGCCGTGACCGGCCCGAAGCGGGTACCGGGACTCGACGCGCCCACCCTCCGCGAGGCGGGGCTGGACACCGACTTCACCAACTGGCGCGGCATCGTCGCCCCGCCGGGCCTCTCCGACGCCGAACGCGACAAGCTCGTCGCACTCCTGCGGGAACTGCACGACTCGAAGCAGTGGCAGGACTCCATGAAGAAGAACGGCTGGGACGACGCGTTCCTCACCGGAGACGCCTTCGGTGAATTCCTGGAGGCCCAGGACGACCGCGTCGCCACCGTGCTGAAGGAGCTGGGACTGTGACGACCCCCTCTCCCACCACCGCACGCTCCTGGCTGCGCGAGCACTCCGAGCTCGGTGTCTGCGTCCTGCTGCTCGTGCTGGGCGTCCTCGTCCTCACCGACGCCCTCACCATGGACGTGGACATCACCCAGCGCGGGCCCGTCGGCCCCAGGACCGTCCCGGTCGTCGTCGGGACCGGCCTGCTCGTGGTCGCCGTGCTCCTCGCCGTCGACGTCCTTCGCGGCGGTCGCGGTGAAGCCGAAGGCGGTGAGGACGTCGATCTCGCCGAACCGGCCGACCGGCGCACCGTCGCCCTGCTCACCGGCGTCTTCCTCGCCTTCGCCGTCCTCATCGACCCGCTCGGGTTCCCCATCTCCGGCGCCCTGCTCTTCTGGGGCTCCGCATACGCGCTCGGCAGCCGCCACTACGACCGCGATCCGCTGATCGCGGCGGGGCTCTCGCTCGTGACCTACTTCGTCTTCGACAACCTGCTCGGGGTACCCCTTCCGGGCGGCCCGCTGATGGGGGTGCTCTGACCGATGGATTCCCTCAACTCCCTCATCGACGGCTTCGGCACGGCGCTCACGCCGGTCAACCTGCTCTGGGCCGCCGTCGGCGTCCTGCTCGGCACGGCGATCGGTGTGCTCCCCGGCATCGGTCCCGCCATGGCCGTGGCGCTGCTGCTGCCGGTCACGTACGGACTCGAACCGACCGGCGCGTTCATCATGTTCGCCGGGATCTACTACGGCGCGATGTTCGGCGGCTCCACCACCTCGATCCTCCTCAACACCCCCGGGGAGAGCGCGGCGGTCGTCGCCGCGATCGAAGGCAACCCCATGGCCAAGGCCGGACGCGGCGCACAGGCACTCGCAGCCGCCGCCATCGGCCACTTCAGCGGCGGCATGATCGGCACGATCCTGCTGGTCCTCCTCGCCCCGACCGTCGCCTCGCTCGCCGTCGACATCGGTGCCCCGGACTACTTCGCCATCATGGTGCTGGCCTTCATCGCCGTCACCTCCGTCCTCGGCTCCTCCCGGATCCGCGGCCTGGCCTCCCTCCTCATCGGTCTCACCATCGGCCTCGTCGGCCTGGACCAGATGACCGGCCAGCAGCGGCTCACCTTCGGCTCGCTCCAACTGGCCGACGGCATCGACGTGGTGATCGTCGCGGTCGGGCTCTTCGCCATCGGCGAGGCCCTCTGGGTCGCCGCCCATCTGCGCCGCTCCACCGGGAAGCCGATCCCCGTCGGACGCCCCTGGCTCGGGAAGGAGGACGTCCGGCGCACCTGGAAGTCCTGGCTGCGCGGGCCCCTCATCGGGTTCCCGTTCGGCGCGATCCCTGCGGGCGGTGCGGAGATACCCACCTTCCTCTCGTACGTCACGGAGAAGCGGCTCTCCAAGCACCGCGACCAGTTCGGCAAGGGCGCCATCGAGGGCGTCGCCGGCCCGGAGTCGGCGGCATCCGCCTCCGCCGCCGGGACTCTCGTCTCCATGCTCACCCTCGGTCTGCCCACCACCGCGGTCGCAGCGGTGATGCTGGCCGCCTTCCAGCAGTACGGAATCCAGCCGGGACCGCTGCTGTTCGAGCGTGAACCCGACCTGGTCTGGGGCCTGATCGCCTCGCTCTTCGTCGGCATGGTGCTGCTGCTCGCACTCAACCTGCCGCTGGCACCCCTGTGGGCCAAGCTGCTGCGGATCCCGCGTCCCTACCTCTACGCGGGCATCCTGTTCTTCGCCGCCGTCGGCGCCTACGCGGTCGGCGGCGAGGCGGCCGACCTGGTGATCCTGCTGGCGATCGGGCTGATCGGCTTCGGAATGCGGAGGTACGGACTGCCGGTGCTCCCCGCGATCCTCGCCGTCATCCTCGGCCCGGCCGCCGAACAGCAGTTGCGCCGCGCACTGCAGATCAGCGACGGCAGCGCCACCGGTCTGGTCAACACCCCGTTCTCCGTGACGGTGTACGCGATCGTCCTGCTCATCCTGGTGTGGCCGCTGGTGGGGAAGCCGGTGACGGGGCTGCTGACGAGGCGCCGGGCGGCGCGGAAGTAGCGGGTGCCGGCGGAGGCGGCTGAGAGGATTGCGGGTATGACCACGATCGACTGGGACGCCGCCGCCGACTCGTTCGACGAGGAGCCCGACCACGGGCTCCTCGATCCCGCGATACGCCACGCCTGGGCGCAGCGGCTCGAGAGCTGGCTGCCCACGGCGCGCTCCGAGGTGCTCGATCTCGGATGCGGCACCGGAAGCCTGGCGCTCCTCGTCGCAGGGCAGGGGCATCGGGTCACCGCCGTCGACCGCTCGCCGCGGATGGCCGAGCAGGCACGGGCCAAGCTCGCCGGGACCGGCACCGGGGTGCTCGTCGGCGACGCGGGGCAACCTCCCGTCGGCAAGCAGCGGTTCGACGTGATCCTGGCCCGGCACATGGTGTGGCTGCTGCCCGACCCCGCAGCCGCCCTGCACCACTGGTTCACGCTGCTGAAGCCGGGCGGGCGGCTGGTGCTGATCGAAGGGGTGTGGGGCGGCGTGGGACTCTCCGCGGCCCGCCTCACCGGACTGCTCGCCCCGCACACGGAGCGCATCCACCACGAGCCCCTCTCCGGCGATGCCCGGCTCTGGGGCAGGGAGGTCGACGACGAACGGTACGCCGTGGTGGCCCGCGCCGAACCGGCACACCGGCACACGGAGGTCGTCGACGTCCATCTGATCCTGCGCCGCGGACCCGATGTACTGCTCGCCCGGCGGGCCGGCACGGGCTACGCCGACGGACTGCTCCACGCCCCCTCCGGCCACGCGGAGGACGGCGAGGACGTCCGGGAGGCGGTGATCAGGGAGACGGCCGAGGAGATCGGCGTCGTACTGGATCCGGACGAGCTGCGGGTGGCCCTGGTCATGCAGCACCGGGGGCCCGGCGGCAGTCCCAGGATGGGCTGGTTCTTCGAGGCGGAGTACGACCCGTCCAGGCCGCCTCGCAACGCCGAGCCGGAGAAGTGCTCGGAGCTCGGCTGGTACCCGCTGGACTCGCTGCCGGACGACATGGTGGCGTACTGCCGTGCCGGCCTCGACGGGTACCTGGCCGAGGAGCGCTTCCTGGTCCACTGGCACGAGGACGGCGACCCGATCGCGTACGCGCCGGACGCGGTGCGGCGCGCGGTTCCCCTGCCGGTCTCCGCCGCCCCCACCGGCCGCGTCCACCACATCGAGCTGTGGGTGCCCGACCTGGCGGCGGCCGAGGCGGAGTGGGGCTGGCTGCTGGGCGAGCTGGGCCATGTCCCGTACCAGCGCTGGGCGCAGGGCCTCAGCTGGCGGCGCGGCGGGAGCTACGTGGTGGTCGCGCAGTCACCCGACCTGGCCGGCGACACGCACGACAGGCTGCGCCCCGGCCTGAACCACCTGGCCTTCCACGTCCGGGACCGTGCCACGCTCGACGCGATGGTGGCACGCGCACCCGGGCACGGCTGGCGGCTCCTTTTCCCGGACCGTCATCCGTATGCGGGCGGCAGCGGGCACTACGCGGCGTATCTGGAGAACGCCGCGGGGTACGAGGTCGAACTGGTCGTCGGCTGAGGGACTCACGGGACGACTGCTGAGGGCGGGGGAAGCCCGGCGCAGGACGATCCATTTCCTGGACCGGACCGGTCGCGTACAACGGGGCTGAACGTGCACACCCGCGGTGGATGCCGTGGGACCCGGTAGTGGCGGCGACACACGCTCATGGTGAACAACGCCTCTACAACCGCCCCTTGGACCAGCGGGGCGGGCGGCACCCAGGAGGAGCGCGAGGTGAGCAGCGCGGTGGCGTCGGCCCGAGGTCCTGAACCGGAATCAGGCCAGCAGCCCGGTCAGGCCCCCCGCCCGGGCCAGCTGTTCCAGCTCGTCCAGTGCCCGTACGGCCGCCTCGGCCGCCACCGGGTCCCGGTCGGCCAGGCCGCTCTCCTCGAACTCGTCCTCGTCCAGCCGCAGCACGGACGAGCCGTCCGCCGACACCCACAGGTCGAGATCCAGGTCCTCGACCAGGAGTTCGGCGTCCCGCAGGACGGCGGGCCTCGTGATGTCGCAGTACCAGCCCTTGAGCTCCCCGCCGCCGGTGCGGACCTCCTTCACCGCGAACCACCGGTCGCGCCAGTAGTGCTCGGTGAAGACGTCGCCCGGCTCGAACCGTACGAAGCCGAAGTCCCGGGTGTGCGGCGCCGCCCAGGGGGCCCGGACCGTGATGCGGGTGCTGTCGTCACGGACGAGGTCCGCCGGGTACCGGATCTTGGTGCTGCCCGCCTTGACCAGGGTGACGAACAGGGCGTTCTCAGGTGAGACGGTGGACATGCCGTACCTCCGTGGCGCAGATCTCGTAGCCGAACCATGTGTTGATCGCCAGCATCGGGCCGTTCCCGGCGTCGTTGCCGGTGTACGCGTCCGTGTACCCGGCGGCCCGCGCCCGGTGCAGCGAGTCGTTCTTCGCGAGCTTCGCCAGACCCCGGCCGCGGAAGGCGCGCCGGGTGCCGGTCATGCCCGACCAGTAGCGCGTCAGACCGTCGGTCTCCGCCACGCTGAAGGCCGCGACCTCGCCGTCCGCCACCACGACCGAAGTGAGCCCGTGGTCGAAGCCGGGCCGGCGCCAGGTCGTCGTCAGCCAGCCCTCGTAGTCGGTGAGTTCGGACGGGGTATCGCTCGGCTCGTCCGCGGTCGTCTCGGCGTCCGCCTCGAACAGCGGGCGTGGATCGTCCTCGAAGTCCGCGGCGGTGAGCAACTCCACGCCTGCCGGGGCCTTCCGGAGCGGCGGCAGTGCGCTGTTCGCCAGATCGAGATGGAGGAAGTGGGCCGGACGGCTCGCCACATAGCCGCGCTTCTCGGCGAACGCGCGGTCGGCCGGGGTGTCGAGCACCCACGTGTGGACGGCGACCGCACCGACGCCGGCCAGATACTCCTCGGCGGTCCGCACCAGGAGCGAACCCGCCCCGCGCCCCACCCTGTCCGGACGGGTGTACGGATTGCAGAACCCCTGCCCCGGTTCGGGGGTCTCATAGGCGATACCCACCTGCGCGGTCCCGATCAGCTCGCCGTCCTCCTCGGCGACCAGCAGCCGGAAGTGCTTGTCGGGATGGGCGTCGGCCAGGTCACGCAGGACCTGCTCCGGAGTCGTCACCATGTAGGGCAGGGCCGCACGCCGCACCTGCACCCAGGCCTCCGCGTCGGCGGGCCGGAAGTCACGAACGATCACCGTCATGGGCCGGACGGTACGCGGAGACCGGGGCACCCCGCCTCCGAATTTCCGGCGGCAGCCCGGACCGGATCACCTGGTTGCCGGCGGCGGGCGGCCGGTGCGGGAGAATCGGCCCGTGACCCTGACGATCGCCATTGATCCGGACTCCGCCACCGCCCCGTACGAGCAGCTGCGCACCCAGCTGTCCGAGCAGGCCAGGTCCGGCGCCCTTCCCGTCGGCTACCGGCTGCCGACCGTACGCGGCCTCGCCGAGGAACTGGGCCTCGCCGCCAACACCGTCGCCAAGGCCTACCGGGCGCTGGAGACCGACGGAGTGATCGAGACCCGCGGCCGTAACGGCACGTTCATCGCCGCCGCGGGTGACGCGGCCGCTCAGAAGGCTGCGACGGCGGCTCAGGAGTACGCCGACCGGGCCCGGCGCCTCGGCCTGTCGCGGGCCGAGGCACTCTCGCTGGCCGAGGACGCCGTGCGGGCTGCCTACGGGCAGTGAACCCGAGGACCCGGAGACGCGGCGGCGTTCAGAGGTACAGGCCCTCGTCCGCCCTCGCGTCCTGCTTCGGCACGGAGGGGGGAACGCTGCCGCGCCGCAGCGAGTACAGCTCGGCGAGCGTGGCACCCTCCCGGCCCAGGCCCTCCTCCGTACCCAGCCAGGACACCGACTCGGCCCGGGTCAGGGAGCCCACCTCGATCCGGGCCAGGCAGCGGCCCGGCCTGACGACCGCGGGGTGCAGCCGCTCCAGGTCCTCGTTGGTCGTCACCCCCACCAGGACGTTGCGTCCCTGGCCCAGCAGACCGTCCGTCAGGTTCAGCAGCCGGGAGAGCGCCTGGCCCGCCGTGTGCTTGGCCTCGCCGCGGATCAGCTCGTCGCAGTCCTCCAGGAGCAGCAGGCGCCACCGGCCCTTCGCCGAGCCGTCGTCCTCACCGATCGCGATGTCCATCAGATAGCCGACGTCGTTGAAGAGGCGCTCCGGATCCAGCACGCAGTCGACCTGGCACCAGTCGCGCCACGACCGGGCCAGTGTGCGCAGCGCCGAGGTCTTGCCGGTGCCCGGGGGCCCGTGCAGCAGGAGCAGCCGGCCGGAGATGTCGTCCGGAGTGATCTTCATCAGCCGGTCCATGGCATCGGCCACCGGAGCGGTGTAGTTGGTGCGGACCTCGTCCCACGTCCCGGCGGCGATCTGCCGGGTGGTGCGGTGCGGGCCGCGACGCGGGGACACGTACCAGAACCCCATCGTCACGTTCTCGGGCTGAGGTTCCGGTTCGTCCTTCGCACCGTCCGTCGCCTGCTCCAGCACCTTCTCCGCCAGCTCGGGGCTGGTGGCCGTGACCGTCACGTCGGCGCCCCGGTTCCACCGCGAGATCAGCAGGGTCCACCCGTCGCCCTCGGCGAGCGTGGCACTGCGGTCGGCGTCCCGGGCGGCCCGCAGGACCTTGGCCGCCGGAGGCAGCAGGGTCGCCCCCGACTTCACACGATCGAGGGAGGAACTGTGCGAGTACGGCTGTTCGCCCGTCGCGAAGCGCCCGAGGAACAGCGCATCGACGACGTCGGACGGCGAATCGCTGTCGTCGACGGTGAGCCGGATCGGCAGAGCGGACTCAGGGTTGGCAGACATGGCGCCCATGATCCGGCACGGCGGCACCCCGTGCACCCAGGTTTCATGAGCTGCTCCCGGCCGGGGAGCACGGCATTCCCGCGTGGCCTTCCCCCGAGGTCAGCGCGGCGCGCGCCTGTGCCGACGGTGCCGGAGAGCGGCGACGGGTGCCCGTGGGCCGTGCCAGGAGCGGACAGCCGGACTCACCGGACGGGCAACGGCGCCCGTCCGGTGAGTCCGGCTGCCCTTGGATCAGGCCGGTCCCGAAGCACCTCCCGAAGAAGCTCCCGAAGCACCTCCCGAAGAAGCTCCCGAAGCACCTCCCGAGGAAGCCACGGAGCCGCCGAACCGGCGGCGCGCCCGGCGCACGCCGCGTACGACCGCGAAGCCCTTCGTGAGCGTCCGGTCCACGGCGAAGGTGCGGGCGACCGCCCTGCCCTCGACCAGTCGTGCGAACTCGGCGGTACCGGTGCTGCGGCGGACCGTCATCCGTTCCAGGGCGTAAGGCCCCTGACGGCGGTGTGCCAGGGCGTTTCCCACGGCGAGTGACTGGGCGAAGCCCGCCGCCCTCACCGCCTGCCGCACCCGGCGGCTGGAGTAGCCGTAGGGATAGGCGAAGGAGGCCGGGCGCCCGCCCAGTTCACCGGCGATGATCTCCCGGCAGCGCACGGTCTCGGCCCGCAGCCGCGCGTCGTCGAGCTGGTCGAGCTGGGGATGGGTGTGACTGTGGCCCCCGATCTCCACACCCGCCGCCGCGAGTTCCCGTACCTGGCCCCAGTCGAGCATGGTGTCCGGGGCGCCGCCCTCGTCGTACGCACCGCGCAGCCAGCCGGTGGAGACGAAGACGGTGGCGGCGAAACCGTGTTCGGCGAGCACCGGCAGGGCATGCCGGTGCACCCCCTCGTAGCCGTCGTCGAAGGTGATCAGCACGGGCCGGGACGGCAGGGGCCGCCCGCAGCGCCAGCCCTCGCCGAGTGCCGCCGTGGTGAGCGGGGTGAAGCCGCGCCCGGCGAGGATCTCCATCTGCGCCCGGAACGCGCCGGGCGACACGGAGAGTCCGTACGCGGCGGCGGCCGGACGGTGCCCCACCGCGTGGTACATGAGGATCGGTACGGCGACGGTCACGACGGCTCACCCCGCTCGTCCGGGCCCGGTGCCCCGGCGTCCTCCGCGTCCGGGCGCCGCCGGTCGACGGCCGGTACGGAGAACGCCGCCCCGTTGCCCCGGGACCGGACGATGCCCACGGCGTAGCCACCCGCGGCGGCCAGCACCCCGGCCACGACGGCGCCCGCTCGGCCGGCGCCTCCGGACCGGCCGAGCAACGCGTCCCGCACACCCCGCACCACCCCGGCGGGAAGCACCCGGGTGGTGTAGCGGCGCTCGGACTCGAGCCCCTTGCCCGCACCGACGCTCCGGGACACGAGTGCCTTGGAGAGTCCCTCGGCGTAGCAGCGGGTACGGAAGTAGCGGAACCGCTCCCGTACCGCGGGGACCTTGTGGTGGATCACCGCGCGGTCGTCGATCAGCAGGACCGCGCGGGGCAGCGCGCGGGCCAGCCGGATGCAGAGCTCCGTCTCCTCGCCGCCCAGCGGACGCTTGTCGCCGTCCCGCCCGATGCCGGTGGCGAAGCCGCCCGCGGCGTCGAACGCGGTGCGCCGGAACGACGCGTTGCCCCCGAGGACGTTGCGGACCCGGACCGTGCCGGGCGGCAGCCCTCTGTACGTACACCCGACGACCCAGTCGAACTCCTCGGGAAACCAGGCAGGTCTGCGGCCCGACGACCAGGCGGGCACGGTCCGCCCGCCGACGGCCATCACCCGCGGATCGTCGTACCCCTTGTCGAAGTGGCGCAGCCAGTCCTCCTCGGCCACGGCGTCGTCGTCGAGGAACGCGACGATCTCCCCGCGGGCCGCGGCGATGCCGGTGTTGCGGCCGGCCGAGAGGCCGCGGGGGCCCGCGTTCGCGAGCACCCGCACCGCCCCGGACCGCCCCGGCCGCCCGTACTCCTTGCCCAGCCGCTCCAGCAGCGCCGGGTTGTGGTCCACCACCAGCAGGACCTCCCGGGCCGGCAGGGACTGTGCGCGTACCGAGTCGACGGCCGCGAGGATGTCCTCCCAGCGGTCCTCGGTGTACACACAGACGACCACGGAGAAGTCGCGCAGGTTCACAGCACCTGTCCCCGGCCGATGACCGCGGGCACGGCGGCCGCACGGCGCCCGCCTCGGCGCACGCGCTTCTCCCTGAGGATCACCTTGAGCACCCGGATCCCGTCGCGCACGGCACTGAGGTTGCTGACGCCGTGGATCCGGTTGTACTCGTGACTCGGGACCTCCTGGACCCTGAGTCCGGCCTTGACCACCCGGATGTTCATCAGCGTCTCGATCTCGAAGCCCGTGCAGTCCAGGGTGATCCTGTCCAGGCAGTGCTTCCAGAAGGCGTTGTAGCCGTAGCAGAGGTCGGTGTAGCGGGCCCCGAACTTGCGGTTGACGACGGTGCACAGCGCCCGGTTGCCGAACTTGCGAACCGGCGTCATGTCGTCCGTGCCGCCCCCGTTGGCGAAGCGGGAGCCCTTGGCGAAGTCGGCGCCACCGACCAGGGCCGAGACGTAGCTGACGATCTCTTCGCCGTCCGCGGAACCGTCTGCGTCGACCATCACGATGATCTCACCGGTGCAGGCGGCGAAGCCGCTGATCAGGGCGTCGCCCTTGCCCTTGCCGACCTGCTTGACGACCACGACGTCAGGGCGCAGTTCACGGGCCACCCTGATCGTGTCGTCGGTGGAATTCCCGTCGACGAGCACGACTTCATGAATCCAGTCGGGCAGGGTCTTGAACACATAGGGAAGATTTTCCGCCTCGTTCATGGCGGGGATCACGACACTTACCGGCGGCGCTATCGCGAGATGGGAAGAGATCGGTCTGTATTCGCTCTCCATTCGAGCGACTTCGGTCTCTTCGGTGGCCGATCTGATCGAGGCAGGCAGAACTGAACTCATGAGTCTTTTCCCTCTCGTCCGGTGGACGGCCCGCCCCCGGGCAGTCCGGTCTGAGGTCCGGTTCGAAAGGGGGGTTCTCACCCCGGCCATGACGGCATGGCACTCCGAGCTGGCTGGATGAGCTGGCACAACTGGCCGCACGGCGGCCGCCTCGACTGAGTACGGCCGCTGGGCGCGGCACCCCCCTACCGCGTCCCGCCCGGTATCCATCGCGGCTGCCTGAGCCCTCCCCTGGAGCCGCCTTGCGTGATGGACCGTTGCGGGTGGATGTACGACGGTATTAACGAGTGGAACTATATGGCAGGATCTCCCCCGAGGTCTCGCTTTTTCCGGATTATTGCCTGACTGTCACGCCCGCGTGCGGAATTGGGACTTCCTATTGCTCCGGTCTTTCCGCGTCCTCGGATCTTTCCGCGTCCTCGGAATCCGGGCGGACAGGAAAATGATCAGCGCCGCTACGGAAATGATCAGAACGGAATTCCGCGCTGACCTGCTGTCCAGCGCGGTCAGCGCCTGCGCCGTCAGCAGATTGACGGCGAGGGACCCCGAGACCGAGAAGACCAGCCGGCCCGTGCGGTCCATGCCGGGCAGCCACGCGGAGAGCGCGGCGGCCGGGGTTGCGAAGAGGTGAAAGAGCGCGAAAGGGGCGCGCAGTGGTGAGCCGAAGTGGGTGAGTGCCAGCGCGGCGCCCGCCCCCGCGACCGCCACAGCGACACCTGCCGCCAGAGGCAGCACATCTGTCCGAACTGACCCTGTCTCACCACTGATGATCCGCATTGGCGACTTTGCCCCCCAGCGCGCCGGATGCCGGACTTCAATGTGACGTAACGCCAGGAGGGCGTCAAGAAGCACTTGCTGAATGGTCTTGGCATGGACACTTCCGGAATTGCGGCCATGACTGCTACCACGGAGTAGGCAGAGATCCTGCCCAAGGAGGTTCCATGAAAATGTCCAGACTCGTGGCGTTCTCGTCCTCTCTCCTGCTCGGCACCGTTCTCGCTCTGACAGGGGCCGGTGTCGCCAACGCCGAAGAATCCGCAGCCGCGGTCGACTACGTGGCTCTCGGCGACTCGTACTCCTCCGGCGTGGGCGCCGGCAGTTACGACAGCGCGAGCGGCAACTGTAAGCGCAGCACCCGGGCCTACCCTGCTCTCTGGGCCGCCGCCAACGCGCCCGCCTCGTTCTCCTTCACCGCGTGCTCGGGAGCGCGTACGGCCGATGTCACGGCCGGTCAGCTCGGCCCCGTCAACTCCTCGACCGACCTCGTCTCGATCTCCATCGGGGGCAACGACGCGGGCTTCGCCGACGTCATGACCACCTGCGTCCTGCAGTCCGAGTCCACCTGCCTGAGCCGGATCGCCACCGCCCGTTCCTTCGTCGACTCGACCCTGCCGGGCCGGCTCGACTCGGTGTACTCGGCGATCAGTGCCAAGGCGCCCGCCGCCCGTGTCGTCGTCCTCGGCTATCCCCGCTTCTACAAGCTCGGCGGCAGCTGCCTCGCAGGTCTCAGCGAGAAGGAACGCACCGCCATCAACAGTGCGGCCGACTACCTCAACGCGGCCACCGCCAAGCGGGCCGCCGACCACGGCTTCACCTTCGGTGACGTCACGTCCACCTTCACCAACCACGAGATCTGCTCGGGCAGTGCCTGGCTGCACAGTGTGAACTGGCTCAACATCGGCGAGTCCTACCACCCCACCGCCGCCGGGCAGTCGGGCGGCTACCTGCCGGTCTTCAACTCGGCGGCCTGACACCGCCCGTAGCCGCGCAGCGCGGCCGGCCCGGCCGACCGCCGGAGGAGGAGGCCCCGACCTGCGGGTCTCCTCCCTCCGCGGAATTCGGTGACCCCCCGTCAACCTCCGTATACATGTACGTAATCCTGTAACCGGGATACGCGAGTGTCATCGCGGGACGATAGGGTTAACCTGCCCGGGCCGGGTGCCCTCGTACGGGTGGGGAGTGACATGGAACAGATAACGGTACGCAGCAGGGCGCGTGTGCCTGCCATTACATGTGGGAGCAGTGCGACCAGTTCGCGCCTCGACCGCCATCTCGCAGTGCTGGGCGGCCCCGCCGTTCCGCAGCGTGAGTCCGCGGAAGCGACGCTGCTGATGCTCGAGCTCACCTCGCGCGACGCCGCGCACACCCGCAGGAGCAGGAGCGCGCGTGTCTCGCTCTTCGCGCCGCTGCGGCGACTGCGCCGCTCGCTCTTCGGCAGCCGCCGCTGACCCGACGGCCTGTCACGACCGGTCCGGCCCACCGCTCAGGGCCGTGCCCACGATCACTCCGTCCCGGCGCAGTGCTGCTGTCTGCTCGTCCGTCATCCCCAGGGCCCGCAGCGTTGCGTCGGTGTGTTCACCCAGCGCCGGTACGGCACCCATCGGCGTCCCCGCCCCGCCCGGCAGTGTGATCGGCGGCAGCAGCGTGCGCAACGCGCCGACCGGTGAGGCCACTTCCCGCCACCGGTCCCGTGCGGCCAGCTGAGGATGGGCCGCCACGTCCGCGACGGTGTTCAGCCGTGCGCAGGCGATGCCCGCCGTGTCCAGCCCGGCGAGCGCCTCCGTGCCGGTCAGCCGCGCGAGTGCCTGTCCCACCACCGCGTCGGTCCGCTCCCGGTTCGCCGTCCGGGCGGTGTTCGTCGCGAAGGCCGGATCGTCCGCGAGCTCCGGTCGGTGCAGCACCTGTTCGGCGAGGCGGCGCCACTCCCGGTCGTTCTGGACGGAGAGCAGCACCTGTTCCCCGTCCGCGGTGCGGTACGCGTCGTACGGGGTGATGGCCGCGTGCGCGAGCCCCGTACGCGCCGGGGTCTCACCCCCGTGCATCCCGTAGTGCAGCGGATGCCCCATCCACTCGGCCAGCGAGTCCAGCATCGAGATCTCCACCGGACCGCCGCGTCCTGTGGTGGCGCGTCGCAGCAGTGCCGCGAGCACACCGGAGAAGGCGTACATCCCGGCCGCGATATCGGCGGCGGGAATGCCCGCCTTCACCTGCTGCCCCGGGGTTCCCGTGACGGACACGAGGCCGGCCTCGCACTGGACGAGCATGTCGTAGGCGCGCTTGTGCGCGTACGGCCCCTCGGCGCCGTAGCCGGAGATGTCCACGGCCACCAGGCGCGGGTGGGCGGCACAGAGGGCGGCGGCGTCCAGCCCGAGCCGTGCGGCCGCTCCCTGCGCCAGGTTCTGGACGAACACATCGGCGTCCGCCATGAGGCGGCGCACCACGGCCAGCCCGCGGGGGTCCTTGAGATCGATCGCGACGGACTCCTTGCCGCGGTTGCACCAGACGAAGTGGGAGGAGAGTCCGCGCGCCGCGGTGTCGTAGCCGCGGGCGAAGTCCCCTCCGTCGGGGCGCTCGATCTTGATGACCCTGGCACCGAGGTCGGTGAGCTGGCGGGTGGCGAAGGGGGCGGCGACGGCCTGCTCGACCGCGACCACGGTGATGCCGTCCAGGGGGAGTGGCTGAGTGCTCATGGGCAACCGTACCCACCCTGTACGCAGCACTTCCGTCATCCCGTCCGCCCCCGCCCGCGGGCGTTCGTGGTTCAGTCCGTGCCGCGTGCGTACCGGCGCACGGTCAGCGGGACGAACACGGCGAGCAGGACGGCCGCCCAGGCCAGCGTGCCCGCCACCGGGTGCGCGACCGGCCAGGCGGCGCCTTCGGCCGGGGCGGAGTTGCCGAAGAGTTCGCGGGTGGCCGAGGCGAGGGCGCTGATCGGGTTCCACTCGGCGACGGTGCGCAGCCAGCCCGGCATGTCGTCCGTCGGGATGTACGCGCTGGAGAGCAGCGGCAGGATGAAGGTGGCACTGCCCAGCTGCCCCGCCGCCTCCTCGTCGCGGATGAGCAGGCCCAGCCAGTAGCCCACCCAGGACGTGGCGAACCGGAACAGCAGCAGCAGCCCGTACGCCCCGAGCGCGGCGGCCGGGCCGCCCTCGATCCGCCAGCCCGCCGCGAGTCCGACGAGCATCAGCGGGATCATGCCGACGGCCGTGGTCAGCACCTCGGCGCCGGTGGAGCCGAGCGGTACGGCGGCCCGGCTCATCGGCAGCGTACGGAAGCGGTCCATCACCCCGCGGTCGCAGTCCTGGGCCGCCTGGAACATTCCCGTCATGAGGCCGTTGGCCGCTGTCGCGGCGAGGAGGCCGGGTACCAGGAAGGAGCGGTACTCCTGCCCCGGGACCGCCAGCGCGCTGCCGAACACGTAGCCGAAGAACAGCAGCATCGTGATCGGCATGGTCTGGGTCAGGATCAGTACACCGGGCGCGGCTCTGATCTTCTGCAGATGGCGGCCCACCATCGCCAGGCCGTCGGCCGCCAGGGAGCCCGTGAGGGCGGGCGCCGGGGTCCGCTCGCGGACCGGGGTCGTGGTGCTCATGCTGCCGTCTCCTTCGGTGCGCGGACGTCGCCGCGGTCGGTCAGTCGGAGGAAGGCCTCGTCGAGGGTGGGCGGGCGCAGGCTCGCATCGATCACCGGGACGCCCGCGGCGTCGAGTTCGCGGACGATGCGCGGCAGCGTGAGGGTGGCGTCGGATGCGACGACGCCGATGGTGCGGTGCTCGTGGTCGAGCGTCGGTTCGGCGCCGGTCAGCTGGTCGAGCACGGCTGCCGCGGCCCCGAGCGCCGACTCGTGTGCGACGACGACCTGCGCGTAGCTGCCGATGAGGGATTTGAGCTCGGCCGGGGTGCCCCGGTGGGCGGCCCGGCCCCGGTCGATCAGCACGATGTCGTCGGCGAGCCGGTCGGCCTCCTCCAGGTACTGCGTGGTCAGCAGCACGGTGGTGCCGCGCCCTGCCAGTTCGCGTACCGCCTCCCAGATCTGGTTGCGGCTGTGCGGGTCGAGTCCGGTCGTCGGCTCGTCGAGGAAGAGCACCTGCGGGCGGGTGAGGAGGCCGGCGGCGAGGTCGAGGCGGCGGCGCATGCCGCCCGAGTAGGTGCGGGCGGGGCGGTCGGCGGCCTCGGTCAGCCCGAAGCGTTCGAGGAGCTCGTCGGCGCGCGAGCGGCCCGCGGGGCCCCGGAGGCGGAGCAGCCGCGCGAAGAGGCGGAGGTTCTGCCGCCCGGAGAGCTCGCCGTCGATCGAGGTGCTCTGCCCGGTGACCCCGATGGCCGCGCGTACGGCGGCGGCCTCGCGGACCACGTCGTGGCCCGCGACCCGCGCGCTGCCGCCGTCCGGGCTCGTCAGCGTGGTGAGCAGCCGGACGGCGGTGCTCTTACCCGCGCCGTTCGGCCCCAGCACACCGCAGACGGAGCCCTCGGCGACGGCGAGGTCGAGCCCGCGCAGGGCGTGGACGTCTCCGTAGTGCTTCTCCAGACCTTCACTAAGTACACCGTACGTAGTTGTCATAGGCCTACCGTAGCGCACTACGTACGGTGTACGTAACTACGATGGTGAGCGAGGTGATGACCGATGGCGGGGCGACCCCCTGTACCCGAAGTGATCTGGGCGCGCCCCGAGCGGGCGGGCCGCGGGCCCAAGCCCGCTTTCAGTCGTGCGGACATCGCGGCAGCCGCCGTGCGCATCGCCGACGCCGAGGGCCTGGACGCGGTGTCGATGCGCAAGGTGGCCGCGGAGCTGGGCTGCGGCACGATGTCGCTCTACAACTACGTGCCGCGCAAGGAGGACCTGTACGAGCTGATGCTCGACGTGGTCAGCGGTGGCTACGACCTGCCGGAGAAACCGTCCGGCGACTGGCGCGCCGACATGATGGCGCTCGCACGCCAGGCCCGCGCGATGATGCACCGCCACACCTGGGTGCCGCGTCTCATGTCACCGGTCTACGGATTCAGCCCGAACGTGCTGGCCTACATGGAGTACGCGCTGAGCATCCTGGACGGGCTCGATGCCCGGTTCGGCGAGAAGATGGAACTCATCGCCATGGTCAACGGGGTGGTCACCACCTACACGGCCAACGAGATCGCCACGGCCGAACGCAGCCGCTCGCTGCCCTGGACCGAGGAGCAGGAGCACGCGGCCCGCACCAACTACCTGATCAGCCAGATCGCGACCGGCAAGTACCCGCGCCTGGCAGCAGGGTTCGCCGAGGACTCCGGGCCGATCGATCTGGAGGGCGTCTTCGACCGGGCGCTGGGCCGGGTGCTGGACTCGTTCGAGCGGTAGTGGACCGCCTGGACTCGTTCGAGCAGTAATGGACGGCCGCAGGCGGTCACAGCAGCGCGAACTGCCCGTCCGGGCCCTCCTCGTGGTGGTCGAGGACCGAGGCGGGCCGCCGAGCCGTCGCGGGAGCCGGTACCACCCCGGCCGCCCGCAGCGCGTCGCGGGTGACCGCGGGCTCGGTAGCCAGCCGTTTCCACAACTCCTCCTGAGCGGACCGCAGTTCACCCAGCAGAGCGAGGAGGGTGATCAGTTCGAGCAGCTCGGACGTCCACTCCTGCGGCCAGTGGCGCGGCCGCAGCGCCTCCAGGCCCTCCCGCCCGTCCCGGGCCGTGCGGCGCTCGAACCAGAGTTCCAGCATCCGGGCGCCACACACCCGGTACTCCCACGCCCCGGCCGGAACGGGGGAGACACGCCCTTCGTCGGGCCCCTCGCCGAGCGTGAGCACCTCGTCCTCGGGGTCGTAGCGCAGCACGGACGGCCGGGGCGGTATCGCGGCCCGCACATAGGGCCGGCGCCCGCCCGGCAGTCGGGGACGCTGCCCGCCGCGCGCCCCGCGCAGCTGCAGGCGCAGCAGCTCCCGGCCGAGCTCCACACCCTCGGCCCACAGGGTGCCGTCGGCGGGCAGCGGCACGAGACATCCGGCAGGTGAGGGGCGGGCGGCGGCAAGGGTCCAGGCAAGGACGGACTCCGGGTCGACCGGGGCCCCGTACCGGGCGCCCAGCAGACCGGGCAGCCCCGGCGCGAGATTGGGCTCCCGGCCGCCGGGGCGCCGGTAGAGCGGCCGTATCCGGCCCGGGCGGCCTGCGGGGGAGTGTCCGTCGGGCAGCAGCGCCGTCACGGACAGGGCGGGCCCGGTGTCCTGCGGTACGTATCCGTGCTCGACGGCGAAGACCTGGTGCGCGTCGGCGACCCGCCACAGCTCGGGGCGTGCCGCGTCGAGCAGCCGCTGGTCGGGGATCAGCCACTGCTCGTCGAAGGGGCCGTGCAGGATCCGTACCGGTGCGGGATACGGGCCCGGGTCCCGGGCGAACCGGCCCGTCGCGGTGGTGCGGCCCGGCAGCGCCGCGGCCGGGGCCAGGGGGCTGCGCGAGCGGCTGGACCGGAACAGCCGTTCCTGCTCGGCGCCCTCGGCCCGCACCAGCAGATCCCAACGGGCCCTGAGGGAGGCCGCGTCCGGCGCGGTCACCCAGGGGCGCCCCGTTCTCAGGGGCCGCACCGACCAGGGCATGAGGTCGTCGAGAAACGGGATCCCCTCGGCCCCGCCGGCTCCGGCCGCCACCCGTGCTGCCACCGTGTCGTCCTCCCCGTCGCCACGTCCGCCGCCCAGGGCATCGTAACGGCGGCCGGCCGGGGCGGTCAGTGCGCTTCCACCGTCACGGAGAAGGAGAAGCGGTCCCCCCGGTACCGGATCCGCGCCACGTCCACCACCCGCCCGTCGTCGTCGTACGTCACGCCCGTGTAGTGCAGGATCGGGCTGAGCAGCGGGACCTGCAGCAGCTCCGCCGTCGCCGGGTCGGCGAGACGGGCCTCGACCGTGTCCGTGATCCGGGAGATCCGCACGCCGACGGCGTCGCGCAGCACCTTCGTCATCGGCCACCGCTCGAGATCGGCCACGTCGATCCTGGCCGCGATGTCGGGACGCACCGCGTTCTCCGCCCAGTTGGTGGGCTCGCCCGTCCCGTCGTCGCAGCGCAGCCGCCGGTAGTCGACCAGCTCGGAGCAGTCGGGGAAGAACTCGGCGAGATCGCCCGGCACGGGGGTGGTCCCATGGCCGAGGACGGTGGTCCGCTCACCCGACTGCTGGGCGACGATGGCGTCGATCGAACCCAGCAGCCGGACCGGCGACACCCGCCGGGCGCGCGGCTCGATGAACGTGCCGCGCCTGCGGTGCCTGCTGATCAGGCCCTCCGTCTCCAGCTCCTTGAGCGCCTGGCGCATGGTCAGGACGCTGACGCCGTAGTGCGCGGCGAGCTGCTCCTCGGTGGGCAGGCGCGGCGAGGCGTCCTGGGGCCGGCCCAGTATCGAGGCCCGCAGCGACTGCGAGACCTGGTACCACAAGGGCAGCTTCCGGTTCAGCACGAGGGAGTCGGGGGCGAAGGCCGGGGTGGGATTCACCTCGTTCACCTGGTTCATCCGGTTCACCTGGACTCTCTGGACAGTGGCCGGCTTCGGGGGTTCACGGCCGGAAGTTGCGGCTCAGACCCTGCCACACGTCGTCGTACCCGTGCTGCAGATGGTCCGCGGCAGCGGCCTGCGCGGTCGCCGTGACCGGCCAGCGGGTCTCGAACATGAACGCCAGCCCGTCATCGATCTTCTGCGGCTTCAGCTCCGCGGAGCTCGCCCGGTCGAAGGTCTCACGGTCCGGTCCGTGCGCCGACATCATGTTGTGGAGCGAGCCGCCGCCGGGCACGAAACCGCCCGCCTTCGCGTCGTACGCGCCCTCGATGAGTCCCATGTACTCGCTCATCACGTTGCGGTGGAAGTACGGCGGGCGGAAGGTGTCCTCGCCGACCAGCCAGCGCGGGGCGAAGACGACGAAGTCGACTCCGGCCAGCCCCGGGGTGTCGGACGGCGAGGTCAGGACGGTGAAGATCGACGGATCCGGGTGGTCGAAGCTGATGGTGCCGAGGACGTTGAAGCGGCGCAGGTCGTAGACGTACGGGGTGTGGTTGCCGTGCCAGGCGACGACGTCGAGCGGGGAGTGGTCGTACGTCGCCGACCAGAGGTTCCCGCAGAACTTGTTGACGACCTCGACCGGTCCCTCACGGTCCTCGAACGCCGCGACGGGCGCCAGGAAGTCCCGCGCGGCTGCCAGGCCGTTGGCGCCGATCGGGCCCAGGTCGGGCAGGACGAACGGCTGCCCGTAGTTCTCGCAGACGTACCCGCGGGCGGTGGCGTCCAGGAGCTCGACACGGAAGCGGACACCGCGCGGGACGAGCGCCACATGGCCGGGTTCGGCGCGCAGCAGCCCCAGTTCGGTACGGATCAGGAGACCGCCGCGCTCGGGCACGATCAGGAGCTCACCGTCGGAGTCGCTGAACACCCGGTCCGTCATGGAGGAGTTCGCGCTGTAGAGGTGGATGGCCATGCCGGTGCGCTGCGTCGCGTCGCCGTTGCCGCCCAGCGTCCAAAGACCGGCCAGGAAGTCCGTACCCGGCGCGGGCTCGGGGAGCGGGTCCCAGCGCAGCCGGTTGGGATCGGCAACCGCTTCGGCGAAGGGAGCTGTGCGCAGCGCGCCGTTGTCGACGCGGACGAACGGGGGATGGGCCGCCGAGGGGCGGATCCGGTAGAGCCAGGAGCGGCGGTTGTGCGCGCGGGGTTCGGTGAAGGCCGAGCCGCTCAGCTGCTCCGCGTACAGCCCGAGCGGTGCGCGCTGCGGTGAGTTCCGGCCGTGCGGTAGCGCTCCCGGGATGGCCTCCGAGCCGTGCTCGTTGCCGAAACCGGCGCTGTAGGTGAGAGTCTCCGCCGTCTTCCTGGCCTGTTCGGTCCCACTCATCATGCGCTCCCGTCGGAAGGAATCCCATGGATCCCCTGACGAAGAATCCTATGGGCAACCGTAGGAATGGAAACGCCGCCCGTCAACGGCATACGGGCACCGCTGTGCCGTGTCCGTGACGGCCGGTGCGGAAACGCGGTGGAAACAGGTGCGGATTACGGGGGATGCGGGCTGGGCGGGACCGGCGCACCGGGCCTCCGGGCCCGCGCACGGGTGACTCACCCCGTCCGGACCCACGGCATCATGGAACCGTGCCCCAAGCGAACACGAACCTCCGGCGCGCCCCCGTGCAGCAGCGCAGTGCCGAACGCCTCGCCCGGATCCTCGACTCCTGCGCCGAGCTCCTCGACGAGACCGGCTACGAACAGCTCTCCACCCGGGCGGTGGCCGACCGTGCCGGTGTGCCCATCGGATCCGTCTACCGTTTCTTCTCCAACAAGCGAGGGCTGGTCGACGCACTCGCCGAGCGCAATCTGGACCTCTACGCCGAGCGCATCGTGGCCCGCCTCGCGAACATCCCCACCGAGGACTGGCGGAGCGCCATCGACGCCGTACTCGACGAGTACCTGGCGATGAAGCGTTCGGTCCCCGGCTTCGCCCTCGTCGACTTCGGCCCTCCCGCGCCGGCCGGCGACCCGCTCGACGAGTCGAACCGCAGGGTCGCGGGCCGCCTGGCCTCCCTGCTCTCCGGTCATCTCGGCCGCGACCCCGACACCGATCTGCTCCGGACGGTGCTGGTCTGCGTCGAAGCCGCCGACGCGGTGCTCCAACTCGCCTTCCACGCCGACCCGTCCGGCGACCCGGCTCTGATAGGGGAGACCCGCGTGCTGATCCAGGCCTATCTCGCGCGGGTCCTCGAATGACAGGTGGCGTCAACACCTCGCCAGCATCCGTACCGGTCGGTATGCTCGATCCGGCCGGGAGCTCGCACCCGCTGTGCGGTCCGCGGCCCGACGGTGCATGCCCGTGCGCCACCGCTGCAGCCGCCCCGGGGAGGGCCCATGTCCCACGATTCCCGCACCGCCCTGCGTATCTGCCCGCTCTGCGAAGCCACCTGCGGACTCACCCTCACCATCGAGGGAACGACGGTCACCGGCGCCCGCGGCGACCGTGACGACGTCCTGAGCCAGGGCTTCATCTGCCCCAAGGGCGCCTCCTTCGGAGGTCTGGACGCGGACCCCGACCGGCTGCGCACCCCACTCGTGCGCACGGACGGCGTCCTGCGGGAGGCGACCTGGAACGAGGCCTTCGACCTGATCGCCGCGAGGATCCCGGCCCTGACCGAGGAGCACGGCACGCAGTCGGTCGGTGTCGTCCTCGGCAACCCCAATGTGCACACGATGGCCGGCGGGCTCTATCCCCAGCTACTGCTCTCCACGCTCGGCACCCGCAACGTCTTCACCGCGAGCACCCTCGACCAGATGCCCAAGCACGTCTCCAGCGGCCTCCTCTTCGGCGATGCCAACGCCATCGCCGTACCCGACCTGGACCGCACCGCCCATCTGCTCCTGATCGGCGCCAATCCGCTCGAGTCCAACGGAAGCCTGTGCACCGCCCCCGACTTCCCGGGCAAGCTCAAGGCGCTGCGCAAACGCGGTGGCACCCTCACCGTCATCGACCCGCGCCGCACCCGCACCGCCCGCCTCGCGGACCGGCACGTCGCGATCCGCCCCGGGGTCGACGCCCTCCTGCTCGCCGCGCTCACCCAGGTCCTCATCGAGGAGAAGCTCGCGGACCCCGGCGCGCTGACCGAGCACCTCGACGGCTACGACGAACTGGCCGAGGCCATCGAGGACTTCACGCCCGAAGCGGTGGCCGCCGCCTGCGACATCGACGCCGGCACCATTCGTACGATCGCCCGCGAACTGGCCGCGGCCCCCGCCGCGGCCGTCTACGGGCGCATCGGCAGCTGCACCGTCGAACACGGCACCCTGGCCAGCTGGCTGGTCGACGTACTCAACATCCTCACCGGCAACCTCGACCGCCCCGGCGGCGCACTCTTCCCGCTCTCCGCCACCGCCCGCGCACCCCGTGCCGCCGCCCCCGGCAAGGGCTTCGCACTGGGCCGCTGGGCGAGCCGTGTCTCCGGGCACCCGGAGGCCAAGGGCGAGCTCCCCGTCGTCGCGCTCGCCGAGGAGATCGAGACCCCGGGTGAGGGGCGCATCCGTGCCCTCATCGTCGTCGCGGGCAACCCGGTGCTCTCCGCACCCGACGGCGACCGGCTCGACCGGGCGCTCGCCGAGGGCCTCGACTTCATGGTCAGCGTCGACCCGTACCTCAACGAGACCTCACGCCACGCCGACGTCGTGCTGCCCCCGCCGCCGCCCTCGCAGAGCGCCCACTTCGACTTCGCCCTCAACTCCCTCGCCGTGCACAACCAGGTCCGCTACACCCGCGCGGCCGTCCCACTGGAGGACGACCGCATGGCCGAGAGCGAGATCCTCGCCCGGCTCGTCCTCGCCGTCGGCGGTATGCACGGGGCGCCGCCCGGAACGGTCGACGACATGGTCATCGCCACCACCCTCGGCAAGGCAGGCCTCCCGGAGGAGTTCGCCGCCGAGCTGACGGGCCGCACCGGCGCCGAGCGGCGCCTCGACCTGATGCTGCGCCTCGGCCCCTACGACCTCACGCTGGAAGGGCTCCTCGCGCATCCGCACGGCATCGACCTCGGTCCGCTGAAGCCCCGCGTCCCGCAGCTGCTCAGGACCCGCAGCGGCCGCATCGAGCTGTTCCCCGCCCCCATCGCCGCCGATCTGCCACGGCTCCGTGGGGCACTGGACGAACGGCCCACGGGCCTCGTCCTCGTCGGCCGCCGCCATCTGCGCTCCAACAACAGCTGGATGCACAACGTCTCCTCCCTCCGCGGCGGCTCGAACGTCTGCACGCTGCAGATCCACCCCGACGACGCCGCCCGCATCGGGCTCGCCGACGGTGCCACGGCACGCATCACGTCGGCGGGCGGCGAGGTCGAGGCGCCCGCCGAGATCACCGACGCGGTACGGACCGGAGTCGTGAGCCTCCCGCACGGCTGGGGACACAGCCGTCCGGGCACGCGCATGTCCGTCGCCGAGACCGGACCGGGAGTCAATGTGAACCAGCTGCTCGACGGCACCCTCCTGGACCCGCTGTCCGGCACCGCTGTGCTCAACGCCGTCCCGGTCTCCGTAGCGCCAACTCTCTGACCTGGGGTTTTGCTCTTATTGCTCACACGTCAACATCTTGTTACCGCCCGACGGGACACCTAACGTCATCCGAACCGCCGAGACCGGTGGGAGTTCAAAGGTGAACGTTAGGTATCCCACATGCTGACAATCCTCGGATTTGCCATGATCGCGACCTTCCTGGTCCTGATCATGATGAAGAAGATGTCGCCGATCGCGGCGCTGGTCCTGATCCCCGCACTCTTCTGCGTAGCCGTCGGGCAGGGTGCGAACCTCGGCGACTACGTCATCGAAGGCGTCGGCACCCTCGCGCCGACCGCGGCGATGCTGATGTTCGCCATCGTCTACTTCGGCGTGATGATCGACGTCGGCCTCTTCGACCCCGTCGTCCGGGGGATCCTGCGCTTCTGCAAGGCCGACCCGATGCGGATCGTCATCGGCACGGCGGTGCTCGCCGCGATCGTCTCGCTGGACGGCGACGGCTCCACCACCTTCATGATCACCGTCTCGGCCATGTATCCGCTCTACAAGCGGCTGAAGATGAGCCTGGTCGTGATGACCGGTGTCGCCGCCACGGCGAACGGTGTCATGAACACCCTGCCCTGGGGCGGTCCCACCGCCCGCGCGGCCACCGCGCTCAAGCTGGACGCGGCCGACATCTTCGTCCCGATGATCCCGGCGCTCGGCGTCGGACTGCTCGCCGTCATCCTCCTGGCGTGCGTCCTGGGCCGTCGCGAACGCAAGCGCCTCGGCACACTCACTCTCGACGAGGTGCTCGTGCGGGAGCCAGAGACCGTTCTCGTCGGCGCGGGCGGCGGCGATGACCGGCTGGTGAAGGGCACCGCGTCCACGGGCGGCGGAGACGCCGCCGGGGACCACACGGACGGTGACGGTGACCAGGACTTCAAGGGGCTCGACCCCGACAGGCCGACCCTGCGCCCCAAGCTCTACTGGTTCAACGCCGGCCTCACCGTCGCCCTGCTGGCGTCGATGATCATGGAACTGATGCCGATCCCGGTGCTCTTCCTGCTCGGCGCGGCCCTCGCCCTCACGGTCAACTTCCCCCACATGCCCGACCAGCGGGCCCGCATCGCAGCCCACGCCGACAACGTCCTCAACGTCTCCGGCATGGTCTTCGCGGCGGCCGTCTTCACCGGTGTGCTCACCGGCACCGGCATGGTCGACCACATGGCCGACTGGCTGGTCGGGGCCATCCCCGACGCGATGGGGCCGCACATGGCCGTCGTCACCGGCGTACTGAGCCTCCCCCTCACCTACTTCATGTCCAACGACGGCTTCTACTTCGGCGTCCTGCCCGTGCTCGCCGAGGCCGGTGCCGCCCACGGCGTCTCCTCGCTGGAGATCGCCCGGGCCTCCCTGGTCGGCCAGCCCCTGCACATGTCGTCCCCGCTCGTGCCCGCGGTCTACGTCCTGGTCGGCATGGCGAAGGTCGAGTTCGGCGACCACACCCGGTTCACCGTGAAGTGGGCCGTGCTCACCTCGCTGGTGGTCCTCGGCGCCGGAATCCTCTTCGGCATCATCTGATGCCCGCGGAACCACGGCCCGGCAGGGGCTGGCTGCTGCGCCTCGTCATCGCCTTCGCCTTCGCCCAGGGAGCGGTGTCGATGGCGCGGCCCGCCGTCTCCTACCGGGCCCTCTCGCTCGGCGCGGACGAGAGCGCGATCGGCATCATCGCCGGTGTGTACGCGCTCCTGCCGCTCTTCGCCGCCGTACCGCTGGGCCGCAGGACCGACCACGGCCGCTGCGCCCCGCTGCTGCCGCTCGGGGTCGTACTGATCGGCGGGGGCTGCGCACTCAGCGGGACGGCCGGTTCCCTCCCGGCCCTGGCGGCCTGGAGCGGACTCATGGGCCTCGGCCACCTCTGCTTCGTGATCGGCGCGCAGTCACTCGTCGCACGGCAGTCGGCGCCCGCCGAACAGGACCGCAATTTCGGGCACTTCACGATCGGGGCCTCCCTCGGCCAGCTCATCGGCCCGATCGCCGCCGGCTACCTCATCTCGGAACGGGACGGCGCCATGGCCCGTACCAGCGCCGTCGCCCTCCTCGTCTCGGCAGCCGTCGCGGTCGTCTCCTTCACCGCGCTGTGGCGCATCGAGCACCGGAGTGCCGCCGGCTCCGCCTCGGAGGAGGCGCAGAAGGTGCCGGTCGGCCGGATCCTGCGCACCCGTGGCGTCCCGGCCGGCATCTTCATCAGCCTCGCCGTACTCTCCGCCACCGACATCCTCACCGCCTACCTGCCGGTCGTGGGCGAGCAACGCGGCATCGCACCCGCCACGGTCGGACTGCTGCTGAGCCTCCGGGCCGCCGCGACCATCGCCTGCCGGCTGGCGATGACACCGATGCTGCGGATCCTCGGCCGGAACGCGCTGCTCACCACGACCTGCCTGCTCGGCGGCCTGATCTGCGCGGGCATCGCGCTGCCCGTACCCGTCGCCGTGCTCGCCGTGATGCTCGCCCTGCTCGGCTTCTGCCTGGGCGTGGGCCAGCCCTTGTCGATGACCACTGTCGTCCGCGCCGCCCCCGCGAAGGCGCGCTCCACGGCGCTGGCCCTCCGGCTGACCGGGAACCGCCTCGGCCAGGTGGCCGCCCCCGCGACGGCGGGGCTGACCGCCGGAATCGCGGGCAGCGCCGCCCCGTTCCTCATGCTGGGCGCGCTGCTCGTCGGGGCAGCGGGGCTCGGTCTGCGCGGCGGACGGCCGCAGGCCTCGGACGTCCCACCTGTTCTGCCTGTCCCTCCCGCCCCGACTGTCCCTCCCGCCCCGGCTGTCCCTCTCACACCGGCTGTTCCTCCCGCCCCGGCTGTCCCTCTCGCACCGGCTGTTCCTCCCGGCCCAGCGACCGAACACCCCTGCGCAAACCGGAACCCCACCTGACACATCCGGCCTGCTCCGCCACTGTGCCGACGTAACCTTTTAATCTGCGCACGAGTCATTCCCACGCCCCGCCCAGTGGGCTAACTTCGGCCACGCAGCCGCTCCCCACGTGCAGCCCACCCACCTCCCCGGGCGGAACCATGACTCGTGCCATCTCCCTGCGCAGCGTCAGCAAGACGTACGGACGGGCTCCGCGTGCCGTCGACAACTTCTCGCTGTCCGTCGATCCGGGCGAGTTCGTCGTGCTGCTGGGGCCGTCGGGCTGCGGCAAGTCGACCGTGCTCCGCATGATCGCGGGCCTGGAGGAGATCTCCGAGGGGGAGCTGCTGCTCGACGGCGAGCCTGCGAACCACGTGTCGCCGCGGGAACGCGGCATGGCCATGGTCTTCCAGAACTTCGCGCTCTACCCGAACATGACCAATCGCGCCAACATCGGCTTCCCACTCAAGCTGGAGAACCCGCGCAGGGACAACAGCGAGCGCGTCGAGGCCACGGCCAGGATGCTCGGCATCGAAAGCGTGCTCGACCGTTACCCGGGCCAGCTCTCCGGCGGCGAACGCCAGCGGGTCGCGATGGGCCGGGCCATCTCGCGCCATCCCTCCGCCTTCCTGATGGACGAACCCCTGTCCAACCTGGACGCGAAGCTGCGCAACCACCTGCGCGCCGAAATCTCCCAGCTCACCCGGGAGCTGGGCGTCACCACCGTGTACGTCACGCACGACCAGGCCGAGGCGATGTCGCTCGGCGACCGGGTGGCCGTGATGCGCGGCGGGGTGCTCCAGCAGGTCAGCACACCGCGCGAGGTCTACGCGACACCCGAGAACGTGTTCGTCGCCGCGTTCATCGGCACCCCCAGGATCAATCTGCTCCAGGCCGTCGTCCACGCCCCGCTCGAGGGGCGCATGTCCATCGACCTCGGCCGGCAGCGTCTTCCCCTGCCCGAACCGCTCAGTCCCGACCACCAGTTGCTCCGCATCCAGCAGGGCCGCCGGATCATCGTGGGCCTGCGCTCCGAGGCGGTCCGGATCGCCCCGCCCAGCCATGCCCGCCGCGGCGAGGTCGCGCTCAGCGGCATCGTCGAGCACGTCGAGTACCAGGGGCACGAGGCGCTCGTCCACCTCAACACGGGTTCACAGCCCGCGGTGGTGCCCGACCTGGAGTCGGCCCGCCAGCAGGCGCCCCAGCGCCGCCGCCGCGCACCCGGCGGCGGGATCGGCGTGCTGGAGCGCCTGAAGCAGCGTGCCACCGGCTCCGTCGCCGTACTCGACAAGCCGGACGCGGAACCGTACGCCGTACGCAGCCCCGACCGTCCCGCCGTCACGGCGAGCGACCTCGTGGTGCGCACCGGGCCCGACATGCGGCTGCGGACCGGCGGGCAGGTGCCGCTCCTCGTCGACCTGGCGCACCTGTACGTCTTCGACCACTCGGGGCGCCGGATCTGCCCCCTGCCCGAAGTCATTCCGGGGCTCGACGTGTGACTGCCGGCCACGGCCGTGCGTGACCTGTGTCTCCAGCCTTTCCCTGGCGCCGAAAAACTAACAGCGCTAGTTTGGGGCCGGGACGGCATCCGTCCGTACGCACGGCTACGGCGGCAGGCACAGCAAGCCCGGGAGGAACAGCCATGAAGGCGCATGACGGGATGTACATCGGCGGGGAATGGCGGCCCGCCGCGGGCCGGGACACGATCGCGGTCGTGAATCCGGCGGACGAGCAGGTCATCGGCCACGTCCCGGCGGGCACCGCCGAGGACGTCGACGCCGCGGTACGCGCCGCACGCGCCGCGTTCCCCGGCTGGGCGGCCACCCCGCCCGCCGAGCGCGCCGCACGGATCGCCGCCCTGCGCGACGTGCTGGCCGCCCGCAAGGACGAGATCGCCGAGACCGTCACCGCGGAACTGGGCTCGCCGCTGCCGCTGTCCCAGATGGTGCACGCGGGCGTACCGGTGCTGGTCGCCGGCTCGTACGCCGAGCTGGCCGCCTCCTACTCCTTCGAGGAGAAGCTCGGCAACTCCACCGTCCTGCTGGAGCCCGTCGGCGTCGTCGGGGCGATCACCCCCTGGAACTACCCGCTGCACCAGATCGTCGCCAAGGTGGCCCCCGCGCTCGCCGCCGGCTGCACCGTCGTGCTCAAGCCCGCCGAGGACACCCCGCTCACCGCCCAGCTCTTCGCCGAGGTCACCCAGGAGGCGGGTCTGCCCGCAGGCGTCTTCAACCTGGTCACCGGCCTCGGCCCGGTCGCCGGACAGGCGCTCGCCGAGCACGCGGACGTCGACCTCGTCTCCTTCACCGGGTCCACGGCCGTCGGCAGGCGGATCGGCGCCACGGCGGGCGCGGCGGTCAAGCGCGTCGCCCTGGAGCTCGGCGGCAAGTCCGCCAACGTCATCCTTCCCGGTGCCGATCTCGCCAAGGCGGTCAACGTCGGCGTCGCCAACGTGATGTCCAACTCGGGCCAGACGTGCAGCGCGTGGACCCGGATGCTGGTCGACGGCGAGCGGTACGAGGAGGCTGTGGCTCTCGCCGCGGCGGCCGTCGCGAAGTACGTACCCGGGGAGCGGGTCGGCCCCGTCGTCAACGCCAAGCAGCAGGCCCGGGTGCGCGGATACATCGAGAAGGGCATCGAGGAGGGCGCCCGCCTCGTCGCAGGGGGCCCCGAGTCACCCAAGGAGCAGGGGTACTACGTCAGCCCCACCGTGTTCGCCGACGTCACGCCCGTCATGACCATCGCGCGCGAGGAGATCTTCGGCCCGGTGCTCTCGATCCTGCGGTACGAGGACGTGGACGACGCCCTGCGGATCGCCAATGACACCGTGTACGGGCTGGCCGGGGCGGTCTGGGCCGCCGACGACGCGGAGGCCGTGGCCTTCGCCCGCCGCATGGACACCGGTCAGGTGGACATCAACGGCGGCCGGTTCAACCCGCTGGCGCCGTTCGGCGGTTACAAGCAGTCGGGAGTGGGGCGCGAGCTCGGCCCGCACGGCCTCGCCGAGTACCTGCAGACCAAGTCCCTCCAGTTCTAGGGCGCGCCCGCACGTCCCGTCCGCCCTGCCCGCCGGGGCGGACGGCGCTACGTTCGAGACACGCTCTGCCCCACCGACCGTCAAGGAGTCTGTTCGTGGTCCGCGCCGCTGTACTGCCCGCCGTCGGAGCTCCCCTGGAGATCACCGACATCGAACTCCCCGAGCCGGGCCCCGGCCAGGTGAGCATTCGTCTCGCCGCCGCCGGCGTCTGCCACTCGGACCTGTCCCTGACGAACGGCACCATGCGGCTGCCCGTCCCCGCCGTCCTCGGCCACGAGGGCGCCGGTACCGTGCTGTCCGTCGGTGAAGGGGTGACCCATGTCGCCCCCGGCGACGAGGTCGTCCTCAACTGGGCGCCGTCCTGCGGGAACTGCTTCCACTGCGGCATCGGTGAGGTCTGGCTCTGCGCCGACGCGCTGAAGGGTGCGGCCAACATCCACGCCCGCACGGCCGACGGCACGGAGCTCCATCCGGGCCTGAACGTCGCGGCGTTCGCGCAGGAGACCGTAGTCGCCGCGAACTGCGTGCTGCCCGCCCCGGCCGGCATCCCGCTCACCGACGCCGCGCTGCTCGGCTGCGCGGTCCTGACCGGTTACGGGGCCGTGCACCACTCCGCCCGGGTCCGCGAGGGCGAGAGCGTCGTGGTGTTCGGCGTCGGCGGGGTCGGCCTCGCCGTCCTGCAGGCCGCACGTATCGCCGAGGCGTCGAAGATCATCGCGGTCGATGTCTCAGCGGAGAAGGAGGAGCTCGCCCGCAAGGCGGGTGCCACCGACTACGTCATCGCCTCCGACACCACCCCGCGCGCGATCCGCAAGCTCACCGGCGGCCAGGGCGCGGACGTCGCCGTGGAGTGCGTGGGACGGCCCGCCACGATCCGCGGGGCGTGGGAGTCCACCCGTCGCGGCGGCCGCACCACGGTCGTCGGCATCGGCGGCAAGGACCAGGTGGTGTCCTTCAACGCCCTGGAGATCTTCCACTGGGGCCGCTCGCTGACCGGCTGTGTCTACGGGAACAGTGACCCGGCCCGCGACCTGCCGGTGCTCGCCGAACACATCCGCGCCGGACGGTTCGACCTCTCCATGCTGGTGACGGAGCGGATCGCGCTGGACGGTATTCCGGCTGCCTTCGAGAACATGATCGCGGGCAAGGGCGGTCGCGCACTGGTCGTGTTCTAGACCCCCCTCACCGCGGCCCGGGTCAGGGAACCCGGGCCGCCGGCTCCTCCCGGGGTTCCGCCCGGCGCGCGCGGGTACGGGAGACCGCCACCCCGGCCAGACAGAGCAGCCCGCCCGCCACGGTGAGCAGCGCGGGCACCTCGTCGAGCAGCAGCCACGACATCAGCACCACCAGGGCGGGCACCGCGTACGTCGTCGCGCCCATCCGGCCCGCGGTGGTGCGTGCCAGCGCGTAGGCCCAGGTGGTGAAGGCCAGCGCCGTCGGGAAGACGCCCAGATAGACCATGTTCAGCGTGGCGGAGACCGGCGCGTCGGCCACCTCGGAGACCAGCACCCCGCTGAACGGCAGGCAGGCGACCGTACCGATCAGGCAGCCGAACGTGGTGATCTGCAGCGCGGATCCGTGCCGCAGGGCGGGCTTCTGGCTGACCACACCGCCCGCGTACGCCACCGCGGCCACGAGGCAGAGCACCACGCCGAGCACCGAGGAGCTCCCGTGCCCGGACATGGAGAGACCGACCACCGCGGCCCCCGCGAACGACACGGCCATGCCCGCGAGCAGCCGGCGCGGCAGCCCCTCGCCGAGCAGCCCGGCGCCCAGCAGCGCGATGAGGATAGGGCCGATGTTCACCACCATCGCGGCGGTGCCCGCATCGACCTGCTGCTCACCCCAGTTGAGCGCCACCATGTACAGCCCGAACCACAGCAGCCCCGATCCCACGATGCCCGGCCACGCCGCCCGGGACGGCAGTCCCTCCCGGCGTACGAGCAGGATCGCCCCGAGCGTCAGCGTCCCCGCGAGCAGCCGGCCCAGCGCCAGCGCTCCCGGTGAGTAGGCCTCTCCCGCGCTGCGGATGGAGACGAAGGCGGAGGCCCACAGGACCACCGTGGTGCAGGCGGCGGCGAGGGCCCGCCAGTCGCGCTCCGGAGCGGTCGCCGCAGCACGTGGCGATGTCGGTGTCGTCGTCATGGCCCCGACAGTAAGCCCGGGACGCTTCGGCACCTACCGAATAGTTGCCGCTTCGATTCCGAGCAGCTCCGACAGGGCACGTTCCCCGTCCGGCGTCGCCTTCACCGCGCGGCCGGATCCGATGCGTACGCACCATCGCGCCTCCAGGGCGTGAGCGCACAGCGCGGCCCCGGCGGCCCCCGCCAGGTGCGGGCGGCGCTCGGTCCAGTCCAGGCACTCCCGTACGAGCGGCCGTCGTCCGTCGGGTTCCAGGACGATTCCCAGCGCCGCGAACCAGTCGAGCCCCTCGTCCGTGAGGGCGAATCCGGTGTCCTGGCGGAGCAGCCCCCGGGCGGTCATCGCGTCCGTGACCGTGATGCCGAGCCGCCCGGCGAGATGGTCGTAGCAGGTGCGTCCCCTGGCGAGCGCACTGCTGATGCCCGCCGCGCGCAGGGTCCGTGGACGCTCCTCGTCGCGGTCGGGAAGGGTGTGGGCGGCCAGCTCCTCGACGAGGCGGGCGGTGCGGCCGTCGGCGATCCGCACGTAGCGGTGGCGGCCCTGGCGTTCCTGCGTCAGCAGGCCGCCCGCGACCAGCTTCCCCAGGTGCTCGCTCGCCGTCGAAGGGGCCACTCCGGCATGCCGGGCGAGCTCGCCCGCCGTCCAGGCGCGGCCGTCGAGCAGGGCGAGGCAGAAGGCGGCGCGGGTCTCGTCGGCGAGCAGCGAGGCCAGGGCGGCGAGGCGGTACGCGGCCGGACCGCGCGGTGTCATGCGAGCCATACGGTCCAGGATGCGTCAGCGACCGTTCGGCGCGGGCCGAAGAGTGCCGCTCGGCGCGGTCTGCTCGTACTGCAGCGCGAGGCCGTCCAGCAGGGCCCGCAGCCCTGTCTCGAAGGCGCCCTCGTCGACCTGCTGGCGGCGGTCGGCCAGCAGGTGGGCCTGACCGAGGTGGGGGTAGTCGGCGGGGTCGTACGCCGTCTCGTCGTCGACGAATCCGCGGGCGAAGGAGCCGAGCGCCGAGCCGGTGATGAAGTAGCGCATCAGCGCGCCGATGTAGGTCGCCTGGGCGGGCGGCCAGCCGGCCCGGACCATCGCGCCGAACACGGCGTCGGCGACCCGCAGGCCGGCAGGTCTGCGGCCGGGTCCCTGGGCCAGCACGGGGACGATGTGCGGGTGTGCGGCGAGTGCCGCGCGGTAGGAGACGGCCCAGTCGTGCAGGGCGGCCGGCCAGTCCCGGGGGTCGGCCTCCTCGAACATCGACAGGTCGACCTTCGCGGACACGGCGTCGGCCACCGCGTCGAGGATCTCGTCCTTGTTGCGGAAGTGGTTGTAGAGCGAGGGCCCGCTGACCCCCAGTTCGGCCGCGAGGCGGCGGGTCGAGACGGCGTCGAGCCCCTCGGCGTCCACGAGCGCGCCCGCCGCCTCGACGATGCGGTCTCTGCTGAGGAGGGGCTTGCGCGGTCGGGCCATGCGGCACATAGTAGGGCCTGCAAGCATAAAACTAGCAGTGCTAATTAAAAGTGGGGTGTCGCAGGATGAACCTGGAGCTGAGCGAGGAGCAGGCAGCCGTCCGGGAGCTCGCCGAGAACTTCGTCGCACGGGAGATCGCCCCGCATGTCGTCGAGTGGGACCGTGCCGAGAGTGTCGACAAGTCGATCGTGAAGAAGCTGGGCTCCCTCGGCTTCCTCGGGCTGACCGTTCCCGAGGAGTACGGCGGCTCGGGCGGCGACCACCTCGCGTACTGCCTGGTGACCGAGGAGCTCGGGCGCGGCGACTCGTCCGTGCGCGGCATCGTGTCCGTCTCGCTCGGCCTGGTGGCCAAGACCATTGCTTCCTGGGGCAGCGAGGAGCAGAAGCGGCAGTGGCTGCCCAGGCTCACCGCGGGCGAGGCCGTCGGATGCTTCGGCCTCACCGAGCCGGGCACCGGCTCCGACGCCGGAAACCTGACCACCAGGGCCGTGCGCGACGGGGACGACTACGTCATCAACGGCTCCAAGATGTTCATCACCAACGGCACCTGGGCCGATGTGGTGCTGCTCTTCGCCCGCACCGGCGACACCCCCGGCCACCGGGGCATCTCCGCCTTCCTGGTGCCGGCCGACAGCCCCGGCCTGACCCGGCGCACCGTCCACGGCAAGCTCGGGCTGCGCGGCCAGGCGACCGCCGAGATCGTGCTGGAGGACGTCCGCGTTCCCGCCGCCACGCTCCTGGGGCCGGAGGGCAAGGGCTTCTCCATCGCCATGTCCGCCCTCGCGAAGGGCCGGATGTCGGTCGCGGCCGGCTGCGTCGGCATCGCGCAGGCCGCCCTCGACGCCGCCGTACGGTACGCGGGCGAGCGCGAGCAGTTCGGCAAGTCCATCGCGAGCTACCAGCTCGTCCAGGAGCTGATCAGCGACATCTCCGTGGACGTCGACGCGGCGCGCATGCTGACCTGGCGCGTGGCCGACCTCATCGACCGCGGCCAGGACTTCGCCACGGCCGCGTCCACGGCGAAGCTCTTCGCCTCCGAAGCAGCCGTCCGCGCCGCCAACAACGCCCTCCAGGTGTTCGGCGGCTACGGGTACATCGACGAGTACCCGGTCGGCAAACTGGTCAGGGACGCCCGCGTGATGACCCTCTACGAGGGCACCAGCCAGATCCAGAAGCTGATCATCGGCCGCGCGCTGACGGGTGTCTCCGCCTTCTGAGTGCCGGGACTGAGTACTTCGACGGATGTGCCGGACGCCACCGCGCCGGATGCTGTGCGACATGAGTGAGACAACATCGGTCAAGCAGCAGAGCACCGCCGCCTTCTACGGCCAGGCCGTCCTCTCCTTCGGAGTGGCCATGGGCGCAGTGGCCCTCGGCATCTTCTTCCTCGACGCCGACGCCTGGGTGCGCGCCTTCCTCGCCATCGGCGTCCTCTACCTCGTCACTTCGTGCTTCACTCTGGCCAAGGTCATCAGGGACCGTCAGGAGGCGGGGCAGATCATCAGCCGCGTCGACCAGGCAAGGCTGGAGAAGATCCTCGCCGAGCACGACCCCTTCCAGAAGCTCTGACGGTCCCGGTCACGGACGACCCCTAAGCGCTTGCTCAGGTTCGCGGTATGGTGTTCGTCCTGCAGAGGGAAAGGGGCACGTGATCATGAGCACGGCGGAGCAGACCGACGGCGACGAGACGCCGTGGAGTGAGGTCACGCCCGAGGCGGCCCGGCGACTGCTCGTCGCCGCCGTCGAGGCCTTCGCCGAACGCGGGTATCACGCGACCACCACCCGGGACATCGCGGGGCGGGCCGGGATGAGCCCGGCCGCGCTGTACATCCACTACAAGACGAAGGAAGAGCTGCTCCACCGGATCAGCAGGATCGGTCACGACCGGGCCCTGCTCCTCCTGGAGACGGCCGCCGACAGGGACGGCACGGCGACCGAGAGGCTCGCCGGCGCCGTACAGGCCTTCGTCCGCTGGCACGCCGAGCGGCACACCACGGCCCGGGTCGTCCAGTACGAACTCGAGGCCCTCGGTGACGAACACCGCGTGGAGATCGTCGAGCTGCGCAGGAAGAGCGACGCCGCGGTGCGCCGGATCATCAGCGAGGGCGTGCGGGCGGGGGAGTTCGACGTCCCCGACGTCCCGGGCACCACGCTGGCCGTGCTCTCGCTCTGCATCGACGTGGCCCGCTGGTTCAACGCCCAGGGGAGCCGGACGCCCGACGAGGTCGGCACGCTCTACGCCGACCTCGTCCTGCGCATGGTCGGGGCGCAGAAGTAGCGCCGCGGGCGGACCCGAGGGCCCGCCCGCGCCCGCACACGGCTCAGAAGTAGAAGCGCGATACCGCCTCGGCGACACAGGCCGGCTTGTCGCCACCCTCGCGCTCGATGGTGACGAGGGTGGTCACCTGCACACCGCCGCCCACCTCCTCGACGCTCTTGAGCACCCCTGTGGCGCGCAGCCGCGAGCCCACCGGCACGGTCGAGGGGAAGCGGACCTTGTTGGATCCGTAGTTGATGCCCATCTTCACTCCCTCGACCCGCATGATCTGCGGGACGAATGCGGGGAGCAGCGAGAGCGTCAGATAGCCGTGGGCGATCGTCGTGCCGAAGGGGCCGGCGGCGGCACGCTCCGGATCCACGTGGATCCACTGGTGGTCGCCGGTGGCCTCGGCGAACTGGTCGATCCTCTTCTGCTCGATCTCCAGCCACTCGCTGTGACCGAGCTCCTCGCCCACCCCGTCCCGCAGCTCCTGTGCGGACGTGAAGATCTTCGGCTCTGCCATGTTCCTGGTCCCTGCCTTCCGGCTGTCTGCCGTCGTCCCCGAACGAATGTCTAAGCGCTTGCTCAGCATGGTTGGGCGGTGCGCCCCTGTCAACGACGGACCGGCCAGGTTTTCGAAGCGGGCGGCAGGGTTCGAGGCGGGACCAGTAGGGTTCGGGGAGTGCCACAGATCCCGCAGACACTTCACGAACTCACGGTCGGCCAGCTTTCCGCACGCAGCGGCGCAGCCGTATCGGCCCTGCACTTCTACGAGTCCAAGGGCCTGATCACCAGCAGTCGCACCAGCGGCAACCAGCGTCGCTACACGAGGGACGCCCTGCGCCGGGTCGCGTTCGTGCGCGCGGCGCAGCGGGTCGGCATCCCGCTCGCCACCATCAGGCAGGCGCTCGCCGAGCTTCCGGAGGAGCGCACGCCGAACCGGGAGGACTGGGCGCGGCTGTCCGAGGCGTGGCGCTCGGAGCTGGATGAGCGCATCAAGCAGCTGGGGCGGCTGCGCGACCATCTCACCGACTGCATCGGCTGCGGATGCCTGTCGCTGGAGACGTGTGTGCTGTCCAACCCCGACGATGTGTCCGGCGAACGGATCACGGGGTCGCGCCTGATGCCCGAACGCAAGGCGGCGGACAACTCCTAGCCCTGCCGGCTCCGGACACGGACGACGCGGGGTGCGCGCAGGCGAGCGCCCCCCGCGCGCTTCAGGCCACCGAGGCCAGATCCCTCGGCCGCATCCCCCTGGCCCTGGCCAGTGCTCCCGGGGTCAGTACGGGGCGGGGGACGACGATGCCGCACCCCGTGCAGACCGGGCCCGACCAGGGTTCGCGGTCCAGGTCCTGCCGCCAGACGATGCCGGTCCCCGTGCAGACCGGGCAGGCCACGCCCGGCTCCGCGCCCAGGGCGGCGATCAGGCGCCCCAGCACGTCGGCGAGCGGTGCGGCGGGATGGACCCCGGGGTTGTCGCACAGGGCGATGCCGTTGCCGCCCCAGGTCCGCCGGTGCCAGTCGTCGAACGCGCCCGGCCGGCGCAGTCCGTCGTGCTTCTCGCGTCGCCGCCGTTCGGCGAACCCCGTCTCGTACGCGAGCCAGACGTCCCGCGCCTCCTCCAGCTCCTCCAGTGCCCCGAGCAGGCGCACCGGGTCGGGATCCCGGTCCTCGGGTTCGATCCCGTGCCGGGCACACAGGTGATCCCAGGTGGCCCGGTGGCCATAAGGGGCGAATCGCTCCAGGCATTTGCGCAGCGAGTACCGCCGCAAAGCCAGATCGCCCCGCGGATCGCGGACCTGTCTCGCAAGACTCCGGAAACCGGCCATGGCACTGCCACCTCCGTCGGTCGTACTTCGGCGTCAAGGGATGGACGTACGACTGCCCGTTTCGGCTCCATCGAAAGGTGAAATGTGTCCACTACCTGAGATGGCCCATGTGGGGCGGCGTGGCGACGGGTGTGGCGATTCGGAAAAAGTGACTGATGTTCATCTTACTGACGGGGTGTACCGCCAGTAACCTCCGGCGCATCGGCCATCCGGAGGAGCACGCATGCCCCCACGCACCCGCACGCTCAGAGCCGCCACAGTCGCGGCCGTCATCGCCCTCGGTACGTCCCTGCTCGCATCGGCCCCCCAGGCCGGCGCGGCCCAGCCGGAACCCGTCGCTGTCACCGATCACTGCCAGGGGCAGTGCGCCGACATCCTGCCACCCGGCGAGAACGGCAACGCCACCCTCGTCGAGATCCTCGGCAACAAGGCGTTCGGCACCCACCCGGCTCACAGCGACGACCAGCTCGACCGCTACAACGGCCTGGTGGCGGGGCATACGAGCCTCACGGACCAGAAGCTGACCGACTTCTTCAACGACGCCTCCTTCGGGGTCGCCGCGGACCAGGTCGAGTCCGTCACGAAGCCGCGCGAGGACGTCACCATCACCCGCGACAAGAAGAGCGGCGTTCCGCACATCAAGGGCACCACCCGCTACGGCACCGAGTTCGGCGCCGGGTTCGCCGCGGGGCAGGACCGGCTCTGGCTGATGGACCTCTTCCGGCACATCGGGCGGGGCGAGCTGACCTCGTTCGCCGGGGGAGCACTCGCCAACCAGGGCCTGGAGCAGCAGTTCTGGCCGCAGGCCCCGTACACCGAGGCGGACCTCGAAGCCCAGGTCACCTGGATCAGGACGAACGAAGGCGCACGCGGTGAGCAGGCGATGGCCGATGCCCAGGCCTACATCGACGGCATCAACGCCTACCGGGTGAAGTCGAAGAACGGCCGCTACTTCCCGGGCGAGTACGTCCTCACCGGAAAGATCGACTCGATCACCAACATAGGCGAGATCCAGCCGTTCAAACTGACCGACCTGATCTCGATCGCCTCGGTCGTCGGCGGACAGTTCGGCGGGGGAGGCGGCGGTGAGGTGCAGGCCGCGCTCTCGCTGCTCGCCGCCCAGCAGAAGTACGGCGTCGAGGAGGGGACCAGGGTCTGGGAGTCGTTCCGCCAACGCAACGACCCAGAGGCCGTCCTCACCGTCCACGACGGCACCTCGTTCCCGTACGCGGGCAAGCCCGACCAGGCGCGCGGCACCGCCCTTCCCGACGCGGGCTCCGTCACACCCGAACCCCTGATCCACGACCGCACGGGCTCGGCAGGCACCAACGCAAAGGCACCGGTCAAGGCACCGGCCGCCCTCAAGCCGCTGCAGGGCATGTACGACGACGGCGTCATCCCGGAAGGATCGCTGCCCGGAAGCGGCAGCGACGCCCAGAAGCGCGGCATGTCCAACGCCCTCCTGGTCTCCGGCAAGCACACCGCCAGCGGCAACCCGATCGCCGTCATGGGTCCCCAGACCGGCTACTTCGCCCCGCAGCTGATGATGCTCCAGGAGCTCCAGGGCCCCGGCATCAGCGCCCGCGGCGTCTCCTTCGCCGGCGTCGGCATGTACATCCAGATGGGCCGCGGCCAGGACTACGCCTGGAGCGCCACATCGGCCGCCCAGGACATCACCGACACGTACGCCGTCGAGCTCTGCGAGCCTAACGGCTCCACGCCCTCCAAGGCCTCCACCCACTACCGCAACGACGGCGCCTGCGCCCCGATGGAGAAGATGGAGCGCACCAACTCCTGGAAGCCCACGGTCGCCGACTCCACCGCCAAGGGCTCCTACCGGATGCAGGTGTGGCGCACCGACTACGGCATCGTCACCCACCGCGCCACGGTGGGCGGCAAGCCGGTCGCCTACACCTCGCTTCGGACCACCTACCGCCACGAAGCCGACTCGATCATAGGCTTCCAGCTCTTCAACGACCCGGCGTACGTCACCGACGCGGCCTCGTTCCAGCAGGCGGCCGGTCACATCGACTACGCCTTCAACTGGTTCTACGCCGACTCGCGCACCGCGGCCTTCTACAACAGCGGCATGAACCCCGTGCGCGCGGCCGGAGTCGACCCGGCGCTGCCGGTCAAGGCCGAGAAGGCGTACGAGTGGCAGGGCTACGACCCCGCCGCCAACACCACCGACTACACGCCGTTCGCCCAGCACCCGCAGTCCAGCGGCCAGGACTACTACATCTCCTGGAACAACCGACAGGCCAAGGACTACGCCACCGCCGCGTTCGGCTTCGGCGCGGTGCACCGGGGCGACCTGCTCGACGACAGGGTGGCCGAACTGGTCGAGGACGGCGGAGTGACCCGCGCCTCCCTCACCCGCGCCATGGCGGAGGCCGCCGTCACGGACCTGCGGGGCGAGCAGCTGCTGCCCGAGCTCCTGAAGGTACTGCGTTCCCAGCCGGTCACCGATCCCGCGCTCAACGCGGTGGTGCAGCAGCTGGACTCATGGCGCGTGGCGGGTTCGCAGCGCAAGGAGACCGGCCCGGGATCGCACACCTACACGCATGCGGACGCGGTACGGATCATGGACGCCTGGTGGCCGAGACTCGTCGAGGCCGAATTCCGGCCCGGTCTGGGTGACAGCCTCTACACGGCGCTGACAGCGAACCTGGCCACGGACGAGTCACCGGCCGCGAGCCACGGGCCGAGCGGGGCGCACAGCGGTTCCGCGTTCCAGTACGGCTGGTGGGGCTTCGCCGACAAGGACCTGCGACAGGTTCTCGGACAGCCCGTCAAGGGGCCGCTGGCGAAGACGTACTGCGGCAACGGCGACCTGAGCACCTGCCGCGACGCGCTGCTCGCCACGTTGAAGCAGGCGGCTGCCGAGCCAGCGACGGCGGTCTACCCCGGCGACGACAGCTGCGGGGCGGGTGAGCAGTGGTGCACCGACGCGATCGTCCACCGCGCGCTCGGCGGGATCACGCACAAGACGATCCACTGGCAGAACCGGCCGACGTACCAGCAGGTCGTGGAGTTCCCCTCCCACCGCTGACCCGGACTCCTCGAGCGCCGGACGGGCCTGTCGGGCCCGTCCGGCGATCGAGGACGAGGTAGGTGCCTTCGGCGCTCACCGGTACTGGAGATACCTCTTTCGCCTGTCCCGGAACGCCGCCAAGTCGGCCGCCCACGCCCCCACCACCTCATCGGTGTCCGCACCGGCGTCGATCATCGTGCGGACCCGGGTGTTGCCCGTGAGCTTGTCGATCCAGTTGTCCGCACGCCACGCGAACCCGTTCCACGTCCGCTTCGCCGTCACCAGCAGCGCGATGCCGGTGCGTACCGGGTCGAAGACCTCCCGGTCCTGGACGTGCACCTGGACCCCGCCCACCGTCTTCCCCTGGAACTTGGAGAACGTCGGCGCGAAGTACGCCTCACGGAAGGCCACCCCGGGCAGTTCCAGCGCGTTCGCGGCCGCCGCCCACCGATGGTCGATCCCCTCCGCCCCGAGCAGCTCGAACGGCCGGGTCGTGCCCCGGCCCTCGGAGAGGTTCGTTCCCTCGAACAGGCACGTCCCCGAGTAGACCACCGCCGTCTCCGGCGTCGGCATGTTGGGGCTCGGCGGCACCCACGGAAGCCCTGTCACGTCGAAGAAGTCGGAACGCCGCCACCCCGACATCCTCACGATGTCCAGCTCCACCGGCCGCGCCGCCAGGAACTCCGCGTTGAAGAACAGTGCCAGTTCGGCGACCGTCATCCCATGGGCCTGCGAGATCTCCCTGCGCCCCACGAACGTGGCGAAGGCCGGGTCGAGCACGGGCCCCAGCGCCGCCCGCCCGGTCACCGGGTTCGGACGGTCGAGGACCACGAACCGCTTGCCGGCGAGGGCCGCCGCCTCCATGCAGTCGTACAAGGTCCAGATGTACGTGTAGAAGCGGGCGCCCGCGTCCTGGATGTCGAAGACGACCGTGTCCACGCCGGATGCCGTGAAGATGTCCGCGAGCGGCTGCCCGCTCTTCAGATAGGTGTCGTAGACCGGCAGCCCCGTCGCCGGGTCGTCGTAGCGTCCCTCCGAGCCGCCCGCCTGCGCGGTCCCGCGGAAGCCGTGCTCCGGTCCGAAGACGGCGGTCAGATTCACCCGCTCGTCCGGGTGCATCACATCGACGATGTGCCGTACGTCCCCTGTGATCCCGGTCGGATTGGTGACGACACCGACCTTCTCCCCCGCCAGCAGCCGGTACCCGTCGGCGGCCAGCCGTTCGAAGCCCGTGCGGACACCGGTGCGCCCGGCACCGTGCCCCCGGCCTGCGGCCGAGGCCGCACCGGGCCCGGCCGCGGTGGCCGCGACGGCGCCCACCGCTCCGCCGACGGCGAGCAAACCACGCCTGGACAGGGTCATTCCGCTACCTCCATGATCGCGCCGACTGTCATGGCCACGCACGCTAGCGCGGGCGCGGGCCGCACGGAACGGCCCTGACTGGGCAACTTCCCAGTCCTGCCCGGGACCCCTTCCCTGATCACATACCGACTGGTTAGTCTGCCGGGGAAGACGGCTGAGAGAGGCGGGACCGATGAGTACGGTGCAGGGCGCTGGCGTAGTGGTGACCGGGGCCGGAGGCGGCATCGGAGCCGCACTGGCCCGCAGATTCGCCGCGGAGGGCGCGCGGGTCGTCGTCAACGATCTCGACATCGACCGGATCAAAGCGCTCGCCGAGGAGATCGGCGGGACCGCCGTCGCGGGTGACGCCTCGGGGATCGTGGACGCGGCCCGGGACGCACTCGACGGCACGGTGGACATCTACTGCGCCAACGCGGGCCTGGCATCCGGCGGGGACGCCTTCGCCGACGAGGACGTCTGGGCAGCGGCCTGGGACGTCAACGTGATGTCGCACGTCCGTGCGGCCAGGGCACTGCTGCCGGACTGGCTGGAGCGTGGCAGCGGCCGTTTCGTCTCCACCGCGTCCGCGGCCGGTCTGCTGACGATGATCGGCGCGGCCCCGTACAGCGTCACCAAGCACGGCGCGGTGGCCTTCGCCGAGTGGCTCGCCCTCACCTACCGCCACCGCGGCGTCAAGGTCCACTCGATCTGCCCGCAGGGCGTGCGTACGGACATGCTCACCGCAGCGGGCTCCGCCGGGGATCTTGTACTCGCCCCCACCGCGATCGAGCCGGAGGCCGTCGCCGACGCCCTGTTCGACGCCATGGAGCAGGACCGCTTCCTGGTCCTGCCGCACCCGGAGGTGGCCGGGTACTACCGGGCCCGCGCCAAGGACCCCGACCACTGGATCGGCAACATGAACCACCTGCAGCAGAAGTGGGAGGAGGCCGGCGCATGACAGAGTCGATCTACGCGGCAAAACCCTGGACCGCCCTCCTCAGCGAGGCCCAGCGCGCCCCCGTCCACCCCGCCGAGACCCTGGTGCACGCCTTCCGCGCCGCCGTGGGGCGGGCCCCCGAGCACCCGGCCCTCGCCTACTTCGACGGCCGCCTCGGCTACCGCGAGACCGATGAGCTCTCCGACTCCGTGGCCGGACACCTCGCCGCCGAAGGGCTGCGGCGCGGCGACCGTGTGGCGATCATGCTGCAGAACACCCCGCACTTCGTCCTCGCGCTGCTCGGCGCCTGGAAGGCCGGCGCGACCGTCGTCCCGCTGAACCCGATGTACAAGTCCGGCGAGGTCGGCCACGTACTGAAGGACGCGGCGGTGACCGCGCTGATCTGCTCCGACCGGGCCTGGGAGTCCTACCTGCGGGACGCCGCGGAAGCCGCGCCCAGCGTGAAGATCGCCGTCACCGCCTGCGAGCGCGACCTCCAGACGACCGACGACCCCCGGGTGCTCGGCTTCGAGCGGCTCCCCGCCCCCGGCCCCGACGACTGGGCGGCGGACCTGGTGGCCGTGTCCCGCCGGGGCCTCGCCGCCCCCGAGGGCACTGAGCTCACCGCCGCCGACGTGGCGCTGATCAGCTACACCTCCGGGACGAGCGGCACCCCCAAGGGCGCCATGAACTCCCACGGCAACATCATGGTCAACGCGGAGCGGCAGCGGACCGGCCACCCCATCGCCGAGGGAGCCGCCTACTTCGCGCTCGCCCCGCTCTTCCACATCACCGGCATGGTGTGCCAGCTCGCCGCCTGCATCGCCAACGCGGGCACCCTGGTCCTCGCCTACCGCTTCGAGGCGAGCGTCGTCCTGGAGGCCTTCGCCGAGCACCGCCCCGCCTACACCGTCGGCCCCTCGACCGCCTTCATGGCGCTCGCCGCGCACCCCGGGGTCACCCGCGAGCACTTCGCCTCCTTCCAGGTGATCTCCTCGGGCGGTGCGCCGCTGCCGCCCGCGCTCGTGGAGAAGTTCCGCGACGGCTTCGGCCCGTACATCCGCAACGGTTACGGCCTCACCGAGTGCACGGCGCCCTGCGCCGCCGTACCGCCGGAGCACGAGGCACCCGTCGACCCGGTGTCCGGGACCCTGTCCGTCGGCGTTCCCGGACCCGACACGCTGGTCAGGATCATCGACGAGAACGGCGCCGACGTCCCGTTCGGCGAACAGGGTGAGATAGCCGTGCGGGGGCCCCAGGTGGTCTCCGGCTACTGGAACCTCCCCGAGGCGACCGAGGCCGCTTTCCCCGACGGAGAACTGCGCACCGGCGACATCGGCTTCATGGACGCGGCAGGCTGGCTCTACGTCGTCGACCGCAAGAAGGACATGATCAACGCCTCCGGCTTCAAGGTCTGGCCCCGTGAGGTCGAGGACGTCCTCTACACCCACCCCGCGGTTCGCGAGGCGGCCGTCGTGGGCGTCCCCGACACCTACCGCGGGGAGACCGTCCGGGCCTACGTCAGCCTGCGTCCCGGGGCCGGGACGGAGCCCGGCGAGCTGAGCGCGTACTGCAAGGAACGGCTCGCCGCGTACAAGTACCCGCGCGAAGTGGAGATCCTGGCGGAACTCCCGAAGACCGCAAGTGGGAAGATCCTCAGGCGGGAACTGCGTTCCCCCCGGTAGAGCACTTCACGCACAGACGAAAGGGCAGGTGGCGGCCATGGCCAAGGCGACGGACGGGGACGGTACGCCCGTTCCTCAACGGCTGCTGGCCGCCGCCACCCGGCTTTTCGCCGAGCGTGGCTACGACCGCACCTCGGTCCAGGAGATCGTCGAGGCGGCGGGCGTCACCAAAGGCGCCCTCTACCACTACTTCGGCTCCAAGGAGGACCTCCTCCAGGAGGTCTACGCCCGGGTGCTGCGGCTCCAGCAGGAGCGGCTCGACGCCTACGCGAACGCCGAGGCGCCGATCGAGCAGCGGCTGCGCGACGCGGCGGCGGACGTGGTCGTGACGACCATCGAGAACCTCGACGACGCCTCCATCTTCTTCCGCTCGATGCACCACCTGAGCCCGGAGAAGAACAAGCAGGTACGGATGGAGCGCCGCCGGTACCACGAGGGCTTCCGGGCGCTCATCGAGGAGGGGCAGCGCAGCGGGGTCTTCTCCTCGGCGACCCCGGCCGACCTGGTGGTCGACTACCACTTCGGCTCCGTCCACCACCTGTCCACGTGGTACAGCCCGGACGGCCCCCTCAGCCAGCAGGAGGTCGCCGACCACCTGGCCGACCTGCTGCTGAGGGCCCTGCGCCCCTGACGGCCGGAGCCGCCGGACGCAGACCGCCGGACGCCGGACGCCGGGGCGCCGCCGGAGGCCGTCAGCCGGTGGCGGCCCACCTCGGGACCGTCGGCAGGACCCTCTCGGCGACGCCGAGCAGCACCGCGTCGTCCGGTGTCATGCCGTCCGTGCGCCACACGGCCACCTCGAAGGACCCGCCGCTGTCCTTCGCGTCCTGGGCGACGCTGAGGACGCGGGCCGGAGCGCCGGGACCGCTCTCGGAGTCGCTGCCGTCGAGGCGGAAGCTGATGCTGATGGTGCGCTGCGAGTAGATGACCGCCGGGCGGCCCAGGAACGTCTGCTGCCGGGCATCTGCCCCCAGGAGCGTGGAGGACCCGTCCACCGGGAGCCCGTCGTAGGTGGCCGACAACGTCACGGTGTAGGTCCCGAACTCGACCTGGGCCGAGGGGGTGTCGATCTCCTTGGCGCCGGAGAAGTCGATGGAGCCACCGTTGCCGCTCGCCGACTTCACGGTCTCCCCGGGGGTACCCAGCACTTCAGCCAGGCCGGGACGGTTCAGCGCTTCGCACAGCTGCGCCCCGGAGACACGCCAGGGTGCCTTCCCGGGCTTTCCCGTCGCCTTCCCATGCTCCCCGCCCGAGCAGGTGACAGGCGGCGGGACGCTGTCCGCGGACGACGTCTCCTGGATCGTCCACAGTCCGGCCGACAGAGCCCCGACCAGCGCCACGGCCATGACGGCCTGCCCCCATGCGCCCGAGCCCTTCGTGGGCGCGCCTGTTACGTCTGCCATGTCCCCCGCCTGTCATGATCACCCCATATGTGCCCGGGGACCTTATCCCGTGATCATCGGGCGGGCAAGCGGGATTGCCCTGACCCCGGCGCCAACTCCGGCCCTGCACAGGGTGATCGACACCCGTCGCGCGGTGCGACGGTGTTCTCCCGCTCCCGTGCGGCGGCCCACCCACGGCATCTGTCCGCTGAGCGAACGGTACTGTCCGGATTCAGCTCTTGACGGTACGCGGCCATCTCGCTGACCATCGGTCACGCACATCGCACCACCAGCTCCTGGACCCGGCCGTGCACGGCCGGGTACCCCCGCACGTTCCGTCAGTCCCCGAACGGAATCCGGAGCCCTCGATGAGCCCAGCCAGATACAGATCCGCGTCCGCATCCGCCCTCGTCGTCGCGGCCCTGCTCGCGACGGCCGCCCCCGCGGTACAGGCGGCGCCCGCCTCCTCCGCGTCGGCCGCCTCGCCGGCGGTGGCCGCGGCCCCCGACATACCCCTCGCCAACGTCAAGGCGCACCTCACCCAGCTCCAGTCGATCGCCACCGCCAACGGCGGCAACCGCGCCCACGGCCGGACCGGCTACAAGGCGTCCATCGACTACGTGAAGGCCAAGCTGGACGCGGCCGGATACACCACGGCACTGCAGCAGTTCACCTCCGGCGGAGCCACCGGGTACAACCTCGTCGCCGACTGGCCGGGAGGGGATCCGAACCAGGTCCTCATGGCCGGCTCCCACCTCGACTCGGTGACCTCCGGCGCAGGCATCAACGACAACGGCTCCGGCTCGGCGGCCGTACTCGAAACCGCCCTCGCCGTCTCCCGGGCGCAGCTCGCACCCGACAAGCACCTCCGCTTCGCCTGGTGGGGAGCCGAGGAGCTGGGACTTGTCGGCTCGAAGTACTACGTCAACAACCTCGCCGCCACCGAGCGTGCCAAGCTCGACGGATACCTCAATTTCGACATGATCGGCTCGCCCAACGCCGGCTACTTCGTCTACGACGACGACCCGGTCATCGAGCAGACCTTCAAGAGCTACTTCGCCGGCCTGTCGGTGCCCACCGAGATAGAGACCGAGGGCGACGGCCGCTCCGACCACGCCCCGTTCAAGAGTGCGGGCGTGCCCGTCGGCGGCCTGTTCACCGGGGCGAGCAACACGAAGAGCAGCGCCCAGGCCCAGAAGTGGGGCGGCACCGCGGGGCAGTCCTTCGACCGCTGCTACCACTCGTCCTGCGACACCACGGCCAACATCAACGACACGGCCCTGGACCGCAACAGCGACGCGGTGGCCCACGCCATCTGGACCCTGTCCGCAGGCACCGTCGAACCGCCCACGGGCGACAACGTGTTCAGCAGCACCACCGATGTCGCCGTGCCGGACGCAGGGGCGGCCGTGACCTCCCCCATCGCGGTCACCGGCCGAACCGGCAACGCTCCCACCGCACTTCAGGTGGGCGTGGACATCAAGCACACCTGGCGCGGTGACCTCGTCGTCGATCTGCTCGCGCCGGACGGCACCGCGTACCGGCTGAAGAGCGCCAGCGGCAACGACTCGGCCGACAACGTGATCGCGACCTACACCGTCAACGCGTCGAGCGAGACCGCGAACGGCACCTGGAAGCTCCAGGTACGGGACACGGCCTCGCAGGACACCGGCTACATCGACAGCTGGAAGCTCACCTTCTGAACTCCTTCGGCGGTGCGGTCAGTAGGAACGGGCCGCACCGCCGTCGGTCAGAGGTACTTCTTGATCTCGCGCCGGGCGAGCGACCGCTGGTGCACCTCGTCCGGCCCGTCCGCCAGCCGCAGGGTCCGTGCCGAGGCCCACAGTTCGGCCAGCGGGAAGTCCTGGCTCACACCGCCGGCGCCGTACAGCTGCACCGCCTGGTCGAGAATGCCGACGACCGCGCGCGGCGTGGCGATCTTGATCGACTGGATCTCGGTGTGCGCCCCGCGGTTGCCCACGGTGTCCATCAGCCAGGCCGTCTTCAGGACGAGCAGCCGCAGCTGCTCCACGGTCACCCGGGCGTCCGCGATCCAGTTCTGCACGACGCCCTGCTGGGCGAGCGGCTTGCCGAAGGCCGTACGGGACACGGCCCGCCTGCACATCAGCTCGATCGCGCGCTCGGCCATCCCGATCAGCCGCATGCAGTGGTGGATGCGGCCCGGGCCCAGCCGTGCCTGGGCGATGGCGAAGCCGCCGCCCTCCTCGCCGATCAGATTCGTGGCGGGCACCCGCACATCGGTGAACACGACCTCGGCGTGGCCGCCGTGGGAGTGGTCCTCGTAGCCGTACACCTGCATCGCGCGGCGTACTTCGAGGCCGGGGGTGTCCCTCGGGACGAGGATCATGGACTGCTGGCGGCGGATGTCCTCGCTGTCCGGGTCGGTCTTGCCCATCACGATGAACACCGCGCAGTCCGGGTTCATCGCCCCGGAGATGTACCACTTGCGCCCGTTGACGACGTAGTCGTCGCCCTCCCGCACGATCCGCGTCTCGATGTTCGTCGCGTCCGACGAGGCCACCTCGGGCTCCGTCATCGCGAACGCCGAGCGGATCTCCCCGGCGAGCAGCGGCTCCAGCCACTGCTTCTTCTGCTCGTCCGACCCGAACTGGAAGAGCACCTCCATGTTCCCGGTGTCCGGGGCCGCGCAGTTCAGCGCGGTCGGCGCCAGGTGCGGGCTGCGGCCGGTGATCTCGGCGAGGGGGGCGTACTGGAGGTTCGTCAGACCGGCGCCGTACTCCGCGTCCGGGAGGAAGACGTTCCACAGGCCCTGCCTGCGCGCCTCGGCCTTGAGGTCCTCCATGATCTGCGGGGTGTCCCACGGCGACGCCAGTGCCGCGCGCTGCTCCTCGGCGACCTTCTCGGCCGGGTAGACGTGCTCGTCCATGAACGTGAGCAGCTTCGTGCGCAGCTCTTCGGTACGGGCGTCGAATGCGAAGTCCATAGGGGATCAGCCTTCCTGGAGGGTGGTGAGGCCGTGCGCGATGAAGACGGGGACCAGGTCGCCGATGCGGTCGAAGCCGGCGCCGACGGTCTGGCCGAGGGTGTAGCGGTAGTGGATGCCCTCGAGGATCACGGCGAGCTTGAACCACGCGAAGGCCGTGTACCAGGAGATGCCTGAGGTGTCCCGGCCGGAGCGGGCGGCGTAGCGCTCGATCAGCTCGGCGGGAGTGGGGTGACCGGCCGCGCCGCTGGTGGTGGACACCGGGGAGGCCGGCAGGTCGAGGTCGGAGCTGTACATCACGAGCAGGCCGAGGTCGGTCAGCGGATCGCCGAGCGTGGACATCTCCCAGTCCAGGACGGCCTTGATCCGGTCGTCCTCCCCGATCAGCACGTTGTCCAGGCGGTAGTCGCCGTGCACGACGGTGGGTGCGGGGGAGGCGGGCAGCGCCCGGCCGAGCGCTGCGTGCAGTTCGTCGATGCCGGCCAGCTCACGGTTGCGGGAGGCGTCCAGCTGCTTGCCCCAGCGACGCAGCTGGCGGTCCAGGAAGCCCTCGGGGCGCCCGAAGTCGCCGAGTCCGACGGCCTCGGGATCCACGGCGTGCAGATCGACGAGGGTGTCGACGAGTCCGAGGACGGCGGCCCGGGTGCGCTCGGGACCGAGGGGGGCGAGCTGCTCGGCCGTGCGGTACGGGGTTCCCGCGACGTACTCCATGACGTAGAACGACGCGCCGATGACGGACTCGTCCTCGCACAGCAGCACCGGCTCGGGCACCGGTACGGCGGTCGGGTGCAGGGCGCTGATCACCCGGTGCTCGCGCTTCATGTCGTGCGCGGTGGCCAGCACGTGGCCCAGCGGTGGTCTGCGGACGACCCACTGCCCCGTGCCGTCGGTGACGATGTAGGTCAGGTTGGAGCGTCCGCCTTCGATCAGCCGGCCTTCGAGCGGTCCGTTCACCAGCCCAGGCCGCTCGCGGTCGAGGAACCCACGCAGCAGGTCGAGGTCGAGACCTGGCGGATGGACTGGGCTCATGGTGCGCACCTCCGGGACGGTTGAACGATCGGGACCATGATGCCGACCAGTCGGTATGTCGTCCAGTGAACTCCCGGAATCAAGTGGACGATCTTGGCTCCCGGTCTGGCATTCAGTCGTATCCCTGAATAGGGTTCACGTATGGATACAGCATTGTTGATCGACGACGTCCGGCTGACCCCGATCCTCATCGCCGATCCGCCGCTGCTGAACACCCAGGGCGTCCACCAGCCCTATACCCCCCGGCTCATCGTGGAGGTCGTCACACGCGGCGGTGTGACCGGAATCGGGGAGACCTACGGCGACGGCACCTACCTCGAACTGGCCGAACCGCTCGCCCGCGCCCTCCCCGGCCGCTCGGTCAGCGACCTGAACGGCCTCTTCGCCCTGGCCGACGAGGTGTGCGGCGACTCACGCGCCGCCGACGGGCGGGTCGACGCGGGTGGGCTGCGTGGCGTGCAGACCGCCGACAAGCTGCGGCTCTCCGTCGTCTCCGGGTTCGAGGTCGCCTGCCTGGACGCGCTCGGCAAGACCCTCGGCCTGCCCGTGCACGCACTGCTCGGCGGCAAGGTCCGCGACAGCGTCGAGTACAGCGCGTACCTCTTCTACCGCTGGGCCGCCCACCCCGCAGGCGGCGAACAGGACGACTGGGGCGCGGCCCTGGACCCCGCCGGAGTCGTCGCCCAGGCACAGCGCTTCTCCCGCGAGCACGGGTTCACCTCCTTCAAGCTCAAGGGCGGAGTCTTCGAGCCCGACCAGGAGATCGCCGCCGTCCGCGCGCTCGCCGAGGCATTCCCGGGGCAGCCGCTGAGGCTGGACCCCAACGGGGCCTGGTCCGTGCAGACCTCGCTGTACGTCGCCGATCAGCTCAAGGGCGTACTCGAATACCTGGAGGACCCGGCGAGCGGTACGGCGGCGATGGCGGAGGTCTCCGCAGGGACGGGCCTCCGGCTCGCCACGAACATGTGTGTCACCACCCTCGCGGAAGTCCCCGAGGCCCTCGCCCGCGACGCGGTCCAGGTGATCCTCTCCGACCACCACTACTGGGGCGGACTGCACCGCACCCGTGAACTGGCCGGGATCTGCCGCACCTTCGGCGTCGGACTCTCCATGCACTCCAACACCCACCTCGGCATCAGCCTCGCCGCGATGACCCACGTCGCCGCCACCGTGCCCAACCTCGACTACGCCTGCGACAGCCACTACCCCTGGCAGACCGAGGACGTCATCACGACCCGCCACACCTTCGAGGGCGGACACCTCGCCGTCTCCGACGCCCCCGGACTCGGCGTCGAACTGGACCGCGACCGGCTGGCCGCGCTCCACCGGCGCTGGCTCGACGACGACGGCACGATGCGCGCACGCGACGACGCGGCGGCGATGCGCAAGGCCGACCCGGAGTGGGTGACCCCGCCGATCCCGCGCTGGTGAGGCTCCGGGGCCCCTCGTCCGAATCATTCCGGGCTCGCGGGGTGATCCGGACGAGCGGCCGCTGGTGACCTGAGTCAAAGATCCAACGCGGCCGAGACTGCCGAGGAACCTCCGGTTCGGGTTTCTGGAGCCGTTCCGGAATCCGGTGGATTCCGCGCGGAGGGCGAGGCACAATCCGGCGGGGATCCGTGGCGAAGGGGAGCTTGATTGGACGTGTTCGCGTGTGCCGGGTGCGGCACGGACCTGACGGCGCCGGTGTTCCGGGTAGCCCTCCCCGTCCATACCCACCACGGAGCGTGGGAGGAACTCCATCCGCCGCTGATGGAGCCCGCCACGTACGCAGTCGACACCCTGCCCACCGGGCCACCCTGGCAGTTGTGGGAGGAGGTCGGAGAGGATGCGGCTGCTCGGCAGGGCGTGTACGCCCCGGTGTACTCCGTCTCCTTCGGCGCGCGAAACAGGATCGTCATCGCCCCCGGCGACTCCCGGTCCATGACCCTGATCCCCGACAAGTGCGAGGGTTACTGCCGGGGCGTGGACGGCCGAGCCGGTCCCAACTTGGCATGCGGGGGGTGCGGGCGAGCCGTGGCGACCCGCATGGACGACTGCGGGATGTGGCAGACGGTGTGGCTGGAGCCCGACGCCGTCGTCACCCGTCCCGCGGAGCTCCCAGCCGGTCCGCCTCCCGACTGGAACGATCTGGAGCGCGCCGAGCACCGCGTACCACCCGTCGAACCCGACGGGTCGTGGAGCCGCCGGTGGGAGGCGGCTGTCGGAGTCACGCTGGCCCACCTCGTGGCCGCCACCGAGGACCGCCCGGTGACCCTCCCTGCCGGCCCCGTCGCCGACCTGCTCGGCAACGCCGTCGGCCGGTACCTCCGCGCCGGACCCGACACCCGGACTGTGGGACTGGCAGGCCCCGGGATCGGCACGCCCCGGCCCTACCCCGACATTTTCCTCGTCCCCCGCCACCCCCTCACGGGCGCGCCCTGGCGTCCGCCCTGCGACGAGGTGGCTGTGGTGCCGCTGGACAGCGGGGTCTGGGCGTACCTTGCCCACCCGGGCGAGACTTCGCCGATGCCCGCGACCGGAGTGCTCCCGGAGGGTGTCCTGCGCGACGACTACCCCCTGCCGCCACGCCCCTGGTGCTCGCTGAAGCCCCACCGCGACGCTTTCGACTACACGCTGGTCAGGCTGCCCGCCGTACGTGGTCCCCGACTGAGCAGGTACCGCGACGCGTACCGCCGGTGACCCGAGTTGGATGTGCCTCGGTAGATTCTCTGCCTTGATCGATCGGAGGTCGGGCCCGCTCACGACCGGTGTGCGACTCGCCTCGGCGTCGCCATCCGTGGCAGTGCTGGGAGCCGGAGGAACTGCCTAAGGGTCTTCGACTCAGGCCGTCACTTGACTGAACGCACGGTCAGGCGCGAGCCTTTCGGCCAGACGTGGGCGGCGGCTCCACTGCGCGAGGGCTATGTGCCTCTTCGTTCAGCAAGCAGCGTGCGGAGATGTGCACCGGTAACCAGGAGTGGGTGCCCAAGTGATTGCGTTCCTGATCGACGTTTTGGGGGGCCTCTTGGTCCCCGGGTTCGGTGGGAGACGGCGGGCGAGGGCTCTGGCCCGTGCCTTCGCTGACGGCGGTGAGGTCCTCTTCGAGGCGTGCATCCTCGGCGACCGCCCGTTCTGCAGACCGGCCATAGCCTTCCTCGCGGCTTCCAGGACCGCTCTGCACGTAGCGCCCACCGAGGTGAAGATGCTCAAGCGACGCGCTCTACCGACCGAACATATCGAGATACGCCAGATCCGCAGACGGGCTCGATCGGACTCCCGGATCATCCGTCCCTTCTGGAGCATCGCCGAGTGCCACGACGGAAACGCCAGTTTCGTGATCGCCTGCGCTCCTGAGCACATGCGCTATCTCGCCGCGGCTCTCGGAACGGATGACCGCGGACTGGCGGCCAGAGTTGCCGACTGACTTCTCGTCAAGGGCGGGCCAGATGAAGAGGCCGCCGAGGTGATGCGGAGTCCCTCGAGCCAGACGGTGGCGGTCTTTTCGCACGGGTGGCGAGTCCGCACCACGGCGGGAGCGGTTGATGCGGCGTCCGACCGTGTTTTGCTGTTTGAGCTTCGGGCCGAAGCCTGATGGGCGCCCGCCGATAGGCCGCGCCGTGGGCGGTTGCCGATCTGATCGGCCGGCTGGGGGATGGCTGTGCGGATCCCGCGCCGCCGCAGGTGATTGCGGATCGCGCAGGAGAGCTGAGCTCGGTCTGCAAGAACGATCAACCGCTGGGTGGAGGTCGGCCTATGCCGGTCCGAGGGAAACGGATCCGGTTCATGACGGTCTCGCTGGGTCACACCCTCGGCTTCGGACCAGATCAGCTGGGAAGGGACAGGCCTCGCCGCCACCAACGGGCCGATTATTACGTCGTCATGCTTTGGGGGTGCTGCAGGTTCCCGCTTGGCAACCGAGTCGTCGTCTGACCTCACTGAGCGAAGTTGCACCGGTCTCACTGAAATCGAAGGCCGGCCTGTTCGTCTCATCGAGGATGCACCGGACGGGGCCCGCAAGTCGGGCCTGGACGATGGTGGCCGCGTGCCACAAGCGGCTGCCGGACGGCCCGGGTCAACCCTTGCGCAGGTGCTCGCTAGGCTCGCACCATGTCCAACGATCTCGGTTTTACGTGCTCGTGCTGCGGCGACCACCACGCAGAGCTTCCCATGAGCTACTCGACCATGGCCCCTGACGTCTGGGATCCGAGCTTCGAGAGTGATCCGGACAGCATGCTGTCCTCCGACCAGTGTGTGATCAAGGGCCAGCACTTCTTCATCAGGGGTCTGATCGAGATACCTATGATCGGCAGCGAGGACGTCTTCTCCTGGGGCGTCTGGGTTTCTCTGAACAGGGACAATTTCGCTCGTGCCCTTGAGGTGTGGAACACGGAGGGCCGTGAGGCCGAGAAGCCGTACTTCGGCTGGCTCAGCACCGAGCTTGCGCTCTATGCCGAGGGCACCACCAACCTGAAGACCAACGCACACACGCGACCAGTCGGCGAGCGCCCCTTCATCGAGCTGGAACCCACCGACCATCCCCTCGCCGTCGAACAGCGCACCGGAATCACGCAGGACCGCGTGCGGGAGATCGCCATGGCCGTGCTGCATCCGGCCTGACTGTCCCATCCCTGCACGATCCAGTGAGACGGAACGGTGTCCTGGGGCGACGGCAGGCTGTGCCGGCCTGAGGTGGATCGTGCGGAGCCGTGTGTCGAGTGTCGTGCGTGTACGCGGATGCATGCGTCTTCAGTGTCCGCTTGCTGAGGTCCCACGGACACCCAGTCCTCCCAGCCCTGGGCCGCCACGAACGCGTCCCCGTACCGTGCCGGGGCGCCCGCCGCCCGTACGATCGCCGACTTCACCGGGCCCCGGGTCGTCAAGGTGTTCAACCATCTCCCGGACTCCGTGTGGCGGCTCACCCCGCCCGCCTTCGCCGACGGGCCGGTCGCCGTCCCGCTGTGCGGGGACGACGAGCACGCCCCGGAGGCGGTACGGGTCCTTGTGCGGGGCCCCTGGGATGCGTCCCGCTGACTGTGGGCGGGCTCGACCGGGTGGGGTACCTCGAGACGACGACCGCCCTTCTCGTCGGGCTCCGGCACTCCGGTCCTGACCCGCGCGCCCTGCTGCCGTCCCTCCATGCCGCCACAGCCTGAGTTGCGGGGACCCTGACCTGCGCCGATCGTCGGAGGATGAAGGCGATCAGCTACAGCAGCTACGGCCCGGCCGATGTCCTGGAGTACGGCGACCGGCCCGACCCCAAGGTGGGCCCGGACTCGGTCCTGGTGAAGGTGCGGGCCGCAGCCGTCAACCCGGTCGACTGGAAGGCACGCCAGGGCTACCTCCAGTCGGCGCTGGAAGCCGTCTTCCCGGTCATTCCCGGGTGGGACGTTTCCGGGGTCGTCGTCCAACCCGGTGCCGCCGTCGACGAGTTCTCCGTGGGCGACGAGGTCATCGGCTACGTGCGCGAGGACTTCCTCTCACGCGGGACCCTCGCCGAATACGTCGCCGCGCCCGTGCGGACCCTCGCCCGCAAGCCCCTGAACCTGAGCTTCGAGGAAGCCGCGGGCCTCCCGCTGTGCGGACTCACCGCCTACCAGGTGCTCCACCGCACCCTGAAGGTCCAGGACGGTGAGACGGTCCTCGTCCACGCCGCCGCCGGAGGGGTCGGCTCGTTCGCCGTCCAGCTCGCCCGGCACGCGGGCTGCCGGGTCATCGGCACGGCAGGCCCCCACAACCACGAGTACGTGCGTCAGCTGGGCGCCGAGCCCGTGGAGTACGGCGACGGGCTCGCCGACCGGCTGCGGGCCCTGGCCCCCGACGGCATCGACGCCGCGTTCGACACCGTCGGCGGGGAAGCCCTGCGGGTGTCCGCCGAGACGCTCGCCCACGACGGCAGGCTCGCCTCCATCGCGGACGCGGAGGTCTTCTCCTACGGCGGCCGCTACGCCTTCGTGCGCCCCGACGCCCAGGACCTCACGCAGATCGCGGAGCTGGCCGAGCAGGGCATCATCACCGTCCACGTCGACCAGGTCTTCACCCTGGAACAGGCCGCGGACGCCTACCGGCTCAACGAGCAGGGGCGCACGCGCGGCAAGATCGTCGTCACCGTGGACTGGGAGAACTGAGACCGGGCGTCGGCTCAGAACAGCATGGCGGCGGCGAACGCCGCGATCGCGACCGTGCACGCCGCCGCCGTCAGTGCGTCGCGCGGCGACAGTGCGGGCGGCGCGGTGGATCCCAGGCCCGCCACCCGGCGGTGCGCCACCCGCAGGAACCCCAGCCAGGCCAGCAGGCTCAGCGCCACGGCGATCACCCCCGCCGCATCGACACCGCCGTGCAGGGCCTGCCTGACCGCGAGCAGGGCCACCACCGTGCAGGACAGCGTCGTACGCCGCCAGGCCAGCCTCGTCCGTTCCGGCTGCAGACCCGGATCGCGCCCCGCCGTGGTCACCGGCCCTCCCAGCCGAACAGGACCACCACCACCATCGCCAGGGCGACCACGGCGACGACCATGCTCAGGAGCGCCGGGAAGCGGGACACCGGCAGATCCTCACCGTGCCGCATCGCCCGCTCGCACCGCACCCAGTGATTCACCGCGCGCAGGGCACACAGGACACCGGCCACGAGCAGCCCGAGGGCCAGGCCCGCCCGGAGGCCCCAGCTCAGACCGGGCAGGAACTGGTCGACGGCGAACCCACCGCCGATCAGCGCAAGGGCCGTCCGGAGCCACGCAAGGAACGTGCGCTCGTTGGCGAGCGAGAAGCGGTAGTCGGGGGTCTCGCCCTCCGCGCGGATCCGCTGCGGCGCGAACCAGAGCCGCAGGCCCTGCACGACGTCGCTGCGCCGGCTCACGGGGTGAACCCCGCTTCCCCGGCCCTGAACTCCCGCAGGCGGTGGTAGGTCTCCAGTCCGTCCGGAACCCACAGCCGGTCGCCCAGCCGCCGCTCCAGTTCCGCATCGGTCAGGAACGTGTGCCAGGCGACCTCTTCCACCTGCGGATTCACCGGCAGCTCGCACCGCACCTGGTACACGTACGACCACCAGCTGTGCTCGGCGCTCGTGTAGAGGTACTTGAACAGGGGCTCGGGGCGGGGCAGATCCGGCACCCCCAGCTCCTCCCCGGCCTCCCGCAGCGCCGCCTCGTCGTAGGACTCGCCCGCGCCCACGACCCCGCCGACGAACATGTCGTAGTGCGAGGGGAAGACCAGCTTCGTCGCCGTCCTGCGGTGCACGAAGAGCCGCCCCCCGGCGTCTCTGGCCTCGATGAAGACGCAGCGGTGGCGCAGGCCCCGCGCGGTCGCCTCGCCACGCGGCGCCTGCCCGACGACCTCGTCGTTCTCGTCGACGATGTCCAGGATCTCGTCATCCGGAGTCATGCTGCTCATCCAACATCACCCGGTCGGCAGCAGTGGACCCGTGCCTGCCCTTCCCCTCCGGCATCGCCGGATGGAGTCCGAGCACCACGATCCCGGCCACGATCGCCGCGAGTCCGGCCGCCTGCCAGGCCAGGGCGCCCGTGTCGGTGCGCACCCGGTCGCCCAGGAACCCGATTCCGCACGCGATCCCGGCCAGCGGCTGCGCGGCCGTCAGCGCGGGCAGCGACATCCGCAGCGGCCCCGCCTCGAACGCGCTCTGGACCAGGAGCAGACCGGTCACCCCGATCACGACGACCGCGTACGGATGCCAGCCCGTCATCAGCGTCGCCCAGCCGCCCTCGTCCAGCCGCTCCCCGCAGAGCCTGGTCAGGGCGTCCTGCAGTCCGTACAGCAGCCCGGCCGCCAGCCCGAGCAGCACGGGCGCTCCGGGGGTCCGCGGGTGCCTGGCGGAGGCGGTCAGGACCACGGCGAGCCCCGCGACCGTGCCGATCACCAGCCACTGCCGCAGCGGATTCGCGGTCGTCTCCCCGCCTTCCGGCTGGCCGGCCAGCAGGAAGGCGGTCACGCCGCCCGCCAGCAGGCAGAGGCCGCCCCAGCCCTGCCGGCCCAGCGGCTGCCCGGTGCGGTGGCGCGACAGGGCCATCGCGAAGACCAGATTGGTCGCCAGCAGTGGCTCGACGAGCGACACCTCGCCCTGCCCGAGCGCGAGCGCCCCGAGGACCATGCCGCAGACCATCAGGCCGATCCCGGCGAGCCAGCTCGGCACCCGCATCAGGTCGAGCAGCAGCCGGGGCGACAGGAAGTCGCTCAGGGGCGCACGTCGGGCGGCGTCCTGCTGGAGGACGAACCCGAAGCCCAGACAGCACGCGGCGCCCACGGAGAGCAGGAGTACCAGCACCGACACGGATCCGACGATAGCCCCGCGGACCCGCGGGAGCCGTGAGGGCGGCGCCGACCGGGCGGTTGACGCGGGAGCGGCCGGTACCGAAGATCTGACGCACAAGTAACTTCGTGCACCGCACGGCATCGCCCCGAAGGATGGAACCATGGCGTACGACGCTGATGTGATCGTGATCGGGGCCGGACTCGCGGGTCTGGTGGCCACCGCCGAACTCGTCGACGCGGGCCGGACGGTGATCCTGCTGGACCAGGAGCCCGAACAGTCCATCGGCGGCCAGGCGCACTGGTCGTTCGGCGGCCTCTTCCTCGTCGACTCGCCCGAGCAGCGCCGGCTGCGGATCAAGGACAGCCGCGAGCTGGCCCTCCAGGACTGGTACGGCACGGCGGGCTTCGACCGCAAGGAGGACCACTGGCCGCGCAAGTGGGCCGAGGCGTACGTCGACTTCGCGGCCGGTGAGAAGCGGTCCTGGCTGCACGACCAGGGGGTGCGGTTCTTCCCCGTCGTCGGCTGGGCCGAACGGGGCGGTTACGACGCGAACGGCCACGGCAACTCCGTCCCGCGCTTCCACATCACCTGGGGCACCGGGCCCGGTGTCGTCGCCCCCTTCGAACGGCGGGTGCGCGAAGGCGTCGCGAAGGGCCTCGTCCAGCTGCGGTTCCGCCACCGGGTCACCGGCCTCGGCCGCTCGGCCGGGGCCATCGACACGGTCACCGGCGAACTCCTCGACGCGAGCGGCGCCGAGCGGGGCACGGCCAGCAGCCGCGAGGTCACCGGCGCCTTCGAGCTGAAGGCGCAGGCCGTGATCGTCACCTCGGGCGGCATCGGCGGCAACCACGACCTCGTACGCGCCCAGTGGCCCGAGCGGCTCGGCACCCCGCCCGACAAGCTGCTCTCCGGGGTGCCCGCCCACGTCGACGGGCTGATGCTGGGCATCACCGAGGAAGCGGGCGCCCACCACATCAACCGCGACCGGATGTGGCACTACACCGAGGGCATCGAGAACTGGAACCCGATCTGGGCCAAGCACGGCATCCGGATCCTGCCCGGCCCGTCCTCGCTCTGGCTGGACGCCCGCGGGAAGCGGCTGCCGGTCCCGCTCTTTCCGGGCTTCGACACGCTGGGCACCCTCGAACACATCATGAAGTCCGGGTACGGATACACCTGGTTCGTCCTCGACCAGAAGATCATCGGGAAGGAGTTCGCGCTCTCCGGCTCCGAGCAGAACCCCGACCTGACCGGAAAGTCGATCCGCGACGTGATCGGCAGGGCGCGCGCCGACGTCCCGGCGCCGGTCAGGGCGTTCATGGACAAGGGCGTGGACTTCGTCGTCGAGAAGGACCTCGGCGCGCTGGTCCGCGGGATGAACGCACTGACCGACGAGCCGCTGATCGACGAGGACGACCTGCGCCGCGAGATCACCGCCCGCGACCGGGAGGTCGCCAACCCCTTCACCAAGGACCTCCAGGTCACGGCGATCAACGGCGCCCGCGCCTACCTGGGCGACAGGCTGATCCGTACGGCCAAGCCGCACCGCATCCTCGACCCCGAGGCGGGGCCGCTGATCGCCGTCCGGCTCAACATCCTCACCCGCAAGTCGCTGGGGGGCCTGGAGACGGACCTGTCCTCGCGCGTGCTGACGGCGGACGGCACCCCGCTGCCCGGTGTGTACGCGGCGGGAGAGGCGGCAGGCTTCGGTGGTGGGGGAGTCCACGGCTACCGCTCGCTGGAGGGCACGTTCCTCGGCGGCTGCATCTTCTCGGGCCGCGCAGCGGGCCGGGCTGCGGCCGAGGCGACCGGCTGAGGCGACCGGCTCCAGCGACCGCCCGCAGCGACCGGCTGGGCGGACGGCTGGGGCGATCGGCTGGGCGGACGGCCCGCCGGGCGTTCTGTGACGGAGCGACGGGAGCTTCACGGCCCTGTCCCGATTCCGTACCGTCCGGCGGTCGGCCGAAATCCGACGACTAGCCTTGCGGCGCTCGAGCGTCCCCGGGGGGCGTCGGAACAGCGGACGGAAGCGGGAACAGACGTGGTCGAACGTGGCGGATACGCGGTGTCGCGCAGGCGCATACTCAGGCTGGCGGGGACGGGACTGGGCCTGGCCCTGGCCGGCGCCGGGGTGGTCGGGTGCGGTCCCGAGGGGGAGGCGGTCGAGCAGGGCGGCAGCCCGACGCCGGGCGGGGCCGGGAACGGGGACCGCTTCACGACCCCGCCGCCGGGCACCGCACCCGAGCCGCTGTGGCAGCAGAACGCGGCGAACAGCAACCTGGCCGGCGACGGCGCGCTCGCGGTGGCCGGGGGAGTGGTCCTGGTGTCGGGCGACCCGCTGGTCGGACGCGATGCGGTCACCGGCGAGCAGAAGTGGTCCCGCGCCGGCGTCACCACACCCGGTGCCGAACTCGTCCTCGGCGGCGGGACGCTGTACCTCGCGAGCGCCCAGTACGACGGTGACGTCGTGGGCCTGGATCCGGCCACCGGCAAGGAGACCTGGCGGAGCCGGCTGGGCAAGGCGTACGAGCAGCCGCGCCCGATCGCGGCGGACGACCGCCATGTGTACGTCCTCGCCGGCATCCTGGAGAAGGACTTCACCTCGCCGGACAACGTGATTGCCGCGATCGACACCACCTCCGGCAGGATCGTCTGGCGTGAGCAGCGTGACTCGGGCACCGAGGAGTACGGCATCACCGCGGCGACCGTGGGCAACCGCCTCGTCTACACGGACTACCGGGAGAACGTGACCGTCCGCGACACGACGACGGGCCGACAGGTGTGGACCAAGAAGATCAGCCGGTCCAACCACCGTCGTTTCGCCGTGCACGGGGAACTGGTGATCGTGGCGGACGGACAACGTCTGCGGGCGTTCGAGCTGGCCGACGGCAAGGAGCGCTGGACCCTGAAATCCGGCGAATTCAGCACGTTCAGCGACCCGCACGTCCTGGACGGAGTGCTCTACGCCTCCGACACCGCCCGCAGCCTGTGGGCGGTGGATCCCGCGACGGGCAAGCAGATCTGGCACAACGAGGATCTGCGGGACACGGCCACGCAGGCTCGCCAGTTCGCCAAGGTGAACAACACCCTGTACGGCGCCACCGAGTTCGACAAGGACGGGGGCGTGCACTCCTTCGACGCCACGACCGGGAAGCTGCGCTGGACCTACAACGACAGGACCGGTGACATCCAGCAGTGGTACGTGGTGGCGGCGGGCAAGCGGCTGGCCGTGATGCACGGCAAGAAGTTGTACGCGCTCCCCGCCGTGTGATCCGGGCTCCCGGGCCGGGTTCCCGCCGCGTCGGCGCGCGGGCCCGGGCCGGCTCGCCGACGCGGGCCGGGCACCGTCATTCCCGCCGCCGCACCGTCACTCCCGCCCCCCGCACCGTCACTCCCACCGCTCCACCACCCGGAACCTCTCCACGACGATCTTCGTGTCGTCGTCCACGGTGAACGCCGGGTCCCCCAGGGCCTCCCGCATCTCCTCGCTGTGCCAGAACGCCTCGTGTCCCGCACGCCACTGGGCGACCGAGGTGTACCCCTCGCCCTCGTCGAGTGCGTGTTGAAGGCCGATCGAGCCCAGGGCCACCACCCGCACGTCCGTCAGTTCCACGGCGGCGACCTCCCGCCCCCGGGAGTCGATCAGCGCGGACCGCTCGCCCACCGGAGGAAGGTCCTCCTTCTCCACCTCGTATTCCGCGAGCAGCCCCGACGTCGACACCTTCTCGCCGGAGAGCACGGCCGCCACCAGCCGGTCCCGCAGCGGTCCGGGGAAGGCGAGGAGGAAGGGTTTCAGCGGTTCACGGTTCTCCATGACGGCAGTGTGGCACGCGTCACCCCAGCCGTTCCGTGGCTCCGCCACTCCCGCGGCGAGCTGCGCGAATGGTTCAGACCACGCCCCCGGACCGTCAACTGCGTGGCTCACGCATGCAGTTGCGGAAGGGTCGCCCTTGACGTGGAGCATTACCTACCGCTTTGCTGTGCGCGATCGTTTGCTCGCACACAGCGTCGAACCAACTCGTACACAGCGTCGAAAAAAGGAAGCCTGCGGATGTCCCCGCCTCCGCCGCCCCTGGGCCGCGCCCGCCGCAAGGGCGGTCGCTCGGACCACGCCTTCGACCCGGCTCTCGACGACAGCGAACTGATCGACGTACGAGGTCAGTTCGCCCAGGGCCGGTGGGCCAGGGCCCGCGCCCTCCTCGTCGCCACCGACACCGACTGGGACCGTCGCGGCCACCGTGTCCTCGCACTCGCCGCCACTCCGTCCGCGGCCGGCTGGGCACGCGAGTGGCTGCTCGCCGAACCGGACAGCCCCGACGCGGCCACCCTCCTCGCCTGCGCCACCGTCACCAGGGCCCTGAGCCCCAAGTCCGGTGCCGGTGAACGGGAGAAGGCCCGCGAAGCCTGCCTGGGCGCCGCCCGGCTCGACCCCGCGGACCCGACCCCGTGGCTGGGCCTGATGCTGCTCGACCGCACGTACGGGACCCGGGAGGAGACCGCCGGGCAGTTCGAGGCGATCCGGTCCCGCCACCCCGAACACCACCAGGCGCACCACCTGATGACGGCCCTGCTGGCCGAGACCGACCCCGAGGGCGGCGATCCGCTCCACGAGGTCTACGACTTCGCCGCATGGGCGGCCGAACAGGCCCCGGCCGACTCGCCGCTCGCCGTACTCCCCGTCGTCGCGCACGCCGAGCGCTACCGCGTCCTGGCCGCGGCCGGCAGCGTGTCCGACGATCCGGCGGGCTCGGGGCACTGGACCGGCCGCCGGGCCAGGCAGGTGATGAAGGCCGCCTTCGACTGGTGGCTGGAATGGGAGCGCGAGGATCACCCCCGCCACCACGTCGACCTCAACTTCCTCGCCCACGCCAAGATCTGCGAGGGCCGCCCCGCCGAGGCCGCCGCGCTCTTCCACCGCATCGGCGCCCACGCGACCGCGGCCCCCTGGTCGTACTCCGGCCGCGATCCCTACCCCGCATTTCTTGCCGCGCGCACCTACGCGCTCGGCACCCCGTGATGCACGTTGCTCTCAACGAAGGGACCAACCCCGCCATGTCGACGGGCAGAACAGATTCGACCGGGACCGGAACGGCCACGACAACCGGCGCCACCGGCGGGATCAACACCTACAAGGGGGAGGAACGCGCCCTGCGCGCGAACCGGCTCGGCACCCCCGGCCTGCTGCTCTCGGTCCTTGCGGCCAGCGCCCCGCTGATGGTCGTCGCCGGGGTGATGCCCACGGTCTTCGGCGTGATGGGCATCGTCGGGCAGCCGCTGCTCTACGTCGTCCTCGGCATCGTCCTCATGCTGTTCAGCGTCGGTTACGCGGAGATGAGCCGGCACGTCCACAACGCCGGTGCGTTCTATGCCTACATCGCCCGCGGTCTCGGCCCGACGGCCGGCGCGGGCGCCTCACTCGTCGCGCTGGTCGCGTACAGCGCCATGCAGGTCGGCATCTACGGCATCCTCGGCTTCGAGGTCTCCGGCCTCTTCGCCACCTATCTCGACATCGACATGCCCTGGTGGCTTCCCGCCCTCGTCTCGGTCGCCGTCGTCGGTGTCCTCGGCTGGCTGAAGATCGACCTCAACGCCAAGGTGCTCGGCGTCCTGCTGGTCATCGAGTGCGCCCTGGTCGTGATCTTCGACATCGCCGCCGTCAGCAAGCCCGGCCCCGAAGGCCTGTCCGTGCATGCGTTCAACCCCGACACCCTCACCGGCGCGGGCCTCGGCACCGCCCTCTGCTTCTGCATCGCCGCGTTCGTCGGCTTCGAGCAGGCCCCCGTCTACGCGGAGGAGACCAGCCGCCCGCAGGTCGTCGTGTCCCGGGTCATGTTCCTGGCCGTCGGCTACGCCGCCCTGTTCCTCGCGGTGAGCTCCTGGGCGCTGACCGTCGCCGCGGGCCCCGGCTCCATCTCGGAGACCTCCCTGGAGGAGGGCCCGGGCATGCTCTTCGGCCTCACCGAGGAGAGGCTCGGCGCCACGTTCACGGACGTGCTGCACGTCCTCTTCGTCACGGGCATGTTCGCCGCACTCCTCAGCTTCCACAACGTGGTCGCCCGCTATGCCTTCGCCATGGGCCGTGAGGGCCTGCTCCCGGCGGGCTTCGGCCGGACCAGCAAGACCAGCGGCGCGCCCGCCACCGGCTCGCTGCTCCAGTCCGTGATCTCCGTCGTGATCGTGCTGGCCTTCGCCCTCACGGACGACAACCCCATCGGCGACCCCACGGCGCCCGTCCTCCAGCTGTTCACGTGGATGGGCAACGTCGGCGCGCTCGGAGTGATCCTGCTGATGGCGGCGGCCTCCTTCGCCGTGATCGCCTTCTTCGTACGCCGCGGAGCGGGCCGCGCCCAGGCACCCCGGCTCGTGGCCTCCGGCCTCGCCGGCGTGGCACTGCTGGCCATCGCGGTGTTCACCGTCCGGGACTTCGACGTCCTGGTCGGCTCGGGCCCCGGCTCCGCACTCAACTGGCTGCTGCCCGGCGTCATCGGCGTCGCCCTCGTCGGCGGCCTGGTGTACGGGGCGGTGCTGCGCTCCACGAAGCCCGAGGTGCACGCCAGGATCGGCCTCGGCAACGAGGCGTTCCAGCTGGAGAAGGCCGCGGAGAGCACGACCGCCCCCCGGTAATTCTTACCCGGTGGTGACGGACACCCGCGGCCCCTGGTGACGGACGGCCGCGGGTGTTCGAATGGGCGGGTGAACAGTCGCCCTCCCGACAGCGAAGATCCACCTGACAGCCGTGCCGAAGGCACGCCCGTCGGCCGCCGCCTCGTCCTGGCCATGCTCGGCCTGGGCGCCGCCGGGGTGGTCGCCGCCCCCGTGCTCCAGCGGGGCCTGGAGACCGGGCTCGGAGCGGTCGCCGACAAGGACCCCACCGGCCTGACCGGGCTCCTGCCCAACGGCGGCGGCTTCCGCTACTACTCCGTCGCCACGTCCGTACCGGAGAAGACCGCCGCCGACTACCGCCTCACCGTGGACGGCCTGGTCGACCGCCCCGCCACCCACACGCTGGACTCCCTGAAGGCGCTCCCGCAGACCCGCCTGGTGCGCGATGTCCAGTGCGTCACCGGCTGGCGGGTCCCCGAGACCCCGTTCGAGGGGGTCAGGCTGTCCGCGCTGCTGGACGCGGCAGGAGTACGCCCCGGCGCGAAGGCGGTCCGCTTCACCTGCTTCGACGGTGCCTACAGCGAGAGCCTCACGCTGGAACAGGCCCGCCGCGCAGACGTCCTGGTCGCGCTGCGCATGCAGGACAAGCCGCTGGCCCACGCGCACGGTGGCCCGGTCCGGCTCTACGTGGCCCCGATGTACTTCTACAAGTCGGCGAAATGGCTCTCCGGGATCACCGTCACCGACTCCGTCCGCCCCGGCTACTGGGAGGAGCTCGGCTATGACGTCGACGCCTGGGTCGGCCGGTCCAACGGCCGCGACGACGCCCCCACCGTCTGAACACCCCACGAGGATCCGCCGCTTCACCCGTACCGAGCGCTGGGTGCACCGCACCACCGCCTGGCTGACGCTGCTCTGCGTGGCCACCGCGGCCTGTCTGTACGTCCCCCAGCTCGCCGAACTCGTCGGCCGCCGCCACCTCGTGGTCACCGTCCACGAATGGTCAGGGCTGCTCATCCCCGTACCGTTGCTCGCCGGGCTGGTCTCCCGGGCCCTGCGCGCCGATCTCTCCCGGCTCAACCGGTTCGGGCCGCACGACCGGCAGTGGCTGAAAGCCGCTCTGCGCCGCGACCGAACGCCCGGAGCCCGGCCGGCCGGGAAGTTCAACGCGGGCCAGAAGCTCTACGCCGCCTGGATCGCCGGCGCCGTGCTCGTGATGCTCGGCACGGGCCTGCTGATGTGGTTCACGGACCTCGCCCCGCTGGTGTGGCGCACGGGTGCGACCTTCGTGCACGACTGGCTGGCACTCGCGATCGGCATCGTCCTGGCCGGGCACACGGCAATGGCGCTCGCCGACCCGGAGGCACGCCGTGGCATGCGCACCGGGTCGGTCGAGCGCCCTTGGGCCCGCTCCGAGCACCCGCTGTGGCGGGATCCGCAGGAGTAGCTACAGGACCAGCGACAGCAGCAGGATGAAGCCGAGCGAGACGACGGAGATGATGGTCTCCATCACCGACCACGTCTTGATCGTCTGGCCGACGTCCATGCCGAAGTACTCCTTCACCAGCCAGAACCCCGCGTCGTTGACGTGGCTGAAGAAGAGCGAGCCCGCACCGACGGCGAGGACGAGCAGGGCCGCCTCCGGCGTGGACATGCCGGCCGCCAGCGGAGCGACGAGGCCGGCCGCCGAGATGGTGGCCACGGTCGCCGAACCCGTCGCCAGCCGGATCGCGACGGCGATCAGCCAGCCGAGCAGCAGGGCGGGTATCGACCAGTTCTCGGAGAACTCGAGGATCATCTGACCCACACCGGCGTCGATGAGGGTCGTCTTGAAACCGCCGCCGGCCCCGACGATCATCAGCACGCCGGCGATCGGGGCGAGCGACTTCTCGACGGTCGTGGAGAGCCGCGCCTTGGTGAATCCGGCGGCCCGGCCCAGCGTGAACATACCGACGATCACAGCCGCCAGCAGGGCGATCAGCGGCGAACCGACCACATCGGTGACCCGCTGGACGTTGTTCTCCGGGTCGTCCACCACGATGTCGACGAGGGCCTTGGCCAGCATCAGGACGACGGGCAGCAGCACGGTCGCCAGAGTGGCGCCGAAGCCGGGGCGACGGTCCAGGTCCTCCGAGGGGCGCTCGGGGATCATCTTCTCCGGCGCCTGGATGTCCACCCAGCGGGCGGCGTACCGGGAGAAGACCGGACCCGCGATGATCACGGTCGGGATGGCGACGAGGACACCCAGCGCCAGCGTGACGCCGAGGTTGGCGTCGAGCGCGTCGATGGCGACCAGCGGGCCGGGGTGCGGCGGAATCAGGCCGTGCATCACCGAGAGCCCGGCGAGCGCGGGGATACCGATCCGCATCAGGGAGTAGTTGCCGCGCTTGGCGACCAGCAGCACCACCGGGATCATCAGCACGATGCCGACCTCGAAGAACAGCGGCAGACCGATGATCGAGGCGATCAGCACCATCGCCCAGGGCATGGCGCGCCTGCTCGCCTTCGCGAGAATCGTGTCGACGATCTGGTCGGCGCCGCCCGAGTCGGCGAGCAGCTTGCCCAGGATCGCGCCGAGCGCGATCAGGACACCGACACTGGCGACGGTGGAGCCGAGGCCGGTGGAGAAGCTGGTGATCGTCTTGTCCAGCGGGGCACCGGCGAAGACGCCGAGCGCCAGCGTTCCGATGGTCAGCGCCAGGAAGGCGTGCACCTTGAACTTGGTGATGAGTACGACGATGACGGCGATGCCCGCCAGGACTGCGATGCCCAACTGCGCGTTGCCGGCCGAGGTGATCGGCTCGACGGCATCCGCTGCCAGCATCTCGACGCTGAGACTGCTCACGGTGATCCTTAGAAGTCGAGCCGGCGCAGCGCGGCGACGGCCCGGTCGGTTATTTCTTCGGGGGTGCCGGACACGTCCACTGCCACGCCCGCCTCGTCCTCCTGCAGCTCCTGCAGGGTCGCGAACTGGGAGTCGAGCAGTGCGGTCGGCATGAAGTGGCCCTTGCGGTCCGCCATCCGGCGCTCGATGAGAGCCCGGTCGCCGGTCAGATGCAGGAAGACGGCACCAGGGGCTTCGGCGCGCAGCCGGTCACGGTAGACGCGCTTGAGCGCCGAGCTGCTGACGACGCCGCCGAGCCCAGCCCGGCCGTGCGCCCACCGGCCGATCGCGTCCAGCCAGGGCCAGCGGTCGTCGTCGTCCAGCGGGGTACCCGCCGACATCTTGGCGATGTTGGCCGGCGGGTGGAAGTCGTCGCCCTCGGCGTAGGGAACGCCGAGTCCGGCGGCGAGCAGGGGGCCGATCGTGGTCTTGCCGGTCCCTGCTACGCCCATCACCACGACGACGTGGGGGGTGCTCATTGGTGCCTCGCTGTCTTCTTCGACATCGGTCCGTCGCGCTACTGAAACTCATTACATACGACTTATTCAAGTAGCTGTGACATAAACGTCGTACTTATTCTTCCCGGGGGCCGCCCCGTAGGCTTGTGGACATGACCACACAGGGCCAGGGGCTGCATACACATGTGCTGGACGCCCTGGGTCTGGAGATCGCCGCCGGGGACTTCCCGCCCGGCCGGGTCCTGCGCACCGACGAGCTGGCGCAGCGCTTCGAGGTGTCCCGCACCGTCGTACGCGAAGTCATCCGGGTCCTGGAGTCCATGCACCTGGTCGAGTCCCGCCGCCGGGTCGGCGTGACCGTGCGGCCCACCGAGGCATGGAACGTCTACGACCCGCAGGTCATCCGCTGGCGGCTGGCCGGCTCCGACCGCCCACGGCAGCTGCGCTCCCTCACCGTGCTGAGGTCCGCCGTCGAACCCGTCGCCGCCGGACTCGCCGCCCGGAACGCCACCCCCGCACAGTGCGCCGCCCTCACCGAATGCGCCCTCGGCATGGTCGCCACCTCGCGCGGCCAGCAACTGGAGGGCTATCTGCGGCACGACATCGCCTTCCACCGCATCGTGCTCAACGCCTCCGGCAACGAGATGTTCGCGCGGCTCGGCGACGTCGTCGCCGAGGTCCTCGCCGGACGTACCCACCACCAGGTGATGTTCGAGGACCCCGACCCCGCCGCCGTCACCCTCCACGTACGCCTGGCCGAGGCGGTCCGCGAGGGGGACGCGGCGGCCGCGGAACGCCTGACGAAGGAGATCGCGGTGGGCGCCCTCCACGAACTGGACGTACTCGCGCCCTGAGCCCTGCCCTCAGGCGCGGGGCGGGCCCGATCCTTCGAGCACGTGCGCCAACCGCCCCGCGGCCGCCGCCAGGACCATCCCTGATCTTGCGTGGGTATCCCCGGCTTCAGCCGGGGAGGGAAACGGCACCCCGAGGCCGGAAGCGCGCAGAACTCTCTGCCCCCTGTCGTGACGGTCAGGGGGGCGCTTCTGTCCTTCGATGTACTGGCGGATCACAGTCAGCGGTGCGCCGCCGCAGGAACCCGCGAAGTAGGAACGGGACCAGAAGACGGAACCTATACCGATCCGGTTGATCCGGCCGGTGTACTCGGCTCGCAGATAGCGAGAGCTGACGCTCTTGAGGCTGTTGATCAGTTTGGACAGTGCGATCTTCGGCGGGTAGTGCACCAGCAGATGCACGTGGTCGGTCTCGCCGTTGAACTCGTGCAGTTCCGTCTCGAAGCCGGCGCAGACCTCGCGCATGATCTCTTCGCAGCGTTCGAGCATGGCGTCATCGAAGACGTCACGCCGATACTTGGTCACGAACACCAAATGGGCGTGCAGGCTGTAGGCGACGTGACGACCTGTGCGAATATCGGGGTTTGGTTCCCAGTGTGGTGACATACACCAAATTTCGTAGGATCGGTGGAGCCAGACCGGAAGGGGGTGGGCCGGATGATCCGTGCGTACAAGTTCCTCATGCGGCCCACCGTGGGCCAGACGATCGCGCTCGGCGAGATACTGCGTGATCACTGCTCGCTCTACAACGGTGCGTTGCAGGAACACCGCGACGCCTACCGGCACGTCTCGAAGACGTCCGTGAAGTACGGGCAGCAGTCCGCTCAGCTCAAGGAGATCCGGGCGTTCGACCCGGAACGGCACGGACGTTGGTCGTTCTCCTCACAGCAGGCCACGCTGCGCCGTCTCGACAAGGCGTTCACCGCGTTCTTTCGCCGGGTCAAGTCCGGGGACACCCCCGGATACCCCCGCTTCCGGGGCGTCAACTGGTTCGACACGGTCGATTTCCCGAAGGACGGCGACGGCTGCGGCTGGGACGCCACCCCCCACGACCCCGTCACCCGCGTCCGCCTCCAGGGCGTAGGGCACGTCAAGGTCCACCAGCACCGCCCGGTCGTCGGCAAGGTGAGGACGGTCAGCGTCAAGCGCGAAGGCGCGAAGTGGTTCGTCGTGCTGACCGCCGAGCAGGACCAGCCCGAACCGCTCCCCAAGACCGGCTCGGTCGTCGGCATCGACCTGGGCATCGCGAACTTCCTCGCAGAGTCCAACGGCGGCTTCGTGCCCAACCCGCGCCACGGCCGCCGCAACGCCGACCGGCTCGAGGCCGCGCAGCAGGCCCTCGCCACGTTCGGCCGCGTCCGCCGCGACAAGCGAACCGCCAACCACCGGCGGGCCGTGGAGAAGGTCGCGACGCTGCACGGCAAGGTCCGCCGTCAACGCCTCGACCACTTCCACAAGACCGCCCTGGCCCTGGTCCGCGAACACGACCTCATCGCGCACGAGAACCTGACGATCCGAAGCATGGTCAAGTCCGCCGCACCGAAACCCGACCCCGAGCGACCGGGCAGCTTCCTGCCCAACGGAGCCGCCGCGAAGACCGGACTCAACCGCTCGATCTCCGATGCCGGATGGGGGGTGTTCCTCACGATCCTCACGAGCAAGGCTGAAAGCGCCGGCCGGGAAGTGATCGCCGGGGACCCCCGCAACACCTCCCGGCGGTGCCCCGAATGCGGGCACACCGCCAAGGAGAACCGGCCCACACAGGCAAAGTTCCACTGCGTCGCGTGCGGCCACACCGCGCACGCTGACACAGTGGGCGCCACCAACGTTCTACGGGCCGGGCTGGTCCGTCTCTACGCCGACCAGGCATAGAGAGAAGCCCCCTCCTGCAGGAGGGGGAGGAGTCACGTGAACCACCTCGACGACACGCACGACACCGGCTCACTCCGCGCCGGGGCCCTCGCCGACCTGGTGGTCCTGGACCGGGATCCGTACGCGCACCCGTCCGACGAGATCGGACGGACACGTGTGCTGCGGACCTACGTCGGCGGCCGGAAGGTCCACGACTCCGAGGCCTGACACCCAAAGTCCTCCGTGGAACGCAGCGCCCCGGAGGGTGCCGTCGCGGCACTCTCCGGGGCGTACGGTTGTCCGTGATCAACCTTCGCAGGAGCCCCACTCGGAAGCAGGGAGACCACGGTATGGCGCAGCAGGTGCAAGGGGTCATCGCACCGGGGAAGGACGAGCCGGTGCGGGTCGAGACCATCGTGATTCCGGACCCCGGGCCCGGCGAGGCAGTCGTGAAGATCCAGGCGTGCGGCGTCTGCCACACCGACCTGCACTACAAGCAGGGCGGCATCAACGACGACTTCCCGTTCCTCCTCGGCCACGAGGCCTCGGGCGTCGTGGAGTCCGTCGGCGAGGGCGTCACCGACGTCGAGCCCGGCGATTTCGTCGTCCTCAACTGGCGTGCGGTGTGCGGACAGTGCCGCGCCTGTCTGCGCGGCCGCCCCTGGTACTGCTTCAACACCCACAACGCCAAGCAGAGGATGACCCTGCTGGACGGTACCGAACTCTCCCCGGCACTCGGGATCGGTGCCTTCGCCGAGAAGACCCTCGTCGCGGCCGGCCAGTGCACGAAGGTCGACCCCGAGGTCTCCCCGGCCGTCGCCGGACTGCTCGGCTGCGGCGTCATGGCGGGCATCGGCGCCGCCATCAACACCGGTCAGGTCGGCCGCGGCGACTCCGTCGCCGTCATCGGATGCGGTGGTGTCGGCGACGCGGCGATCGCCGGCGCCCGGCTCGCGGGCGCGGCGAAGATCATCGCGGTCGACATCGACGACCGCAAGCTGGAGACGGCGAAGAAGATGGGCGCCACCCACACCGTCAACTCACGCTCCGACGACCCGGTCGAAGCGATCCGCGGGCTGACCGGCGGCAACGGCGCGGACGTCGTCATCGAGGCCGTCGGCCGCCCCGAGACGTACAAGCAGGCCTTCTACGCCCGCGACCTGGCCGGCACCGTCGTCCTCGTCGGCGTCCCCACGCCGGAGATGCAGCTCGAACTCCCGCTGCTCGACGTGTTCGGCCGCGGCGGCTCCCTCAAGTCCTCCTGGTACGGCGACTGTCTGCCCTCGCGCGACTTCCCGATGCTCATCGACCTCCACCAGCAGGGACGCATCGACCTCGGCGCGTTCGTCACCGAGACGATCGGACTCGGCGACATCGAGCAGGCCTTCGCCCGCATGCACGACGGTGACGTCCTGCGTTCGGTGGTGGTGTTCTGATGTCCGCCCGCATCGACCACCTGGTCACCTCCGGCACCTTCGCCCTCGACGGCGGAGAGTGGGACGTCGACAACAACGTCTGGATCATCGGCGACGACAATGAGGCGGTCGTCATCGACGCCGCCCACGACGCTCTCGCGATCGAGGCCGCACTCGGCGGCCGTACGCTGCGCGCCATCATCTGCACCCACGCGCACAACGACCACATCGACGCGGCCCCCGCCCTCGCCGACGCGACCGGCGCACCGATCCTCCTGCACCCCGACGACCTGCCACTGTGGAAGCAGACCCACCCGGACCGCACGCCCGACGCCGAACTGGCCGACGGCCAGGAGCTGGAGATCGCCGGAACACGTCTGTCGGTCCTGCACACCCCGGGCCACGCGCCCGGCGCGGTCTGCCTCTACGCCCCGGACCTGGCCACCGTCTTCACCGGTGACACCCTGTTCAACGGCGGGCCCGGGGCCACCGGACGGTCCTTCTCCCACTTCCCGACGATCGTCGACTCGATCAGGGACCGGCTGCTCGGACTACCGCCCGAGACCGTCGTGCGAACCGGACACGGAGACTCCACCACGATCGGCGGCGAAGCCCCGCACCTGGACGAATGGATCGCCCGCGGCCACTGACCCGGCCCGGGTTCACCGGTCCGGCCACGCGGTGAGCCGCAGACCGCTCTCGAAGCGGTGCGGCCCGCCCGTGACCGGGTCGGTGAACTCCAGCACCCTGGCCAGCAGTTGCATGGGCCGCGTGTAGTCGTCGCGGTCCTGCTCCGGCTCCACCACCGGATAGACGGGATCGTGGACGAGGGGCAGCCCCAGCGCGTTCATATGGACCCGGAGCTGATGGGTGCGCCCCGTGGCGGGCAGCAGCCGGTAGCGGCCGAACCCGCCCCGGTGCTCCAGGAGCTCGACCCGGCTCTCGCTGTTCGCCTCGCCCGGCTCCTCGCGCGCGGCGATGACCCCGCGCTCCTTGACGATCCGGCTGCGCACGGTGCGGGGGAGAGCCACACCCGGGTCGTACGGTGCCACCGCCTCGTACTCCTTGCGCACCAGCCGGTCCCGGAACAGCGTCTGGTACGCCCCCCGCTCCCCGGGCCGTACGACGAACAGGACGAGACCCGCCGTCAGCCGGTCGAGCCGGTGGGCGGGCTGCAGCTCCGGCAGATCCAGCTCCCTGCGCAGCCGGGCCACCGCCGTCTCGGTGATGTGCCGGCCGCGCGGAGTGGTGGCGAGGAAGTGCGGCTTGTCCGCGATGACGAGGTGCTCGTCGCGGTACACCACACCGACGGGGAACGGCACCGGCTCCTCCGGTGCGAAATCGCGGTGGAACCAGAGGTACCGGCCCGCGGTGTACGGCTCGTCGCCACGCACCGCACCGCCGTCGGCCCCGACGAACAGCCCCTCGGCGAGCATCGTGTCCACCCGCCGCACCCCGACCGCCCCCGCGAACCGTTCCTGCAGATGGTCCCGGACACATCCCCAGACCCCGTCGGGGTCCTCCGGCAGCCTCACCCGCACCGGATCGATCCCGTCCCGCTGGGGCAGCGGGGCGGCGGGGGGCTTGGCCCGTCCTCTCATCGCGTCGGTCCTTGTCATGGGTGGGGGCCTGGAGGACTGCCCATCATGGCACCGCCCGGCCGTCGGGAGCCGAGCAGCCGGAGCGACGGTCAAGCGCTGCCGGGGCAGCCGCCGGGCGGCCCGGTCAGGAGGCGAGGTGGCAGGATGCACCGGTGTCCGACTCTCTGCATGAACTGTGGCTGCGCGGCATCGCCTTCAATCCGGCCGCGCCCTCCGAGGTACTGATACGCCTGATGAGCCGAGCGGCCGGTGAGGCCGGCCTGCTGATGTGCGAGGGCCGTGACCTGCCCGACGCCGCCATCGACACAGCCCTCCACCATCCGCTCGAGGAGATCCGTCGCGCGCTCGCGGTCAACCGGCACGTCGCGCCCTCGCGTCTCGCCCCCTTGGCGACGGACCCCTCGGGAATCGTCCGCGCACGGCTCGCCGGCGGTCCCCGTGCCTACCGCCGCCGGGTACGACCGCTGTCGGACGACATCCTCAAGACCCTCCTGACCGCCCAGGACGGGGGCGAGGACGGCAAGGTCACCGAACGCGAGATCATGGCGGAACTCGATTCCTCCCGGCAGATCCCGCTGTCCTTCTTCAACTCCATGGCCGGGCACGAACACCCCGAACTCCGGATACGGGCCACCTGGAGGTGGGAGTCGCTCACTCCGGCGCACCGGGCGGCGCTGCTCGACGATCCGGACCCCGCGGTCCGTGAAGTGGCGCAGGGCAGGAACTGGGCGCTCGACCCGGAACGGGTGGAGGCCATGCTGCCGTCCTTCGGTTCGCGCAACGGGTGGGTGTTCGGCACGTGTGCTCTGTCCCCCGCGCTCGTCGAGCAGTGCTTCGAGGACGGCACGCTGGAACCCCTGACCCGGAACCAGCACACCCCGGCCGACGCCGTCGCCCGGCTCACCCGCCACCCCGAGGCGAAGATCCGCGCGATGGTCGCCGCGCGGCCCGACCTGGGACCGGACCTGGTGGCGGAGCTGAGGGAGGACCCGGACGAGGACGTACGGATGCACGCACGCATCCACCCCTTTCCCCGCACCTGGGCCGAGTACGGGGCGATCCAGGGGGTCATCGGGCACGGTCCTGACTGCACATGCCCGATCACCGAGCCGGCCGTCGGGCCGTCGCCCGACTGGTTCGCCGCCTGCGCGGCGTCCGAGGAACCGGTGCTCCGCCGGGTTGCGGCGAGCTGGCCCGGCCTGCTCGCGGAACTCGTCGGGACTCTCGCGCAGGACGACGACGAGGAGGTGAGGATCCGGCTGGCCTGCCACCACCCGTTGGCTCCGCCACACCTCCTCCTGGACGTCTTCGCCACCCGCCCGGCCCACCGTCCGCACCTGCTGACCCTGCCCGCGTTCCCCCGCACCGGCCGGGCCCACCTCATCGGCCACCCGGATCCTGACGTACGGGCCCTGGCCGCAGCCGATCCCGCCCTGCCCGACCCCCCGGTCGAGGACCCCGACGCGTCGGTGCGCCAGGCAGCGGCCGCCAACCCGAGCCTGTCACCGGAAGCCCTGGAGACCCTCCTCGCCGACCCCCGTACCGCCGAGGGCGCCGCGGCCAATCCGGCCCTCCCCGTTCACCGCATGCACGCACTCCTCGACCACTGCCTGAACGGCACCGCCACCCCGCCGGCCGTGGTCCGGCGCTGAATGGCGACACCCACGCAGCGATCACGGGCTCGGAAACCTCGGTGGACCACCGGCTGACGCCGACACATCGGACAAGAGTTTTCGGACGCGGTGAACACCGCCGGCGACCGGAAGGTGGTGCCACGGAAATCGACCTTCGGGTCGACGGACGCGTACCCACCCGCACGTTCCCGGCGCACTCCGTGACCCTCCTGCGCATCGAGGAACAGGGCCGGAACAGCGAAAACCCCCAGGGTGGCCTGGGGGTTTTCTGCTGGTGTCCGAGGGGGGACTTGAACCCCCACGCCCGATAAAGGGCACTAGCACCTCAAGCTAGCGCGTCTGCCATTCCGCCACCCGGACCGGGTGTGTGCCGACCGGGCAGGGCCCGTTCCGACGTGGAAAACCATAGCAAACATTCGGGGGTGCTCGATCACGCCCCAGGACGTGTGAAAGGCACGTAACGAGGAGCGGGCGGTCTTGGGTGTGCGGGGCAGGCGCGCGAGGATGAGGGGGAGCACCACCGCGACAGTGGAAGGAAGCAGCGTGAGCGAGACCAACACGGCTCGGACCGTCTCCGGTGAGGATGAGGTCGTGGACCTCTGTCGTGACCTGATCAGGATCGACACCAGCAACTACGGCGACCACTCGGGCCCCGGGGAGCGGCTCGCCGCCGAGTACATCGCCGAGAAGCTCGCCGAGGTCGGGCTGGAGCCGCAGATCATCGAGTCCCACAAGGGCCGGGCCTCCACCGTGGCCCGGATCGAGGGCGAGGACCCCTCCAAGCCCGCGCTGCTGATCCACGGGCACACCGACGTGGTGCCCGCCAACGCGGCCGACTGGACGCACGACCCGTTCTCCGGCGAGATCGCGGACGGCTGCGTGTGGGGCCGGGGTGCGGTCGACATGAAGGACATGGACGCGATGACCCTCGCGGTCGTCCGCGACCGCATGCGCAGCGGGCGCAAGCCCCCGCGCGACATCGTGCTGGCCTTCCTCGCGGACGAGGAGGCGGGCGGCACGTACGGGGCGCGGCACCTCGTCGACAACCACCGTGAACTCTTCGACGGCGTCACCGAGGCGATCGGCGAGGTCGGCGGCTTCTCGTTCACCGTCAACGAGAACCTGCGGCTCTACCTGGTGGAGACCGCGCAGAAGGGCATGCACTGGATGCGGCTCACCGTGGACGGCACGGCCGGCCACGGCTCCATGACCAACAACGACAATGCGATCACCGAGCTCTGCGAGGCAGTCGGCCGACTCGGCCGGCACAAGTGGCCGGTCCGGGTGACCAAGACCGTGCGGTCCTTCCTCGACGAACTGTCCGACGCGCTGGGCACCCCGCTCGACCCGGAGGACATGGAGGCGACGCTCGCCAAGCTCGGCGGGATCGCCAAGATGGTCGGCGCCACCCTGCGGAACTCCGCCGCTCCCACCATGCTCGGCGCCGGGTACAAGGTGAACGTGATCCCCGGACAGGCCACCGCGCACGTGGACGGGCGCTTCCTGCCCGGTTACGAGGACGAGTTCCTGGCCGACCTCGACCGGATCCTCGGCCCGCGGGTGAAGCGCGAGGACGTGCACGGCGACAAGGCACTGGAGACCAGCTTCGACGGCTCCCTGGTGGACGCGATCCAGCTCGCGCTCAAGGCCGAGGACCCGATCGCCCGAGCGGTGCCCTACATGCTCTCCGGCGGTACCGACGCGAAGTCCTTCGACGACCTCGGCATCCGCTGCTTCGGCTTCGCCCCGCTGAAGCTGCCGCCGGAGCTGGACTTCGCGGGCATGTTCCACGGTGTGGACGAGCGGGTGCCGGTGGACGGCCTGAAGTTCGGCACCCGGGTGCTCGACCGCTTCATCGACCATTCCTGAGGTCTTGAGCAGGGAGCACGCCGCCGGCAGCCGAATTCGCCAGCGTGTACGCACCTCACCAGAAAGGGTGAAAGGGGTCGCGCACTCGTAGCCCCCCAACTCCCTCCTCGTTACAGGTGATGCGGTCCGCGGCTGGGACCGCACTTGTCAACCAGGAGGAATAATGATCAAGAAGGTCGTCGCAATCGCGGCTGCTACCGGTGGTCTCGTGCTCGCGGGTGCGGGTATGGCTTCTGCCGACGCCGGCGCCCAGGGTGCTGCCATCGGCAGCCCCGGCGTGCTCTCGGGCAACGTCATCCAGGTCCCGGTCCACGTTCCGGTGAACGTGTGCGGCAACACCATTTCCGTGATCGGGCTGCTGAACCCGGCCTTCGGCAACGCCTGCGTCAACGACTGACGTTGAACACCAACCCGTAAGGGTGTGAGTCCGGTCGGCCCCGGAGTGCGCGCCATGCACTCCGGGGCCGCTGGGCATTCGGCCCTCGCACGGTTGTGTCCGAGGGCATTCGGAAGGCAGAAGGCAGGAAACAAACCTATGCGACAGGTCACACGTAAAGGCCTGATCACCATGGCAGCGGCGGGCGGCGTGCTCGCGCTCAGTGGTGGCTACGCGCACGCCGACTCGGGAGCCGCAGGCGGCGCGTCGAACTCACCGGGGGTGCTGTCGGGGAACTCGATCCAGGTCCCGATCGACGTACCGGTCAACGTCTGCGGAAACTCCGTGAACGTCGTCGGCCTGCTCAATCCCACGATCGGCAACGACTGCGGAAACGGATCGGCGGATGCCGGTCCCGGCCACACCAGGGACGACGGGGCCCCGTCCGGACACGGACACGGACACGGCAGCTCCGGCTCCGGCAGCCATGCCTCCGGGCACGAGGGCCGGGGAGGCGGAGAGGGGACCGGCAGGCACCGCGCCCCCGGCGCTTCCGCTCAGGGGGAGGCGAAGGGGTCCCCCGGTATCGGCTCCGGCAACCAGGTGCAGGTGCCGGTCGAGATTCCCGTGAACCTCTGCGGCAACAGCGTCACCATCGGTGGCCTGCTCAACCCGGTCTTCGGCAACAGCTGCGAAAACGACTCGGAGGTCAGCCCTCCGCCGGTCGTACCGCAGACGCCTCACACCCCCGAGGAGCCGGCACAACCGCCCGCGAAGGTTCCGCCCGCTCCCGAGGCCCAGCTCGTGCCCGGCCCGCAGCTCGCACAGACCGGTGCGGGCGGGCTCGACCTGCTGGTCCCGGCGAGCGCCGGCCTGATGCTCGCGGGTGCGGGGACGGTCCTGTACCGGCGCTCGCGCAGCGCCGCATAACGCCACCGGGACTTCGGCGTACGGCGTCGTTCAGGGAGCGGGTTCCGCAGGCGCGGGACCCGCTCCGCGCTACCAGGTGGCCCGGAGCTGGCGGATGATCCGGCGGCGCAACCGGACGCGGCGGCTGCCGTCCAGGCGCAGGGTCAGGCGGTCCAACTCCCAGTGCCCGTACTCGGCATGGTCGGTCAGCAGGCGGGTCGCTTCCTTGCGGGAGACCCCGCGCGGCACGTACACGTCGACAAATTCGTATTCCGGCATCGCATCTATTGTGCGTGCAGAGCCCCGGTACGGATAGCGTCTGCACTATGTCTGATGCTGCGCAGCCCACCGCTGCCGAGGTACGCGCCGCCGCCGATGCAGTCAAAACCGCGCTCGACCGCCACCTCGAGGCGGTCGAGCGCCGTACCGGGGACGACGACCCCGCTGTTTTCGACGCGTTCAACGCACTGGCCGCTGCGGCCGAGGTCTACGACGAATTCCTCTACGACCGTTACGACGAGGTCACCCCCTTCGAGATCCCCGGCGCGGAGGACTCACTGCCGCCGTACGCCGGTCCGGAGGAGCCGCACGCCCTCAGTGTGCTGATCAGGCGCGACTACGCGGTGGTGGAACCCCCGCGACTGCTGGCCCAGGCCCAGCGGCTCGCCGACCTGGACCCGGACCAGCACGACAGCGACACCGTGCCGGTGGTCGGTACGAGCGTGCATGCCGCGCTGGGCGTGCTGTTCGGCGAGTACGAGGCGGACGAGATCGCGTCCCGGCACAAGGAGTTCGGACTGGAAGAGGGTGACTCCACGCTGTGGGTCTCCGCCGTGGACGAGCTTCCCGAGCCGGGGGAGTGGCTCGGGGCACCGTTCGACGACGCCGATCCGGCGCAGGTGGTCTGCCGCTTCGACGTCAGCTCCGTCTTCGACGAGGACGAGCTGGACGGTGACGCGGACGTATCGGTGGTCGGCGGCTCCTGACCCCGTGGACGGAAGGCCCCGGCGCGCACCGGGGCCTTCGTCGGGCTGTCCGGGGCGCGCCGGGGTTCCCTAGGAAGCGTCCGGGGTCGGCAGAGCCTCCAGCAGGGGGCGCAGCCGCGTCGTCCGCTCCTGGGCGGGGATCTCGGCGACCGAGCGCGGCAGTGCCTGGTCCACGCCGTGCACCACGGACAGGTGGCGCTCGCCGCGGCTGAACGCGGTGTACACCCAAGGGCGGCTCAGGCCCTGAGCCGCATCGCCCGGCAGGACGACGACCACGGCGGGCCAGCGCATCCCGGCCGCCTGATGGGCGCTGAGGGCCCAGCTGTGCCGCACCGACGACTCCACCGCGTCCGGGGGTACGACGACGGGAGTGCCCGCACAGTCCAGGTGCAGTCCCTCGGCATCGGCCGAGACGACCGAACCCGGCACGGCCCTGCCAGGAGCCGGTACATGGACGACACGGTCGCCCGGGTCGAAGCCGCCGAACCTGCCGGGGCCCGGATTGAGCCGCTCCTTGAGCGCCGCGTTGAGCGCCTTGGTGCCGGCGGAGCCACCGTGTCCGACGGTGATCACCTGGGTGTCGGACGAAGGCACACCGATGGCACGCGGCACCGAGTCGGCGACGAGCTGCACGGTGCGGTGGACCGCCTCACCCGCGTCGCGGACGGGGACGATCACGACTTCCCGGCCGGGCGCGTCGACCTGGGTGAGCTCACCGATTCCGATGCCCGAGACGAGCTCGCCGATCGGTCCGGGGTCCGGTGTGCGCGACACCACCTGCGGGCAGGCGCGTGCCGCCAGCACATCCGCGAACACCCGGCCCGCACCGGCGGAACCCAGCACACCCGGGTCGCCGCTCAGCACCAGCCGGGTCCCGTCGGCGAGGGACTCCACCAGCATCGCGGCCGTCTCCACATCGAGCTGCGGCGCGTCCAGTACGACCAGCAGGTCCAGGGCGAGGGCACCGTCCGTGTCCCGGCCGGGGCCCGCCGCACCGGAGAGCAGATCCCGGAGGGTGACAGCGGCCTGCGGATCACCGACCGCGGTGGCCAGTCTGTGCCGGCCGTCCACACTGTGGGCCGCGCCGAAAGCGCGCAGCCCAAGGCCCTGCGCGGCAGAGACGAGAGCGGCGGGTTCCGCCCGGGCACTCTCGCCACCGCTGTGGGCGACGAGTCCGGCGGTCGCCACCGTCCTGATCAGCTCGGCCGCCGAGGGCGACGGGGCGGCGGAAGCCGCGTCCGTCCAGTCGGCGCCCTTCTCGCAGGCGTTGACCAGCCGTGCGAGGCCGTCGGCGAGGCTCTCCTCGGCCAGCGCGTACCGGTCGAGGCCCAGCAGGACCTGTACCGGCTCCTGCTCGTCGTGGGCGTCCTGTGCGCCGTCCACGTCGTCCCCCTCCGTCTCCCCGGGCTCCGCGGCCTCCACGGCGTCGAGGCCGTCCTGGAAGACGAGCACGACACCCTCGGCGACGGCGTGCTCGACGGCGGCTCCGGGGTCGGTGACCGCGCGCTCGGCCAGCGCTGCACGTACCTGCGACGCGTCCAGCGCGGTATGGCCCTGGAGGGCGGCACGCTCCAGCAGCCAGCCCACGAGCGCCGCCGTGCGCCGCTCGTCGTCCGGACCGCACTCCGTGCCTAGCAGGGCCCTGGCGAAGCCGTCAGCCTGCTCGGGACGGACCCCCGGCACGGACAGCAGCTGCCAGGGATCCTCGCGCAGGAGGCCGGCGGCCTGTTCGCCGAGTGTCACGGCCGCCGGGCGTGCCAGGGCCTCGGGCGCGCCGCCCTCGGCGAGCACCGCCGCGACGGCGTCGGCCGCCTCGGGCGAGGCGGGTTGCGTGGGCCGTTGTTCGGCGGGCCGGGGCCGGGCGGCGCTGGGTACGGGCGCGGGTCCGTCGGCGGCCGGTCGGGGCGCGGGCGCCGACGCGCGCGGCTCGAAGAACGCGGTGGCAGCCTTCTCGCCGCTCTCGACGGCGCGCACGGCCGCGAGCAGGTCGGCAGCCGGGCCGCTCAGCTTCGTACCGGCGGCGATGGGCCCTTCCTTCTCCGCCTTGCGCTTCTCGATCCGCTCCCGGAGCTCGCGCTGAGCCGCCAGCTCGATCTCGGCCTCGGAGAGCGCGGGAGCCGCGTCGGTCCCGGGCGTGCCGTCGGCCCCGGTGCCGCCGGAGACCTCAGCGTCTGCGGAGTCCGCGGCAGCCTCGGGGTCTGCGGCCGTCTCGGACTCCGCGGAGGCCTCGGGGCTCTCAGGGCTCTCGGGAACCGGCTCCGCACCGCCCTCCGCGGACGCGTCGTCGCCGGGCGTACCGGCGGCGCCCACGGCGTCGTCCGAGCCCGCGTCCTCGCGGTCCTCGTGGTTCTCGGCCGCGAGGTCCGGGGTTTCCCCCCGGGGAAGGGCAGTCACAGCGTGCTCCAGTCCTGGTCGGGATAGCGGTGCACGGGCGCCGACACATCGTCGAGCGCCTGGCAGATCTCGTCAGGAAGACTAAGCGCCTCCACTGACAAGGCCTGGGAGAGCTGCTGCGCGTTGCGCGCGCCGATGATCGGGGCCACCACTCCCGGGCGGTCCCTCACCCAGGCGAGCGCGACCATGAGAGGCGTCGTGGCGAGGCCGTCCGCGGCGATGGCCACCGCGTCCACGATCCGGCCCGCCGGGTCGTCGAGATACGGCTCGACGAAGGGGGCGAGGTGCTCCGAGGCACCCCGTGAACCGGACGGCGTGCCGGTGCGGTACTTGCCGGTCAGTACCCCGCGGCCGAGCGGGGACGAAGGCAGCAGCCCCACTCCGAGATCCAGTGCCGCGGGCAGCACCTCCCGCTCGATGCCCCGCTGCAGCAGTGAGTACTCCATCTGCGTGCTGGCCAGGCGGGTACGCAGACCTGGCGCCGCGAGCTGCCAGGTGGCCGCCTTGGCCAGCTGCCAGCCGCTGAAGTTCGACACACCCGCATAGCGGACCCGTCCGGAGGACACCGCCAGGTCAAGTGCCTGCAGGGTCTCCTCCAGCGGTGTCACGGGGTCGAAGGCGTGGACCTGCCACAGGTCGACGTAGTCCGTCCCGAGCCGCTCCAGGGAGGCGTCGAGCGCGGCCAGCAGATGTCCGCGCGATCCGTCGAAGCGGCGGTACGGATCGGGCACGCTGCCGGCCTTGGTCGCGATGACCAGATCCTGCCGGGGCACCAGGTTGTCGACGAGCCGTCCGAGGAGGTACTCGGACTCCCCGCCGCCGTACACATCGGCTGTGTCGATCAGCGTGCCGCCGGCGTCCCAGAAGGTTTTCAGCTGGTCGGCAGCATCGTGCTCGTCGGTGTCCCGGCCCCAGGTGAGGGTGCCGAGGCCGACCCGGGACACGCGAAGGCCGGTACGGCCGAGATGCCTCTGCTCCATGGGCGCTGAGATTACTGGCCAAGGCCCCACGGGGTGGAAGCCTGTGGACAACCGAACTGAGGGCCGTCGAGCCTGCCGGATCCCCGGCATGCGCGCTAGAGTCCGGGACACAGGGACGTTACTCATCAGTAGAGGGAGCGCGGCATGCGGCTCGGCATCAATCTCGGTTACTGGGGCGCGGGCATGGACGGCGACAACCTCGCCGTCGCCCAGGAGGCCGACCGCCTCGGTTACGACGTCTGCTGGGCGGCCGAGGCCTACGGCTCCGACGTACCGACCGTGCTGGCCTGGGTCGCCGCCCAGACCGAGTCCATCGACGTCGGGTCCGCCATCATGCAGATCCCGGCCCGTCAGCCCGCCATGACGGCCATGACCGCGGCCACTCTCGACTCGCTCTCCGGGGGCCGGTTCCGCCTCGGCCTCGGTGTGTCGGGACCGCAGGTCTCCGAGGGCTGGTACGGCGTCAAGTTCGACAAGCCGCTGGCCCGCACCCGCGAGTACGTCGACATCGTGCGCAAGGCCATGTCCCGCGAGCGCCTCTCCTACGAGGGGGAGCACTGGACGCTGCCGCTCCCCGACGGCCCGGGCAAGCCCATCAAGCTCACCATCCACCCCCAGCGCGAGCACATTCCGCTCTACATCGCCGCGATCGGCCCGAAGAACCTGGAGCAGACCGGCGAGATCGCCGACGGAGCCCTGCTCATCTTCCCCTCCGCCGAGCACCTCGAGGACACCGCGGTGAAGCACCTGCGGGCCGGCCGTGAGAAGGCCGGGAAGACCATGGAGGGCTTCGACGTCTGTCCGACGCTGCCGCTCGCCATCGGCGACGACATCAACGGTCTCGCCGACATGTTCCGCCCGTACACCGCGCTGTACGTCGGCGGCATGGGCAGCCGCAAGCAGAACTTCTACAACCAGCTGGCCCAGCGCATGGGGTACGAGAAGGAAGCCGCCGAGATCCAGGACAAGTACCTGGCCGGTGACAAGGCGGGCGCCGCCGCCGCCGTGCCGCACCAGCTCATCGACCAGACCACGCTCCTCGGCTCGGTGGAGCGGATCGCCGAGCGCATGCAGGCGTACGCCGCCGCCGGAGTCACCACGCTGACGCTCGCCCCGGCCGGCTTCACGCTCGAGGAGCGGCTCGCGGCCCTGCGCGCAGGCACGGACGCCCTGGAGCACTCCGGCCTCGCCGCGTAGCTGTCACGCCCCCGGGACAGCACTACGGCCGTGGTGGGGGCTCGGGGGTCCTCCCCGCCACGGCCGTCACAGGGAACAACGCGTACCGCGCCCGACGGTTACGCCCCTGACCCGGCCGCCCGGGCAGGAGCCGGGGCCCGTTCGGCCCTGCCTGGCCCCCCTCGTGTTGCCTGCCGCCCGGTTCCGCCATTGACTTTGTTTCTGCGGACACGGTGCGAAGGGTGGCAGTGATGCTCTCGGCAAAGAGTCTTTTTCAGGAGATCCTCGACGACGACGACGCCTTCCGGCTGTTCTGCTCGATCGCAGCCAGCGGGGAGTCCCAGGGAGGCTGGGAGAACGGCCGCATCGCCGCCCTCGTCCCGGGGAGCCTGCGGGATCTCGCCCCCAAGATCACCCGGCACGGGGCCGACGAGGACAAGCACGGCCGGATCTTCAACGCCCTGCTGAAGCAGCGCGGGCTCGAACCCGTGGTCGTGCCGTACGAGACCGACTACACGCTGCTCCTGGAGAGGCACGGCATCGGCCTCGCCCACGACCAGCTCAACCGTGACGAACCGCTGTCGGAGCGGGACATCATCGTCTACCTCGCCCACAGCAGGGTCACGGAACAGCGCGCCTCCGAGCAGATGCAGCTGCTGCGCAGGTACTTCGCCGACCATCCGGCACTCGGACGCGCGGTGAAGATGATCTCGCGGGACGAGGACAACCATCTCGCCTACTGCCACGAGGAACTGCTCCGCTTCGCCAGGGCCGGGCACGGGCGGACGATCCAGGCCGTCCTGCGGGAGTGCGCCCTTGCCGAGATCCGGGTCTACCGGGACGTCAGCCTCGCCGTGATGAGCCACATGGGCACCGTGCTGCGCTGGCCCCGCGCCAAGGCGGCCGTCCTGGCCGCGGGGATCCACGGGATGTACGCGTACGAGCGGCTGGCCGGCTGGCGGCGCATGGTGAGCCTGGAGCCTCCCGCACGGCGCGACGCGCTGGGCGGCCCGGCGACGCCGGAAGCCGAGTACGCCTGACGGACGGGCCCGGTCCGGTCCGGACGCGTGCCGCCACATCCAGCCGCGGTGCTTGAACAGGCGGTAGCTACATCCAGCCGCGGTGCTTGAACAGGCGGTACAGGCCGAAAACCGCGCAGCCCATCAGCCCGATCACCGCCGGGTACGTCCACACCCAGTGCAGCTCCGGCATGTGGTCGAAGTTCATACCGTAGATGCCGGCCACCATGGTCGGTACGGCGGCCATGGCCGCCCATGCCGAGATCTTCCGCATGTCGTCGTTCTGCCGCACCCCCATCTGTGCCAGATGCGCCGACAGAATGTCCGAGAGCAGCCGGTCGAGCCCCTCCACATGCTCGTTGGCACGCGTCAGGTGGTCGCTGACGTCCCGGAAGAACGGCTGTGAGTGCTTGTCGACGAACGGCACCCCCGCGCCCGCGAGCCGGGTCATCGGCGCGCTCAGCGGGCCGGTCGCCCGGCGGAACTCCAGTACCTGCCGCTTGAAGGTGTAGATGCGGGCCGCGGTGTTCTTGGCGTCCCCGGTGCCGCTCGGGGCGAACACCTGCGCCTCCAGCTCCGACAGGTCCGCCTGGAGCTCGGCGGCGACCTCGATGTAATGGTCGACCGCCGCGTCGCTGACGGCGTACAGCACTGCCGTGGGTCCGTGCTTGAGCACCTCGGGCTCGGCCTCGAGCCGACGGCGTACCGCGGCGAGGGGCGCCCCCTCGCCGTGGCGGACGGTCACCACGAAGGAGTCACCTATGAAGATCATCAGCTCATCGGTGCTGACCGTGTCGCTCTCCGGCTCGTAGACCACGGGCTTGATGACGGCGAACAGGGAGTCGTCGTAGATCTCGAGCTTGGGGCGCTGATGTGCGCGGAGGGCGTCCTCCACCGCCAGGGGGTGCAGCCCGAACTCGCTGCTGACGAGGTCGAACTCCCTCTCCGTGGGCTCGTGCAGCCCGATCCAGACAAAGGCGTCCCCCGCCTCCCGGGCTTCGCCCAAGGCGTCGGAGAAATCGGCGGGGCCGTCGGTCCGGCGCCCGTCCCGGTAAATGCCACAGTCCACGATCACGCGCGCATTCTTCCCTGCATCGTGCCTCCTCGCACCTTCGACGTGCCCTCTACGCTGGCACGTATGCCCACGCTCATCCTTGTACGTCACGGACGCTCGACCGCCAACACCGCCGGAGTGCTCGCGGGGCGGACCCCCGGCGTCTCCCTCGACGAACGCGGCGCCGAACAGGCGGCCGCGCTGCCTGGACGACTGGCCGCACTCAGCCTCGTCGCGGCCGTCAGCAGCCCTCTGCAGCGCTGTCGCGAGACCCTCCAGCCCCTGCTCGACGCCCGGCCCGGCCTCGTCCTGCGGACCGAGGACCGGATCAGCGAATGCGACTACGGGGACTGGTCGGGGCGCAAGCTCGCCGAACTCTCCGACGAACCGCTGATGTCCGTCGTGCAGCAGCACCCCTCGGCCGCCGCGTTCCCCGGCGGCGAGTCCATGCGGGCCATGCAGGCCAGGGCCGTGGAGGCCGTACGGGACTGGAACAGCCGCATCGAGACGGAACACGGCGACGGCGCCACGTACGTGATGTGCTCGCACGGCGACATCATCAAGGCCCTCGTGGCCGACGCGCTCGGCATGCATCTCGACCTCTTCCAGCGCATTCACGCCGACCCCTGCTCGGTCACCGCGATCCGTTACACCCGGCTCCGGCCCTTCCTCCTCCGCCTCGGTGACACCGGCGACTTCGCGTCCCTGGCACCGCGCGAACAGCCCCTGGGGGCCGACGCGGCGGCGGAGGAGGCAACGGATGCGGCGGTCGGGGGCGGCGCGGGGGCGCCGTGATCTCTCCGCGCAGTAGGGTGGACGCGCCGTAGCGGCCTTGCGGGGGGCATCCCCCCGGGGCCCGGGCGGCCCCCATTCGCCTTCATATTTCAAGGGAGACAGGACGTGTCCCGTCAGGTGTTCCTCTACGACCCCCCGGACCGTTTCGTGGCCGGTACGGTCGGGCTGCCTGGCCGCCGTACGTTTTTCCTGCAGGCATCCTCGACGGGACGGGTCACCAGCGTGGCCCTGGAGAAGACCCAGGTTGCCGCGTTGGCCGAACGGATCGACGAACTCCTCGACGAGGTCGTCCGGCGGACCGGCGGCAATTCACCGGTGCCGGCGGTGGCGCCCATGGACGTCACCGACACCGCTCCGCTCGACGCCCCCGTCGAGGAGGAGTTCAGGGTCGGCACGATGGCGCTCGCCTGGGACGGCGAGGAACAGCGCATGATCGTGGAGGCGCAGGCCCTGGTCGAGCTGGACGCGGACTCCGAGGACGACCTCGCGGAGGCCGAGGAAAGGCTCCTGCAGGACGAGGAGAACGGCCCGCCGATGCTCCGGGTCCGGCTGAGCGGCGCGCAGGCCCGGGCGTTCGCCAAGCGCGCCCTGGACGTCGTGAACGCCGGCCGCCCGCCGTGCCCGCTCTGCAGCCTGCCGCTCGACCCGGAAGGACACGTATGCCCGCGCCAGAACGGATACCGTCGCGGGGCCTGACGGAGGCCGGACTGAAGACCCTGCTCGCCCAGGGGGAGCTCACGGTCCTCGGACAGGTCCGCGGCGCGTCCAACGCCGTGCTCTACTGCACGGTCGCGTACGAGGGCGAGGAACGCCCCTGCGTGTACAAGCCGGTGGCCGGGGAGCAGCCGCTGTGGGACTTCCCGGACGGCACGCTCGCCCAGCGCGAGGTGGCGGCCTACGAGCTCTCCGAGGCGACCGGGTGGGGGCTCGTGCCGCCTACGGTGCTGCGCGAGGGCCCCTACGGCGAGGGCATGTGCCAGCTGTGGATCGAGGCGGACGAGACCGCCGAGGAGTCCGCGGCCGACGGCGGCGGCGTCCACGGACTGCCACCGCTGCTCGGGCTCGTCGAGGACGAGGAGCCGGGGGACGGCTGGAAGGCCGTGGGCTTCGCCGAGGTGGGGGAGGGGAAGACCGCGCTGCTGGTGCACGCGGACGACCCCCGGCTTCGCAGGCTCGCGGTCCTGGACGCGGTGATCAACAACGGCGACCGCAAGGGCGGGCATCTGCTGCCCGCCCCCGGAGGCCGGCTGTTCGGCATCGATCACGGCGTCACCTTCAACGCCGATGACAAGCTGCGGACGCTGCTGTGGGGCTGGGCGGGCGAGCCGCTGACGGCCGAGGCGGTCGAGGTGCTCGACGCGCTGTCCGCCGCACTGGAACCAGGTGCGGCACTGGCCACCCGGTTGGGGGAACTCATCACCGTGGTGGAGCTCGACGCGCTGCGGGAGCGGGTTTCCGGTCTGCGGAAGTCCGGGAGGCACCCGCAGCCGAGCGGGGAGTGGCCGGCGATTCCGTGGCCACCGGTCTGAGAGCTGCGCTCTCCCGGGAGCGGGTGGCAGAGGGCCGGACAGCGGGTCCGGAGGGCGGATCGACCGGTGCGGGAGCGGGCCGCCGGCAGTTCGCTCCCGGCCGCTAGCGGAAAAGTTCCGCACGTACAAGACCGCCTCTTCGGCCAGGATCCTCGATCCGGTTCGTATCCGGAAGCATCGTCCGGTTACGCTCATGACATGCATGCCTGGCCCGCTTCTGAGGTCCCCGCCCTGCCTGGCAAGGGCCGCGACCTTCGGATCCACGACACCGCGACCGGCGGACGGATCACCCTTGACCCCGGTCCCGTCGCCCGCATCTACGTCTGCGGCATCACGCCGTACGACGCGACCCACATGGGTCATGCGGCGACCTACAACGCGTTCGACCTCGTTCAGCGCGTGTGGCTCGACACCAAGCGGCAGGTTCACTACGTCCAGAATGTGACCGACGTGGATGATCCGCTGCTGGAGCGGGCCGTGCGCGACGGTCAGGACTGGACCGAGCTCGCGGAGCGCGAGACGGCACTCTTCAGGGAGGACATGACCGCCCTGCGCATGCTTCCCCCGAAGCACTACATCGGGGCGGTGGAGGCGATACCCGGCATCGTCCCGCTGGTCGAACGCCTCAGGGACGCGGGTGCCGCCTACGAGCTCGACGGCGACGTGTACTTCTCCGTCGACTGCGACCCGCACTTCGGTGAGGTCTCGGGGCTCGACGCCGACGCGATGCGCCTGCTCTCCGCCGAGCGCGGCGGTGACCCGGACCGGCCGGGCAAGAAGAACCCGCTCGACCCGATGCTCTGGATGGCCGCTCGCGAGGGCGAGCCGAGCTGGGACGGCGCGAGCCTCGGCCTCGGCCGGCCCGGCTGGCACATCGAGTGCGTCGCCATCGCGCTGGACCACCTCGGCATGGGCTTCGACATCCAGGGGGGCGGGTCCGACCTCGCCTTCCCGCACCACGAGATGGGTGCCTCGCACGCGCAGGCACTGACCGGCGAGCATCCGTTCGCCCGTGCCTACGTGCACGCCGGCATGGTCGCCCTGAACGGCGAGAAGATGTCCAAGTCCAAGGGCAACCTCGTCTTCGTCTCGGCGCTGCGCCGTGACGACGTGGACCCTGCGGCGATCAGGCTGGCGCTGCTCTCGCACCACTACCGGTCCGACTGGGAGTGGACCGACCAGGTGCTCGCCGACGCCGTCGCGCGTCTCGCGGCCTGGCGCGCCGCCGTCTCCCGGCCCGACGGGCTCTCCGCGGACGCACTCGTCGAGGAGGTCCGGGAGGCCCTGGCCGACGACCTGGACGCCCCGGCAGCACTCGCCGCCGTGGACCGCTGGGCAGCCCGGCAGAACTCCGACGGCGGTACGGACGAGGGCGCACCCGGTCTCGTGTCGCGCACCGTCGACGCCCTGCTGGGTGTCGCCCTGTAACCGCCGGGTGGTGTGACCGCGCCGCGTGACCCGATCCCAAGGACCGGCCCCTGACTTCTTCACGAAGTTCGGGGCCGGTTCCCTTTTGTCCGTGGTCAATTGCTTGAAGTTGCGCTAAAAGTGCTCCATGCAATCATCAACGCGCATCAGAGTGGCGGCAGTTGCCGGCCTGCTCGGACTGCTCGTGGCACTCGCGGGGCCGGGCAGCGCCCAGGCCGAGCCGTCCGAACCAGCGAGCACGACCGTCGGCGACGTCACCGGGTTCTCCGCCGAAGGACCCGTCTACCACCTGACGGCCGGCAAGGCCGAGGCCCGCGTCAGCTTCGTCTCCGCCGAGACCTTCCGTATCGAACTCGCCCCGGACGGCACGTTCGCCGACCCGACCGGTGACGACATCGTGCTGCCCCAGGGCGCTCCGCCACGAACCAGCTGGAAGGACCGGGGCGACCGCTACGAGCTCTCCGCGAGCGGCGGCGTCACCCTGCGGGCCTACAAGTCGCCCCTGCGGTTCGCGCTGCACCGGGCGGACGGCAGCCAGGTCTGGTCCGAGGCCGAGGGGCTGAGCTGGGACGGGGAGAAGACCACCCAGACCCTCGCCCGCGGTGCCGACGAGCAGTTCTACGGGGCCGGGATGCAGAACGGCCGCGGCAACACCTCGCACCGCGGCAAGACCGTCGAGGTCGGCGTCGACTACAACTGGGACGACGGAGGCCACCCCAACTCGGTCCCGTTCTACCTCTCCTCCGCCGGATACGGCGTCTACCGCAACACCTACGCGCCCAACACCTACGCCTTCACCGACCCGGTGACGACGAGCGCACAGGAACAGCGCTTCGACGCCTACTACTTCGCCGGTGACGCCAAGAACGTCATCGGCCAGTACACGAAGCTCACCGGCAAGCCCTTCCTGCCGCCTGTGTACGGCCTGGAGATCGGCGACGCCGACTGCTACCTGCACAACGCCAATCGCGGCGAGCGGCACACCCTGGACGCGCTGAAGGTTGCCGACGGCTATGTCGAGAACGACATGCCGAACGGCTGGATGCTCGTCAACGACGGTTACGGCTGTGGCCACGAGGACCTCGCCGAGACCGCGAAGGGCCTCCAGGACCGCCGGATGGAGCTCGGTCTGTGGACCGAGGACGGCATCGACAAGCTCGCCGACCAGGTGAAGGCGGGACAGCGGGTTGCCAAGCTCGATGTCGCCTGGATCGGCGAGGGCTACAAGTTCGCCCTGGACGGCTGCAAGGACGCGTACAAGGGCATCGAGGACAACAGCGACGCCCGCGGCTTCACCTGGGCGCCGGAGAGCTGGTCGGGCGCCCAGCGCTGCGGAGTCCAGTGGTCCGGCGACCAATCGGGCAGCTGGGAGTACATCCGCTGGCAGATCCCGACCTACGCGGGCGCCACGATGTCCGGACTCGCGTACACGACGGGTGACGTCGACGGCATCTTCGGCGGCAGCGCCAAGACGTACACCCGGGACCTCCAGTGGAAGATGTTCCTGGGTACGACGATGACCATGGACGGCTGGGCCGCGAACGACAAGCAGCCCTTCCGGTACGGCGAGCCGTACACCTCCGTCAACCGCGACTACCTGAAGCTGAAGGAGTCGCTGCTGCCTTACCAGTACTCGTACGCCCACGAGGCGACGAAGACCGGGGTCGGCATGGTCCGCCCGCTCGCCCTGGAGTACCCGGACGACCCGAAGGCGGCGTCGGACGCGGCGAAGTACACCTTCATGTCAGGTGAGCACTTCCTGGTCGCCCCCGTCTACCAGGACGCCACCGAGCGCAGCGGCATCTACCTGCCGAAGGGCACCTGGACCGACTACTGGAGCGGCAGGACGTACCAGGGGCCGACCACCGTCGACCACTACAGCGCCCCGCTCGACACCCTCCCGCTCTTCGTGAAGGCGGGCGCCGCCGTGCCGATGTGGCCCGGCATCCGCTCGTACAAGGACCGCACCGCGGACTCACCGCTGGCCTGGGACGTGTATCCGCAGGGGACTTCGTCGTTCACGCTGTACGAGGACGACGGTGTGACCCGGCAGCACCGCGAGGGCAGGTACGCCACGCAGCGGGCCGTCGTCGATGCCCCGAAGAGCGGTGCGGGCGATGTCACCGTGCGCATCGGGGAGAGCAGGGGGAAATTCGCGGGCAAACAGAGCAGCCGCCCCTACGAGTTCACCGTGCACACCGGGTCCGCACCGACGTCGGTGAAGCTCGCGGGCAAGCTGCCGCAGGTGCGTTCGGCGGCGGCTTTCGCGGCCGCGAAGCAGGGCTGGTGGTACGACCAGGACGACCGCGGCGGTGTGGTGAAGATCAAGACCCTGCCGCTGAGCACCGACCAGTCGTTCACGCTCGCGCTGAAGGACGCCAGCGCCGTCGGCGGGAAGAAGCCCCGCGCGACGGCCGCCGTCTCCGCACCGGAGGCACAGGAGGTGGGCGCAGGCGTGGCCGGCACCGTGTCCGTCGACGTCACCGCGGGCTCCGCCGACCTGACGGACACCACCGTCACCCTCGACGTCCCGGACGGCTGGCAGGTCACCCCGGCCTCGTCGGGGGTGCGGATACCGGCGGGCACCACCCGGCGGGTCGAGGTGGAGGTCACCCCGGCGCGGGACGCCACGGCGGGCGAGGCACGGATCACCGCGCTCGCCCGCTACCGGTCGGCGGGCGAGGCCCGAACGGCCGTGCAGCGCCTTGCCGTCGGAGTGATGCCACCGCCCCCGGCCGGCGCGGCCTGGGCGAGCGACCTGGTCTGGCTCACGTCGGCCAACGGTTACGGGCCCGCGGAGCGTGACCGCTCCAACGGTGAGTCCGGGGCGACCGACGGGCACACGCTGACCCTCGCGGGGAAGACGTACGAGAAGGGGATCGGTACCCACGCCGACTCCGACATCGAGGTCTATCTCGGTGGCCGGTGCACCGCGTTCACCGCGGACGTGGGCATCGACGACGAGATCAACGGCTACGGCGAGGTGGCGTTCTCCGTGGAGGCCGACGGCAAGGTGCTGTGGACCTCTCCGAAGCTGACCGGCGCCTCGGACACGGTGCCCGTCGACGTGAGCCTCGACGGTGCGCGGCACGTGCGTCTGAAGGTCACGGACACCAACGGCTCCAAGACCGGTGACCACGGCGACTGGGCGGCTGCGAAGTTCAGCTGCGCCTGACCGGACACCGGGACCGGATACCGGTCCCGTACGGACGCAGGGGCGCCGGGCGGGATTCGTTCCCGCCCGGCGCCCCTGTGCGTTCGGCTGCTGCCGGCTCCCGGCCGGTCAGTCCCTCGTGTCCCCGTCGTCCCCGTTGTCCCCGGACGTGTCCGGGGCGTCGGCCTCGGGGGAGTCCTCGGACGCCTTCCCGGCGCCTGCCGCTCCGCTCTCTCCCGTGCCGGGCGACGGCGGACGTACGGCCCCGGGATCGCTCTCCGGCCCGCTCTCCGGACGCTGCGGCTTCGGCGGCCTGGTGCGACCGCTCGAGGTGTCCCGCAGATAGGACACGTCACCGCTCTCCGTGGCATGGCCGCCCGGCCCCTGGCCGGGACCTCCGACATCCCGGCGTCTGAGATACCGCTCGAACTCCCTGGCGATGGCCTCGCCGGAAGCCTCGGGCAGCTCCGCGGTGTCCCGCGCCTCCTCCAGCGTCTGCACGTACTCGGCCACCTCGCTGTCCTCTGCGGCCAGTTGATCGACGCCGAGCTGCCACGCGCGGGCGTCCTCGGCCAGCTCGCCCAGCGGGATCCGCAGCCCGAGCAGGTCCTCCAGACGGTTCAGCAGGGCGAGCGTCGCCTTCGGGTTCGGCGGCTGCGACACGTAGTGCGGCACCGCCGCCCACAGGCTCACCGCAGGCACTCCGGCATGCGTACACGCCTCCTGGAGGATGCCGACGATGCCGGTCGGCCCCTCGTACCTGGTCTCCTCCAGATCCATCGTCCTGGCCAGATCCGGGTCCGACGTGACCCCGCTGACCGGCACCGGCCTGGTGTGCGGGGTGTCGCCGAGCAGCGCCCCCAGGATGACGACCATCTCGACGCCCAGCTCATGGGCGAAACCCAGGATCTCGTTGCAGAACGAGCGCCAGCGCATCGAGGGTTCGATGCCGCGGACCAGCACCAGATCGCGGGGCTTCTCCCCGCCGATACGGACCACGGAGAGCCGTGTGGTGGGCCAGGTGATCTTGCGTACCCCACCGTCCAGCCACACCGTGGGCCGGTTGACCTGGAAGTCGTAGTAGTCCTCGGCGTCGAGCGCCGCGAACACCTCGCCCTTCCATTCCCGGTCCAGATGTCCGACCGCTGTGGAGGCGGCGTCACCGGCGTCGTTCCAGCCTTCGAACGCGGCCACCATGACCGGGTCGATCAGCTCGGGTACCCCCTCGAGCTCGATCACCCAGGCCTCCTTCCGAAGTTTCCTTGCGTACAGACCAACCTTACGGCTTCCACCCCCTCCCCTTGCAGTCCGTTTGCATGGGCGGGCGAACCGTGCTGGCCCCTGGATTCATCCGAGCTGTACCGGGGAAAATGAGACGAGTACCCCATGAATCCGAATCGACGCGTCCCTGCGACGTTCTCGGCCGCACCGCGGCGCGCCGGGCAGCCGGCCAAGGGCGCCACAGGCGAACACCACACGCACCGGGTCGAACGCGGCCGGCCGGCGGCCCGCCCGTCACAGCGTCGAGCGCAGCCACTGCTCCACACTCGCCACATGCACCGTCGCCCAGGAGCGGGCCGCCTCGGCGTCCCGGTCCCGCAGCGCCGCGAGAATCGCCCGGTGCTCGTGCAGGGTGCGGCTGACCGCGTCCTCCTGGGTCAGCCCCCGCCAGACCCTGGCCCGGGTGGTCGGACCGGAGAGCCCGTCCAGCAAGGAGCACAGGACGGAGTTCCCGGACGCCTGCACGATCCCGCGATGGAACTCCAGATCGCCGGCGACCAGCTCCTCCACCGAGGGATCGGCGCCCAACGCGTCCAGCTGGGCGTCCAGCGCGTCCAGTTGGGAATCCTCGATCAGCAGGGCCGCCATAGCCGTGGCTGCCGGCTCCAGGATCCTGCGGACCGCGAGGAACTCCAGCACGGTGTCGTCCCGGTGGAAGTCCACCACGAAACTCAGGGCCTCCAGCAGCAGCTGAGGATCCAGGCTGGTCACATAGGTGCCGTCGCCCTGGCGCACGTCGAGGATCCGGATCAGGGACAGCGCCCGCACCGCCTCGCGCAGCGAGTTGCGTGACAGGCCCAGCTCGGCCGCGAGTTCGCTCTCCTTGGGGAGCCGGTCGCCGGGCCGCAGGGCGCCCGAGACGATCATTTCCTTGATCTTCTCGATCGCTTCGTCGGTGACGGCCATGGTGAGCCTCCTCGCGCTCGAGACGTCCGATGTATGCCCCCATTATGTGACCCTCGACCGGTGGTAAGGCCACCCGCCGGCCCCCACGGCTCCGGATGCGCTCCGGGAGAAGCCGGACGCGCCCCACGAGGGCCGGGGGAGATCCCTCGCCGGGTGAGACGGAGCCGGACCGGCGGTGTCCCGCCCCATGGACGCCCACTCGACCGCCTGCGCCGCGGCTGGCTAGTCTGACGGGCATGAAGGACCGACGGAATCTCACACAGCGACGTCACATCGACCTCGCACGTGTTGCCAGTTCCTTCTGTTGTCGCGAAGTCTGAGGGACCCCTCCTTCGCGCGCTGTCCCATGCCCTCCTGACCGAGGGCGCCATCGAACTGTTCGCGCAGGCCGTCGGCACGTCCTACGCATCGAGCGCCGCCGCCGAGTCGAGGTCGCGGGAGCCCTGTTCGAGGTGGCCGGCACCCGCTCGGGCCTCGACCCGCCCGACCTGCACCGGCACTTGCGCGACGCCCGCACCCGGCCACCCTCCACGGCCCGGCCCGCTGGAGGATCCAGCACCTCGGCCGCCATGCCCCCAGCGGCACCCGACCGCCCCGCCACGGCCTGCTGTGACACCCCGAACGGAGACCACCGGTGACTCTCACCTTCCACTGGTTCCTGCCCACCAACGGCGACAGCCGCCACGTCGTCGGAGGCGGGCACGGCACCCCCGTCACCGCGGCGGGCGGCGACCGTCCACCCACCGTCCGCTACCTCGCCCAGATCGCCCGTGCCGCCGAGGACCTCGGCTTCGAAGGTGTGCTGACCCCCACCGGTGCCTGGTGCGAGGACGCCTGGCTGACCACCGCCATGGTCAGCCAGCACACCGAACGGCTGAAGTTCCTGGTCGCGTTCAGGCCCGGTTTCATCTCGCCCACCCTCGCCGCGCAGATGGCCTCCACCTACCAGCGCCAGACCGGAGGGCGGCTGCTACTCAACGTGGTGACGGGCGGGGAGAGCCACGAGCAGCGTGCGTACGGGGACTTCCTCGACAAGGACGCGCGCTACGCCCGGACCGGGGAGTTCCTGGAGATCGTCCGGGACCTGTGGGACGGCAGGACCGTGAACTCCAAGGGCGAGCACCTCACCGTCGAGGACGCCCGGCTCACCCGGGTTCCCGACCCGGTGCCCGAGGTGTACTTCGGCGGCTCTTCGCCCGCCGCCGGTGTGGTCGCCGCCCGCCACGCGGACGTCTACCTCACCTGGGGCGAACCACCCGCCCAGGTAGCGGAGAAGATCGCCTGGATACGCGGGCTCGCCGAGCGGGAGGGCCGTGCCCTGCGCTTCGGCATCCGCCTCCACGTCATCGCCCGGGACACCTCCGAGCGGGCCTGGGCCGTGGCGGACCGCCTCCTGGCGGGCTTCGACCCGGCCACCGTGCGCTCCGTCCAGGAGGGCCTGGCCCGCAGCGAGTCCGACGGTCAGAAGCGGATGCTGGCCCTGCACGGCGGCGGCCGCGACGGCCTGGAGATCCACCCCAACCTGTGGGCGGGCATCGGCCTGGTCCGGGGCGGTGCGGGCACCGCGCTCGTCGGCAGCCATGAGGAGATCGCCGAGCGCATCGAGGAGTACCACCGGCTGGGCATCGACGAGTTCATCCTGTCCGGGTACCCGCACCTGGAGGAGGCGTACTGGTTCGGCGAGGGCGTCCTTCCCCGGCTGGCGGCCCGGGGCCTGTGGGGCCACCCGGACGGTCCGGCCGGCCCGGGGACCGCCCAGGTCCCCTTCGCGAAGACCCCGGAAGAGGCCCCGGCAAGGGCCTGACACCCAGGGCCGCGGCGCCCCGGGCTCTCGCCGCGGGCCCGGCCCGCCGCGGCCGCCCCGGGCCCCCGCCGCGGGCCCGGGGTCACTCCCAGAGCGTGGAGGGCGCCTCGCGTCGCAGGACCGGGGCGACCTCCTCGGCGAACCGCTGCAGGGTCTCCAGCTGTTCGCCGTGCGACAGGCCGAAACCGTCCACGGTGATCGACTGCAGGTCGTGCCGGTACACCGAGTGGTAGCCGAGGACCTTGTCGATGATCTGCTGCGGGGACCCGATGAGCTGCGGCCCGTTCGCGATCGCGTCCTCGATCGTGCGGAACGGCGTGTTGTAGCCGGCCCTGCCTTCCAGGTGCGGTCTGAACGACTGGGCGACCCTGGCCTCGTAGAGCTCCTTGTAGCGTTCGACGGCCCGCTGCGAGCTGTCCGCGATCAACAGCCCGCCCGAGCCCGCCGCCACCCGCGCATCGGCCGGGTCGTGTCCGTACGCCTCGAACCGTTCCCGGTAGTGGGCGATGAGCCGGGCGTACGCCTCACGGGGCTGGATCGCGTTGGCCGTGAAGAGCGGATCGCCGTGCTTCGCCGCGAGCTCGGGGGAGTTGAGGCTGGTCGCCGAGCCGTGCCAGACGCGCGGCGGCCCTGCGTACGGACGCGGCACGGTCGTCACGTTCTTCAGGGACGGACGGAACTCGCCCTCCCAGTCGACCCCTTCCTCGGACCACAGCCGCCGCAGCAGCTCGTACTTCTCCTTCTGCAGATCCCACTGCCGCTCCTCGTCGAGCCCGAACAGATCGAAGTGCCCGGCCTCCGCACCCTTGCCCACGACGAGCTCGATCCGGCCGCGTGATATCTGGTCGAGGGTCGCGAAGTCCTCCGCCACCCGCACCGGGTCGAGGATCGCGACGACCGTGACCCCGGTCAGCAGCCTGATGGTGCTCGTACGTGCGGCCAGCGCGCCCAGCACCACGCCGGGACTGGAGGAGAGGAACGGCCCGGCGTGCCGCTCCCCGACCGAGTAGGCGTCGAAACCGAGGCGCTCCGCCGCTGCCGCGGTGTCCAGAACCTCGTGGAACCGGTCGGCGGCCGAAGGGAGTTCGCCCGTCAAGGGGTGCGGGGCGTGCCCGATGAGGGAGAGTACGGAGAACTTCAAGGGGACCGTTCCTTCCGTTGCGTGCAGAGACGGGGCGTCAGACGCCGGCCAGACCGAGGTGGCCGCGCAGGGTCAGGGCGGTGTACTCGGTGCGGAAGAGCCCGCGCCGCTGCAGGACGGGCACCAGGCCGGCGGTGATCGCTTCGAGGTCGTCGGGGAGTACGGCGGGCCGCAGCCGGAATCCGTCGGCGCCCCCTTCGCGGAACCACTCCTCCAGGAGGTCGGCCAGACCTTCCGGAGTGCCCGTGAAGACCGTCGCGTCCGAGACGAACGGCGAACCCGCGGCCTCGTCCAGCCGGGCCCTGCGCTCGTCGGCCGCCTCCTGGGCGTCGCCCAGGACGACCTCGAGGTCGGCGAAGACCCGCAGTGCCCCCACGGGGCGTCCCGCTTCCTCCCGCAGGGCCTCGACCTCCTTGCGGATGGCGACGAGACCGGCGGTGTCCTTCGGGGTCACGAACACCACATCGGCGCGGGTGGCCGCAAGCCGGTAGGGGACCGTGGCGTGCGCGAGCACCGCCAGCGGCGGCCGGCCCTGCACGGGGCGCACGGCGGTGCCCCACGCCTGTGTCGCGGCGTCCAGGAACTCGCCTGCCTGTCCGAACAGTTCGGCCAACTCCCGGTCACCCTCGGGAGTCCCGAGCAGCGCTCCCAGTCGCGCACGCTCGGCGATGCTCGTCACCGCGCGCGGCCGTACTCCCGCCCGTCCCGCGCTGAGGTGGTCGAGCGTCGCGATCCGCGCGGCCCACGCCTCGGGGTCACCCGCGGTGGGACCCAGCGGGACGAGACCGATCCGGTCGGTGACGGTGGCCGCCAGTGCCAGCAGCAGGGCGGAGTCGAGTCGCCCGGGGCCGTCCTCCACGGTGATGAAGTCCAGCAGCCCCGCCTCCGCACCGCGCACCAGCGAGGCGTACGCCTGGGGCGTGAACGGCCGTGCGGGCGCGGCGGGATGGGACCCGGCACCGTTCAGTGCCGCCGACAGATGAAATCCCTCGTGTGCCGTCATCCCTCCACTGTCGCCGCGTCACGTTGCACCCGTGTGGCGGCTGTGTGGCACGTCCCACGGAGGCACACCGCAGGGGCGGCTCCCCCCGGAGCCGCCCCTGCGGTGCGCCGTGCCGGCCGTCAGCGCCTGTCGGCCAGTACGTCCTCCACCCCGGCCCGGATCTCGTCCGTCGCCAGACCCCGGATCGTGAGCGTCGTCCGGCGGCGCAGCACATCGTCCGCCGTCTCGGCCCACTCGCGGTCACGCGCGTACGCGACCTGCGCCCAGATCTCCGGCGCGTCCGGATGGATACGGGCCGCCAGTGCCGGGTTCTCGTTCGCCAGCCGCGCGATGTCGAAGGCGAGCGAACCGTAGTGGGTGGCGAGGTGCCGGGCCGTGTCGGCCGGCATCCGCGGACCGGGCGTGCCGCCGTCGACCATCAGCCGGTGCGCGACCGCGTCGGGGTTCGCGATGCCGGGGAGCGGAAGCTTCCGCGGCAGCCGCGACATCGGCTCCATGTCCTCGGCGAGGGGGTGCCCGGGCAGAGCGGCCAGCTTGTTCATCACCGTACGGCCGATGTGGCGGAACGTCGTCCACTTGCCGCCCGCGACCGACAGCATGCCGCCGCGGCCCTCCGTCACGACGGTCTCCCGCTTCGCCTTGGACGTGCCGCCGGGACCGCCCGGCAGGACGCGCAGGCCGGCGAAGGAGTACGTGATCAGGTCGCGTGACAGCTGCTGGTCGCGGACGGAGAACGCCGCCTCGTCCAGTATCTGCGCGGTGTCCTTCTCGGTGACCGCGACATCGGCCGGGTCGCCCTCGTACTCCTCGTCGGTCGTGCCGAGGAGCAGCATGTCCTCCCACGGCAGCGCGAACGTGATCCTGTACTTGTCGATCGGGGTGGCCAGCGCGGCCTTCCAGGGGCGGGTGCGCTTGAGGACCAGGTGCGCGCCCTTGGACAACCGTATGGAAGGAGCCGCGTCCGGGTTCTCCATCTTCCGCAGGTGGTCGACCCACGGGCCGGTGGCGTTCAGGACGAGGCGGGCGTCCACACCGAACTCCGTGCCGTCCTGACGGTCCTCCAGCTCCGCCCCGGTGACCCGGCCGCGGGTGAAGCGCAGCCCGGTCACCGCGGCGTGGTTGAGGACGACGGCGCCGGCGTCGACGGCCGCGCGGACCGTCATCAACGCCATCCTGGCGTCGTTCATCTGGTCGTCGCCGTAGACCGCGACGGCCTTCAGATTGTCCGTACGCAGCTCGGGCACATCACGCTGTGCCCTCGCCGGGCTGATCACATGGCCGACGCCGTCACCGAACCCGGACAGCGCCGAGTAGGCGAAGACGCCCGCCCCGAGCTTGGCCGCGCCGTGCGGCCCGCCCTTGTAGACGGGGAGGTAGAAGGTGAGCGGATTGGCCAGGTGCGGTGCGACCTGACGGGACACCGCGCGCCGCTCGAAGTGGTTCTCCGCGACCAGCTTCACCGCGCCCGTCTGCAGGTAGCGCAGACCGCCGTGGAGGAGCTTGGAGGAGGCGGAGGAGGTGGCGCCGGCGAAGTCGCCGGCGTCCACCAGGGCCACCCGCAGTCCGGACTGCGCGGCGTGCCAGGCGGTGGAGATGCCCAGGATGCCGCCGCCGATCACCAGGAGGTCGTACGTCGCCTTGGAAAGCTGCTCCCGGGTCTCGGCGCGGCTCGGAAGGGAGCCGGAGGCCGGATGCGTCCCGAGGGCGGGGACGCTCTGCAGGGTGGTCATGGTTGGTTACTCCTCGCCAGTGTTCTCGTCGAGCCAGCCCATGGAACGTTCCACGGCCTTGAGCCAGCTCTTGTACTCGCGGTCGCGGGTGGCCGCGTCCATACGGGGTGTCCACTCGGCAGCCCGGCGCCAGTTGGCGCGCAGCGCGTCGGTGTCCGGCCAGAAGCCGACGGCCAGACCGGCGGCGTAGGCAGCGCCGAGGCAGGTGGTCTCGGCGACCATGGGGCGCACCACCGGCGCGTCCAGGAAGTCGGAGAGCGTCTGCATCAGCAGGTTGTTGGAGGTCATTCCGCCGTCGACCTTGAGAGCGGTCAGCTCGACGCCGGAGTCCTTGGTCATGGCGTCGCTGATCTCGCGGGTCTGCCAGGCGGTGGCCTCGAGCACGGCACGGGCGATGTGCGCCTTGGTCACGTACCGGGTGAGGCCGGCGATGACACCGCGGGCGTCGGGACGCCAGTACGGGGCGAACAGACCGGAGAACGCCGGCACGAAGTACGCGCCTCCGTTGTCCTCGACCGAGGACGCGAGCGTCTCGATCTCGGCCGCAGACTTGATCAGACCCATCTGGTCGCGCATCCACTGCACCAGCGAACCGGTGACGGCGATGGACCCCTCCAGGGCGTACACCGCCTTCTGGTCGCCGATCCGGTAACCGACGGTGGTCAGCAGTCCGTTGTACGAGTTCACGGGCGTTTCGCCTGTGTTCAGCAGCATGAAGGTGCCGGTGCCGTACGTGGACTTGGCCTCGCCCTCGGCGAAACACGTCTGGCCGAACAGTGCGGCCTGCTGGTCGCCGAGCGCGGAGGCCACCGGGATGCCGTCGAGGACGCCGCCCTTGGCGTGGCCGTAGACCTCGGCGGAGGAGCGGATCTCGGGGAGTACGGACGGGGGGATGTCCATCGACCGGACGATCTCGTTGTCCCACTCCATCGTGTGCAGGTTCATCAGGAGGGTGCGCGAGGCGTTGGTGACGTCGGTGACGTGGACGCCGCCGTCCGTGCCGCCGGTCAGGTTCCAGATGACCCAGGAGTCCATGGTGCCGAAGAGGATGTCGCCCCGGTCGGCGCGCTCGCGCAGTCCCTCGACGTTGTCGAGCAGCCAGCGGACCTTGGGGCCGGCGAAGTACGAGGCGAGCGGCAGTCCGGTCTGGCGGCGGAAGCGGTCCTGGCCGACGTTGCGGCCGAGTTCCTTGCAGAGCACGTCGGTGCGGGTGTCCTGCCAGACGAGGGCGTTGTGGACGGGCTCACCGGTGTTCTTGTCCCAGAGCAGGGTGGTCTCGCGCTGGTTGGTGATGCCGATCGCCTTGACGTCGGCGGAGGTGATGCCGGCCTTGACGATGGCGCCGGCGACGACCTCCTGGACGTTCTCCCAGATCTCTGTCGCGTCGTGCTCGACCCAGCCCGGCTTGGGGAGGATCTGCTCGTGTTCCTTCTGGTCGACGGAGACGATCCGGCCGTCCTTGTCGAAGACGATGCAGCGACTGGATGTGGTGCCCTGGTCGATGGCTGCGATGAACGGCCCGGTGGTGTGTGCGTCGGTCACGGTGTGCTCCCGGAGGTCTGTGGTGTCGGGGTGACGGCTCAGGCGAAGGCGAGGTTGTAGAGCCCGCCGGCGAGGGCGGCGCCTACGAGGGGTCCTACTACCGGTACCCAGGCGTAGCCCCAGTCGGAACCGCCCTTGTTCGGCAGCGGCAGCAGCGCGTGCACGATACGCGGACCGAGGTCGCGAACCGGGTTGATCGCGTAGCCGGTCGGGCCACCGAGCGAGAGACCGATTCCGACAACCACCAGAGCGGTGATCAGGACACCGAGCGTCCCGAGGCCCTTGCCCTCGTTGTTGAGGCCCTGGGTGAGGATCGCCAGGATCAGTACGGCGGTGGCGATGATCTCCGTGACCAGGTTCTGTACGGCGTTGCGGATCTCCGGGCCCGTGGAGAAGATCCCGAGTACGGGGCCTGCCTTCGGAGCGGCCGACTGGTCGACCATGCCCTCCTCGGCGGGGCCGCCCTGCACGATCTCCGGGTCGGTGAGGTGTGCGTGGAACTGCCCGTAGTACACGGCCCAGACCAGCACCGCGCCGATCATCGCGCCGAGCAGCTGGGACGCGAGGTACAGGGGTACCTCGCTCCATGGGGTGCCGCCCTGGATCGCGAGGCCGATGGTGACCGCCGGATTGAGGTGGGCGCCGGACACGCCGGCCGAGAGATAGGCGCCGGTCAGTACGGCGAAGCCCCACCCGAAGGTGATGGCCAGCCAGCCCGCGTTCCGCGCCTTCGAGCGCTTGAGCGTGACGGCGGCACAGACACCGCCGCCGAGCAGGATGAGTATGGCGGTACCGATGGTCTCGCCGATGAAGATGTCGGAGCTGGACACCCGCGACTCCTTTGTCCTTCGTCCAGGGGAAGGCGAAACACCGGTTCGCTCCGGTGGATCGCGCCCCAGGTGGGTACCCATCAGTAAGGGCACGTCACCTGTAAGGGCTTGACCGGCCCTCGGCACTGTCACACCCTAACGTGTATTGCCGTTAGGTGTTCGGCAATGCCGACCGGTGAACGGCAATGTTTCTCCCCAATGAACGACGCGTCAAGAGTTCTGTGGCTCGGGACCCGGTGCGGGACTCGATCGTTACCGACGGCGCGGCGGGGTCAGAAGCGCCCGGCGCCCAGATCCCGGGAGACGGCGCGGGCACAGTCCCGTACGGCGGCGATGAGCTCGGGCCGCAGGTCGCCACCGGGGCTGACCCGCTCCACGGCACCCGTCACGGCCACGGCGCCCACGGGCATCCGCCGCCGGTCGTGAATGGGGGCGGCCACCGCGGCCACCCCCTCCCAGGTCTCCTCCACGTCGGAGGCCCAGCCCTGCGCCCGGATCAGGTCGAGCAATGACTCGAACTCCTGCTCGCCGGTGACCGTGCGCGGCGTGAAGGGCCGGCGCTCCACCTCGACGACCTCGCTGTGTGCCACGGGGTCGTAAGCGGAGAGCACCTTGCCGAGGGCGGTGGAGTGCAGCGGCTGCATGGCCCCGACCTCCAGTACCTGGCGGCTGTCGTCGGGCCGGAAGACGTGGTGGACGATCAGGACGCCGTGCTGGTGGAGCACGCCCAGGTGGACGCTCTCGCCGCTGGAACGGGCCAGGTCGTCGGTCCAGACGAGGGCGCGGGCCCGCAGCTCGTGCACGTCGAGATAGCTGTTGCCCAGGCGCAGCAGTTCGGCGCCGAGCTGATAGCGGCCGGAGGCGGCGTCCTGCTCGACGAAGCCCTCGTGCTGCAGGGTGCGAAGGATGCCGTGCGCGGTGCCCTTGGCCAGCCCCAGCGAGGAGGAGATGTCGGACAGCCCGAGCCGACGCTCGCCGCCCGCCAGCAGGCGCAGCATCGCTGCTGCCCGCTCGAGCGACTGGATGTTCTTGGCCATCGCGCCGTACTCCTCCACCTCGGTTCGACAATGCTGAACACTATCGGTCGATGCCGACCTATGTCCGGTCGGTCGAAGATTCTGCGTCACCGCGCGACCGGGCCCGTTCCTCGCACAGCATGCAGTCCGCCCCGTGGGACGCGATGACCGGGCCGGGCCCCGCCCGGCTACGCTGGCGGCGTGCCCTCCTCCACAGAAGGGCGCAAAGCCGACAGCCGTCGCATCCCAGGGAGAACATCCATGGCCTCGTTGCCGACCCCCGCCGCTGACAGCCGCACCCGAGCCGCAGCCCTCCGCGAGGCGCTCGCCACCCGTGTGGTGGTGGCCGACGGCGCCATGGGCACGATGCTGCAGGCCCAGGACCCCACCCTCGAGGACTTCGAGGACCTGGAGGGTTGCAACGAGATCCTCAACGTCACCCGGCCCGACATCGTCCGGTCGGTGCACGAGGAGTACTTCGCCGTCGGCGTGGACTGCGTCGAGACGAACACGTTCGGCGCAAACCTCGCGGCCCTGGGTGAGTACGACATTCCCGAGCGCGTCTTCGAGCTCTCCGAGTCGGGAGCCCGCATCGCCCGTGAGGTGGCCGACGAGTTCACCGCGTCCACCGGACAGCAGCGCTGGGTGCTCGGCTCCATGGGGCCCGGTACCAAACTGCCGACCCTCGGCCACGCCCCGTACGGCAAGCTCCGCGACGCCTACCAGCAGAACGCCGAAGGCATGATCGCCGGCGGCGCCGACGCGCTCCTGATCGAGACCACCCAGGACCTGCTGCAGACCAAGGCCTCCGTCATCGGCGCCCGGCGCGCCCTCGAAGCCACCGGCGCCGACCTGCCGGTCATCTGCTCCGTCACCGTCGAGACGACCGGCACGATGCTGCTCGGCTCCGAGATCGGCGCCGCACTGACCGCGCTCGAGCCGCTCGGCATCGACATGATCGGCCTGAACTGCGCCACCGGACCGGCCGAGATGAGCGAGCACCTGCGCTACCTCGCCCGGCACTCCCGCATCCCGCTCTCCTGCATGCCGAACGCCGGCCTGCCGGTGCTCGGCAAGAACGGCGCGCACTACCCGCTGTCCCCGTCCGAGCTCGCCGACGCCCAGGAGACCTTCGTACGCGAGTACGGCCTCTCCCTGATCGGCGGCTGTTGCGGGACGACGCCCGAGCACCTGCGCCAGGTCGTCGAGCGCGTACGGGGGGTTGCCCCCACCGCCCGCGAGCCGCGCCCCGAGCCGGGCGCCGCCTCCCTCTACCAGACCGTCCCGTTCCGTCAGGACACCTCCTACCTGGCGATCGGCGAGCGTACGAACGCCAACGGGTCGAAGAAGTTCCGTGAGGCGATGCTCGAGGCGCGCTGGGACGACTGTGTGGAGATGGCCCGCGACCAGATCCGCGAGGGCGCCCACATGCTCGACCTCTGCGTCGACTACGTCGGCCGCGACGGCGTGGCCGACATGGAGGAGCTGGCGGGACGCTTCGCCACGGCCTCCACGCTGCCCATCGTCCTGGACTCCACGGAACTGCCCGTCCTGCGAGCCGGTCTGGAGAAGCTCGGCGGACGAGCGGTGCTCAACTCCGTCAACTACGAGGACGGTGACGGGCCCGAGTCCCGCTTCGCCCAGGTCAGCGCGCTGGCCTCCGAGCACGGCGCCGCGCTGATCGCGCTGACCATCGACGAGGAGGGCCAGGCCCGCACCGTCGAGCACAAGGTCGCCATCGCCGAGCGCCTGATCGAGGACCTGACCGGGAACTGGGGCATCCACGAGTCCGACATCCTCATCGACACCCTGACCTTCACCATCTGCACCGGTCAGGAGGAGTCCCGCAAGGACGGCGTCGCCACGATCGGAGCGATCCGGGAGCTGAAGAAGCGCCACCCCGACGTCCAGACCACGCTCGGCCTGTCCAACATCTCCTTCGGCCTCAACCCGGCCGCCCGCGTCGTCCTGAACTCCGTGTTCCTCGACGAGTGCGTCAAGGCCGGCCTGGACTCCGCGATCGTGCACGCCTCCAAGATCCTGCCCATCGCGCGGCTGGAGGAGGAGCAGGTCAAGGTCGCACTCGATCTCGTCTACGACCGGCGCGCCGAGGGCTACGACCCCCTCCAGCGGCTCATGGAGCTGTTCGAGGGCGTCAACATGAAGTCGATGAAGGAGGGCAAGGCCGAGGAGCTCCTGGCCCTGCCGCTGGACGAGCGGCTGCAGCGCCGCATCATCGACGGTGAGAAGAACGGTCTGGGGACGGACCTCGACGAAGCCCTGCAGACCCGCCCCGCGCTCGACATCGTCAACGACACCCTGCTCGCGGGCATGAAGGTCGTCGGCGAGCTCTTCGGCTCCGGGCAGATGCAGCTGCCGTTCGTGCTGCAGTCCGCCGAGGTCATGAAGACGGCCGTGGCCCACCTCGAACCGCACATGGAGAAGTCGGACGCCGAGGGCAAGGGCACCATCGTGCTGGCCACCGTCCGCGGCGACGTCCATGACATCGGCAAGAACCTCGTCGACATCATCCTGTCGAACAACGGCTACAACGTCGTCAACCTGGGCATCAAGCAGCCCGTCGCCGCGATCCTGGAGGCCGCGGAGGAGCACCGGGCCGATGTCATCGGCATGTCCGGTCTCCTGGTGAAGTCGACCGTGATCATGAAGGAGAACCTGGAGGAGCTGAACCAGCGCAGGATGGCGGCCGACTACCCGGTCATCCTGGGCGGAGCCGCCCTCACCCGGGCCTACGTCGAGCAGGACCTGCACGAGATCTACGAGGGCGAGGTCCGCTACGCCCGCGACGCGTTCGAAGGGCTGCGGCTCATGGACGCCCTCATCGCGGTCAAGCGCGGCGTCCCGGGTGCCACGCTCCCCGAGCTGAAGCAGCGCAGGGTGCCCAAGCGGGACGCCGCCGTACCGGAGGTCGAGGAGCCGGAGGAAGGCGTGCGTTCCGACGTCTCCGTCACCAACCCGGTCCCCGAGCCGCCGTTCTGGGGCACTCGCGTGGTCAAGGGCATCCAGCTCAAGGAGTACGCCTCCTGGCTGGACGAGGGAGCCCTCTTCAAGGGCCAGTGGGGCCTCAAGCAGGCCCGTGCGGGCGACGGGCCGACGTACGAGGAGCTCGTGGAGACCGAGGGCCGCCCGCACCTGCGCGGCTGGCTCGACAAGCTCCACACCGAGAACCTGCTGGAGGCAGCCGTCGTGTACGGCTACTTCCCGTGCGTGTCCAAGGGCGACGACCTGATCCTGCTGCACGAGGACGGCTCGGAGCGCACCCGCTTCACCTTCCCGCGCCAGCGCCGCGGCCGCCGCCTGTGCCTCGCGGACTTCTTCCGCCCCGAGGAGTCGGGTGAGACGGACGTGATCGGACTCCAGGTCGTCACGGTCGGCTCGAAGATCGGCGGGGCCACCGCCGAGCTCTTCGAGGCGAACTCCTACCGCGACTACCTGGAGCTGCACGGGCTGTCCGTACAGCTGGCCGAGGCACTCGCCGAGTACTGGCACGCACGGGTCCGCAGCGAACTGGGCTTCGCCGGGGAGGACCCGTCGGAGGTCGAGGACATGTTCGCGCTGAAGTACCGCGGAGCGCGCTTCTCCCTCGGCTACGGTGCCTGCCCGGACCTGGAGGACCGGGCGAAGATCGCGGCGCTCCTGGAGCCCGAGCGCATCGGTGTGAAGCTCTCCGAGGAGTTCCAGCTGCACCCCGAGCAGTCCACCGACGCGATCGTCATCCATCACCCCGAGGCCAAGTACTTCAACGCACGGTAGTCAGCTGTTCAACGCGCGGCGGGCGCCGCTCCATGCGCCGTCCCCGCACGAGTCGTAGACTGGTCGGTCCAGTGCAGGCCGGTCGCCGTTCCCACCGGGAAGGCGGCCGGCCTTCTCGTCCCTCATGGAGGTGTACCGGATGACCAGTACGGTCCCCGCGTCCTTGACCCGCACGGCCGAAGGTTCCGCCCTGCAGGCCGTCCTTCTCGACATGGACGGCACCCTGGTCGATACCGAGGGATTCTGGTGGGACGTGGAGGTCGAGGTCTTCGCCGACCTCGGACACCGCCTGGACGAATCCTGGCGCGACGTCGTCGTCGGAGGTCCGATGACCCGCAGCGCCGGATACCTCATCGAGGTCACCGGTGCCGACATCGCCATCGAAGAGCTCACGGTGCTCCTCAACGACCGCTTCGAGAAGCGCATCGCCCGAGGCGTGCCGCTGATGCCGGGCGCCGCACGGCTGCTCGCCGAGCTCGCCGCGCACAGAGTGCCCACCGCCCTCGTGTCCGCCTCGCACCGGCGCATCATCGACCGGGTGCTGGACTCGGTGGGACACCACCACTTCGCCCTCACGGTCGCCGGTGACGAGGTCACCCGCACGAAGCCCCACCCGGAGCCGTACCTCGCGGCGGCCGCCGGATTCGCGGCCGACCCCCGGCGCTGCGCGGTCATCGAGGACACCGCGACGGGCGTCGCCGCGGCGGAGGCCGCGGGCTGCCGTGTGGTCGCCGTGCCGTCCGTCGCTCCGATCGCCGCCGCGCCCGGACGTGTGGTGGTGCCCTCCCTCGAGCACGTGGATCTCGCTTTCCTGCGCGGGCTGATCACGGACCAGCACGGGTAGTGCAGGTTCATGTCAAGGTGTCGTCAACAGTGCGAGCGTGAGCTTGGTCACTCGCCGTGACGGCCGGGCCCTGTCGGGATCGCCTCGGGTGTCCGTTTCGTCAGCCCATCTGTCCCGGTTCATCAAGCGGTGTACGAATCATTCCCGAGCGTGACGTGAACGCGCGGTCATCTGTCATCACCGAGTGCATACGTGGCGAGCTCGCCCCGGTCAAGCCCTTCCGCGGCTCCCACTAACCTCGGTCATCTCACATGCCGGAATGAGGGAGAACGTCCAGATGAACCGCAAGACGCTGGTGCTGCCGGCCGTGATCGGCCTGCTCGCGCCCGTTCTCGCCGCCTGTGGCGGGTCGGACGACGGGGGCGATGCCATCGTTGTCGGGACAACGGACCAGTTCGTCGCCTCCAAGGACAACACCGCGCCGCTCGACCCGGCGATAGGCTACGAAGCGGGTGTCTGGAACGTCCTGCGCCAGACCGTGCAGACCCTGACCCACATCCCGCGCGGCGGCGGTGAGCCCGTCCCCGAGGCGGCCCGGAGCTGCGAGTTCACCGACACGGCGAGCCAGAGCTACCGCTGCACGCTGCGCGACGGCCTCACCTTCTCCGACGGCACGCCCGTCACGCCGGAGGATGTGAAGTACTCGATCCAGCGCGTCCTGGACATCAAGGACGAAAGCGGCCCGGTGGGCCTGCTCGCGAACATCGACACGATCGAGACCAAGGGGCAGGATCAGATCGTCTTCCACCTCCGCACCTCGGACGCGACCTTCCCCTACAAGCTCGCCACGCCGCCCGCCGGGATCGTCCAGAAGGACAAGTACCCCGCGAAGGCCGCCCGCGACGGCTTCCAGGTCGACGGATCGGGTCCGTACACCATGGAGCCCGAAGTCGAGGACGACCAGGTCGTCAAGGTCGTCTTCACCAAGAACCCCAAGTACAAGGGCGACCTGAAGGTCCTCAACGACAAGGTCGAGCTGAATCTCTTCCCCGACGCGGCGGCGATGGGCAAGGCGCTCGAGGACGACGAGATCGACATGATGACGCGCACCATGTCGCCCGAGCAGGCCCAGCAGATGCTCGAGGAGCCGAAAGAAGGCCTCGAGCTCACCGAGATGCCCGGCCTCGCCATCAGCTACCTCGCCTTCAACACCGAGGACCCGGCGGTGAAGGACAAGGCCGTGCGCCAGGCGATGGCCCAGGTCATCGACCGGGGATCCATCGCGACCAGGGTGTACGGCAGCACCGCCGAGCCGCTCTACTCGCTGATCCCGTCCGGAGTGACCGGACACACCAACTCGTTCTTCAACAAGTACGGGGAGCCGAGCGTCACCGGGGCCGCGGAAACCCTGGACAAGGCCGGTATCGACACTCCGGTGAAGTTCACGCTGAACTACACGACCGACCACTACGGTCCCGCCACCGCCTCCGAGTTCGAACTGCTGGCGAAGCAGCTCAACGGCTCGAAGCTCTTCGAGGTCGACGTCAAGGGCACTCCGTGGTCCAAGTACCGCCCGGCCCAGAAGAACGGTGACTACGCGGTCTACGGCATGGGCTGGTTCCCGGACTTCCCGGACCCGGACAACTACACGGCGCCGTTCCTCGACAAGAACAACTTCCTCAACTCGCCCTACGAGTCGGTGCTCGCCCAGGACACGCTCATTCCCCAGTCCCGCCGCGCTGCCGACCGCAGCGCCGCCTCCGGGACCTTCACGAAGATCCAGGACATCGTGGCCGACGACGTCCCCGTCCTCCCGGTCTGGCAGGGGAAGCAGTACGTCGCCTCGCGTGTCGGCCTGAACGGTGTGGAGTGGGCGGTCAACGCCTCGGCCGACCTGCAGCTCTGGGAGCTCGCCCGCAGCTGACGCGGCACCGTCCGGAACAGCGATGCGGTCCGGGGCCACTGCCCCGGACCGCATCGCCGTACGTACCGCCTGTACCGCTCCGGCTCACTGGGCGCCGGGACGCACCAGACCGCTCTCGTAGGCGTAGACAGCCGCCTGCACCCGGTCGCGCAGGCCCAGCTTCGTCAGCACGTGGCCCACATGCGTCTTGACCGTCGTCTCGCTCACGAACAGGTCGGCGGCGATCTCCGCGTTGGACAGACCGCGCGCCACGAGCTTCAGCACTTCCACCTCGCGCTCCGTGAGCGTGTGCAGCGCGTCCGGGACGGCCTCCTCGCCCGACGGCAGATGGTCCGCGTACTTGTCGAGCAGCCGGCGCGTGATGCTCGGCGCCAGCATCGCCTCGCCCGCCGCCACCACGCGGATGGCCTGCACCAGCTCATTGGCCGGTGCGTCCTTCAGCAGGAAGCCGCTGGCTCCGGCGCGCAGCGCCTCCACCACGTACTCGTCGAGATCGAACGTCGTCAGCACGAGAACCTTCGCCGGCCCGTCCCGGCCCGGGCCGGTGATCTGACGGGTCGCCTCGACACCGTCCATCCGCGGCATCCGGATGTCCATGAGCACGACATCGGGCTGCAGCGCCCGCACCTGGTCGATCGCCTGCAGACCGTCACCGGCCTCACCGACCACCGCCAGATCGCCCTCGGCCTCCAGGATCATCCGGAAACCGGTGCGCAGCAGTGGCTGGTCATCGACCAGCAGGACGCGGATAGCCACGGAATCTCCTTAAGGGCCTTCGAGGGCCACCGGTTGGCCGGCCTCTGTTCGGACCGGCTCCATTCTGCCCTGGACACCTTCCTCCGACTCCGCAGGGCGTACCGACAGGGGATACACCGGGGGAGTCCCACCGAACTCGGGACAGACCGCACGGTGATCGCACCAGCCGCAGAGCTTCGTCGGCCGCGGCCGCCACTCGCCCGTCTCCGTGGCCAGCCGGATGGCTTCCCACAGGGCCAGCAGTTTGCGCTCCACCCGCTCCAGGTCGGCCGGAACCGGGTCGTACGTCAGGACGTCACCGCTGCCCAGATAGACGAGCTGGAGCCGCCTGGGCAGCACGTTCCTCAGACGCCAGATCACCAGGGCGTAGAACTTCATCTGGAACAGCGCGCCCTCCGCGTACTCCGGACGCGGGGCCTTGCCCGTCTTGTAGTCCACGATCCGGACCTCGCCGGTGGGAGCCACATCGATCCGGTCGATCACACCGCGCAGCCGCAGCCCGGAATCCAGCTCCGTCTCGACGAAGAGCTCACGCTCGGCCGGCTCCAGCCGGGTCGGATCCTCCAGCGAGAACCACCGCTCCACCAGCTGCTCCGCCTCGCTCAGCCAGCCCGCGAGGCGCTCACCCCCGGCATCCCCGTCGAACAGCTCGGTCAGCTCGGGCTTCGACTCGAGCAGCCGGTCCCACTGGCCGGGGATCAGCGCCTTGGCCCTCGGCGCCGTACGGTCGCCCGCCGGGGAGTCGAACAGGCGCTCCAGCACCGCATGCACCAGCGTGCCCCGGGTAGCTGCCTCACTGGGCTTCTCGGGCAGCTTGTCGATGACCCGGAAGCGGTACAACAAGGGGCACTGCATGAAATCGCTCGCGCGCGACGGCGACAGGGACGAGGGTGGCCGAGGCGGGCGCGGTACGGAGGTCATGTCGCAGACCCTACGACCCGCCACCGACACCGAGCGGCATACCATCGACCACAGAGCTCGCAGACTGCATGATCGTGGCAGGACGCCACCGACCGAGAGGACCCCGTGGACGAGAGCGGCGACAGCGGGCGCCCGAAGCCCGGCGCAGGGGGTTCCGACCCCGGCACCGGGCCGGAGAAAGGCAAACCGCGCCGCCCCGCAGATCCGGGCGGCGGCCTCCTCATGGGCCGCCCCTTCGGCGTGCCCGTCTACGTGGCACCCAGCTGGTTCGTCGTCGCCGCACTGATCACGTGGGTCTTCGGCGGTCAGCTCGACCGCGTGCTGCCGGAACTCGGCGCCGCCCGCTACCTGGTCGCACTGTTCTTCGCGATCGCCTTCTACGCCTCCGTGCTCGTCCACGAGCTCGCGCACACCGTCGCCGCCCTCCGCTACAAGCTGCCGGTCCGCCGCATCCAGCTCCAGTTCTTCGGCGGCGTCTCCGAGATCGAGAAGGAGTCCGAGACCCCCGGCCGCGAGTTCGTCCTCGCCTTCGTGGGCCCTCTGCTCTCCCTGGTGCTCGGCGGCCTCTTCTACATCCCCCTGCAGTTCGTCGAAGCCGGCACCGTACCCGGGGTGCTCCTCGCCGGACTGATGATCTCCAACCTCATCGTCGCCGCCTTCAACCTGCTGCCCGGCCTCCCCCTCGACGGCGGACGCATGCTCCGGGCCGTCGTCTGGAAGATCACCGGCAAGCCGATGAGCGGCACCATCGCCGCCGCATGGGTCGGCCGGGGCCTTGCCGTCGCCGTTCTCGTCGGCCTGCCCCTCCTCACCCACACCGGCGCCCTCGGCAACGCCACCAGCGAGATCAGCGGCTTCGAGACCGTCACCGACGCCCTGCTCGCCGCGATCCTCGCCGGAATCATCTGGACCGGCGCGGGCAACAGCCTGCGCATGGCCAGGCTGCGCGAGCACCTCCCGGACCTGCGCGCCCGCACCCTGACCCGGCGCGCGGTCCCCGTCGAGTCCGCCACTCCGCTCTCCGAGGCGCTCCGCCGTGCCAACGAAGCGGGCGCCCGCGCCCTCGTGGTCGTCGACGGACAGGGCAACCCCAAGGGCGTCGTCCGCGAGGCGGCCATCGTCGGAGTCCCCGAACACCGCCGCCCCTGGGTGGCCGTGAGCGGCCTCGCCCAGGACATCACCGAGGGCATGAAGGTCCCTGCGGAGCTCGCGGGCGAGGCCCTGCTGGACCGGCTCAAGGCATCCCCGGCCACCGAGTACCTGGTCGTCGAGGACACTGGCGAGATCTACGGAGTCCTCTCCACCGCCGACGTCGAACGCGCCTTCGTCGCGGCGATGGCCCGGCCCGCGGCCTGACCCTCCGCCACCCGGCACGCGGGCGGTCGAAAGCCCCCGGAAAGGCCCCCGAAATGGGGGACCCCGAAATACCGGTAGGCTGGCCGCATGTCCGAACCGACCGGTGCCGCCCGCCGTCGCGGCCCATTCAAAGTCGGGGACCAGGTCCAGCTCACCGACCCCAAGGGACGCCACTACACCTTCACGCTCGAAGCCGGAAAGAACTTCCACACCCACAAGGGTTCTTTCCCGCACGACGAGCTGATCGGTGCTCCCGAGGGCAGTGTTGTCCGTACCACGGGAAACGTCGCCTATCTCGCGCTGCGCCCCCTGCTCCCCGACTACGTCCTGTCCATGCCCCGCGGCGCCGCCGTGGTCTACCCCAAGGACGCGGGGCAGATCCTGGCCTTCGGCGACATCTTCCCCGGCGCCCGCGTCGTGGAAGCCGGTGTCGGCTCCGGAGCGCTCAGTACCTTCCTCCTGCGCGCCATCGGCGAGCAGGGCATGCTGCACTCCTACGAGCGCCGCGAGGACTTCGCCGAGATCGCCCAGCAGAACGTGGAGCGCTACTTCGGCTCTCCGCACCCCGCCTGGCAGCTCACCGTCGGCGACCTCCAGGACAACCTCTCGGACACCGACGTCGACCGCGTCGTCCTGGACATGCTCGCCCCGTGGGAGTGCCTCGAGGCCGTCTCCAAGGCACTCGTGCCCGGCGGCATCCTCTGCGCGTACGTCGCGACCACCACGCAGCTGTCGCGGACCGTCGAATCCATCCGGGAGATCGGCTGCTTCGCCGAGCCGCAGCCCTGGGAATCGATGATCCGCAACTGGCACGTCGAAGGCCTGGCCGTCCGCCCCGACCACAGGATGATCGGCCACACCGGCTTCCTGGTCACCGCCCGCCGCCTCGCGGACGGCGTCGAGCCGCCGGTCCGCCGCCGACGCCCCTCCAAGGGCGCCTACGGCGAGGACTACAAGGGTCCCGGCAGCCGGAGCGGATCCGACACCCGCGACTGACCCGCACAACGCTCAGGCGCCGCCGCCGAGTTCCCCGGACCGACCCGGGGAGCCGGACGGCGGCGCCTTTTCGTCGTCCGCGGCCATCGGGCGGTGACCCCGCCGTTCCCCTGCGGTGTGAGGTGTGGCACGATGCTGGCCACCCCCCACCCGCCGATGTCCGGTCGGCCGCAGCCTGTCCAGGCCTCCAGGAACCATCAGGAGAGAAACCGCGTGCAGTCCTCCGCGCTCCCGGATCTCGCGCACACCGACACCAAGCCGGTGCACTGGCTCGCCACGGCCGCGGCCATGGCCGCGGTCGTCGCCGCGGCGGGCCTGCTCCAGCCGGACGCGGCCACGGCAACCGCCTCCGCGTCCGAGCACCGCACCGACGCCCAGCACGGTGCCGCGCCCGCCGCCGCAGCACCCGACCCGGCCGAAGCCGACTTCCCGCTGGACTGCGGCACAGCCGGGTACACCGTGGCCGAACAGGCCGCCGGCGACCTCGACGGCGACAACAGGCCCGAGACCGTCGCCGTCGTGCACTGCGCCGCGGGTTCCGGCACACCGCCCAGCGGGGTCTACGTCCTGACACAGGCGAGCGGGGCCGCACCGCGGGTCGTGGCAACCCTGGTGGACCCCGCCCACAAGATCACGGTCACGGACCTCGCCGTCGGTGACGGCCTCGTCGCGGCGACGCTCCTCGGCTACTCCTCGGCCGATGTGCCGCGCTGCTGCCCCGACGAGCGGGAGAGCGCCACCTGGCAGTGGAAGGGCAACGCGTTCATCAAGTCCGCCGGGCCGGCCGGAGACACCGCGCTGAACGCCTGAGCCGTCACGCCGCGTCCGGGCCGAAGACTTCCACGTTGTCCGAAACGCGACGTACATGAATGCAGTCGCCCGGGCATTCCTTGGCCGAGTCCACGACGTCCTGGAGCAGCGGCAGCGGCACCGGGGTGGTCGCCCCCTTGTCCTGGAGCAGCTCGTCCTCGGCGCTCTTGACGTAGGCCAGACCGTCGATGTCCAGCTCGAACACCTCGGGTGCGTACTGCACGCAGATTCCGTCCCCCGTACAGAGGTCCTGGTCGATCCAGACCTCCAGGTCCTGCGTGTCACTGCTGCCCGGAGCGTCCTGCTGCGCGGTCATGTGTCCTGCCGTTCCCTGCGTATCTGCACCAATTGAAGCCAGCCCTGACGGGTGTTGAACGGTTCGACGATACAACCGGCAGCTTCCCGGTGCCGAAGGGTGGGTATTCCTTTGGCGTGAGGGAGAGCGCAAGGGTGAAGATCGGACACACCACCGGGTCTTTGTGATCTAGGGGTTTCAATCATCACCCACCCAGGTAGGGTCAGGAAGCGTCCAGCTCCCCTTGGAGGAGGTGAGGACCGTGGCAGCCCACGACGACGACATCAACCGCGGCATCCGGCCCGGGCGGGGGTCAGAAGACCCAGCCGGCCAGGTTGCCTATCTCGAGCAGGAAATCGCCGTCCTGCGACGTAAGCTCGCCGACTCTCCGCGTCATACGAGGATTCTCGAAGAGCGGATCGTCGAGTTGCAGACCAACCTGGCAGGCGTGTCCGCGCAGAACGAGCGGCTCGCCAATACGCTCCGAGAGGCCCGCGACCAGATCGTGGCCCTCAAGGAGGAAGTCGACCGGCTTGCCCAGCCACCGGCCGGCTTCGGTGTCTTCCTGCAGGTCAACGAGGACGGCACCTGCGACATCTTCACCGGGGGCCGCAAGCTCCGGGTGAATGTGAGCCCCAGCGTCGAGATCGAAGGCCTTCGGCGGGGCCAGGAAGTCATGCTCAACGAGGCGCTCAACGTGGTCGAGGCCATGGAATTCGAGCGGGCCGGGGACATCGTCACCCTCAAGGAGATCCTTGAGGACGGCGAACGCGCCCTGGTCGTCGGGCACACCGACGAGGAGCGGGTGGTGAGGCTCGCCGAGCCTCTGCTGGACATCACCATCCGCCCCGGCGACGCCCTCCTGCTCGAACCCAGGTCCGGCTACGTCTACGAAGTGGTTCCCAAGAGCGAGGTCGAGGAGCTCGTCCTCGAAGAGGTTCCGGACATCGACTACGAGAAGATCGGCGGCCTGGGCGACCAGATCGAGCTGATCCGCGACGCGGTCGAGCTCCCCTACCTCCACCCGGACCTCTTCAAGGAGCACGAACTGCGCCCGCCGAAGGGCATCCTGCTCTACGGTCCCCCCGGCTGCGGCAAGACACTCATTGCCAAGGCCGTAGCCAACTCGCTGGCCAAGAAGGTCGCCGAGGTCACCGGACAGCCCACGGGGAAGAGCTACTTCCTCAATATCAAGGGCCCCGAGCTCCTCAACAAGTACGTCGGTGAGACCGAGCGGCACATCCGCCTGGTCTTCCAGCGTGCCCGGGAGAAGGCGAGCGAGGGCACCCCCGTCATCGTCTTCTTCGACGAGATGGAATCCCTCTTCCGCACCCGTGGTTCCGGTGTCAGCTCGGACGTGGAGAACACCATCGTCCCCCAGCTGCTCGCCGAGATCGACGGTGTGGAGGGCCTGGAGAACGTCATCGTCATCGGTGCCTCCAACCGCGAGGACATGATCGACCCCGCCATCCTGCGGCCCGGCCGTCTCGATGTGAAAATCAAGATCGAGCGCCCGGACGCGGAGGCCGCGAAGGACATCTTCGCGAAGTACCTCACTCCTTCGCTGCCGCTGCACGCGGACGACCTCGCCGAGCACTCCGGCTCGAAGGAGGCCGCCGCCCACGCGATGATCCAGTCGGTCGTGGAGCGGATGTACACGGAGTCCGAGGAAAACCGCTTCCTCGAGGTCACCTACGCCAACGGCGACAAGGAAGTCCTGTACTTCAAGGACTTCAACTCCGGAGCGATGATTCAGAACATCGTGGACCGGGCAAAGAAAATGGCCATCAAGGCATTCCTCGAGCAGCGCCAAAAGGGCCTGCGCGTCTCCCACCTCCTCCAGGCGTGCGTGGACGAGTTCAAGGAGAACGAGGACCTGCCCAACACGACGAACCCGGACGACTGGGCCAGGATTTCCGGAAAGAAGGGCGAGCGGATCGTCTTCATCCGCACACTCGTCACCGGAAAGCAGGGCGCGGACACCGGTCGCTCCATCGACACGGTGGCAAATACCGGACAGTACCTGTAAAACGCAGACCGGCTGCGGATGCCCGGCAGGGCATCCGCAGCCGGCCGTTTTCCCGGCAGCTCCGGCCATACCCGAACAATGACGTAATTGATCTCCCCACGGGCGCAGAGGCGCTCTAGGCTCTGCTGTACCGCCGAGTCGCGCAGTGCGGGGACGGGCACCGCACGCGTACCGGACCAGCAGCGGTACTTGAGCGGCGCTCCCGGAGGGGGGCACCGCCGGGCAAGGAGGGCCGCATGACCGTACGGCGAGTAATGGGCATCGAGACGGAATACGGGATCTCCGTCCCCGGTCACCCCAACGCCAATGCCATGCTCACCTCGTCCCAGATCGTCAACGCCTACGCGGCGGCGATGCACCGGGCGCGCCGCGCCCGCTGGGACTTCGAGGAGGAGAATCCGCTGCGCGACGCGCGAGGCTTCGACCTCGCCCGCGAGACCGCCGATTCCAGTCAGCTCACCGACGAGGACATCGGCCTCGCCAATGTCATCCTCACCAACGGTGCGCGGCTGTACGTCGACCACGCGCACCCCGAATACAGCTCACCGGAGATCACCAATCCGCTGGACGCGGTGCTCTGGGACAAGGCCGGCGAGCGCGTCATGGCCGAAGCCGCCGAGCGGGCCGCCGCCATCCCCGGGGCCCAGCCGATCCACCTCTACAAGAACAACACCGACAACAAGGGCGCGTCCTACGGCACGCACGAGAACTACCTGATGAAGCGGGAGACCCCCTTCTCGGACATCGTGCGCCATCTGACGCCGTTCTTCGTGTCCCGGCAGGTCGTCACGGGTGCGGGCCGGGTCGGCATCGGCCAGGACGGTCACGAGCACGGTTTCCAGATCAGTCAGCGCGCCGACTACTTCGAGGTCGAGGTCGGTCTCGAGACCACGCTCAAGCGCCCCATCATCAACACCCGCGACGAACCGCACTCGGACGCCGAGAAGTACCGCAGGCTGCACGTGATCATCGGCGATGCCAACCTTTCCGAGATCTCCACCTACCTGAAACTCGGCACCACGGCACTGGTGCTGTCCATGATCGAGGACGGCTTCATCAATGTCGACCTGGCCGTCGACCAGCCGGTGCGCACCCTGCACCAGGTCTCGCACGACCCGACCCTGCAGCAGCTGATCACGCTCCGCAGCGGCCGGACACTCACCGCGGTGCAACTTCAGATGGAGTACTTCGAGCTGGGCCGCAAATACGTCGAGGAGCGCTACGGGGCGGACGCCGACGAGCAGACCAAGGACGTCCTGGTCCGCTGGGAGGACACCCTGAACCGCCTGGAGACCGATCCGATGAGTCTGTCGGGCGAACTGGACTGGATCGCCAAACGGGAGCTCATGGAGGCGTACAGGCGGCGCGACAGCCTGGACTGGGACGCTCCCCGCCTGCACCTGGTGGACCTCCAGTACGCCGACGTACGGGCCGACAAGGGCCTCTACAACCGTCTGGCGGCCCGCGGGAAGATGAAGCGCCTGCTCGACGAGAACGACGTCGAGCGGGCCCGTACGAAGCCTCCCGAGGACACCCGGGCCTATTTCCGGGGCCGCTGCCTGGAGCAGTACGCGGACGACGTGGCCGCGGCCTCCTGGGATTCGGTCATCTTCGATCTGCCCGATCGTGACTCACTGCAACGGGTCCCCACGATGGAGCCGCTGCGCGGTACACGTGATCACGTGAAGGAGCTCCTGGACCGCTGCCGCACGGCGGAAGAGCTGGTCCGGACGCTCTCGGGCGGCTGAAAGGCCCCTCGGCTGGGAATCAATCAGATGACCTCCGGACGTTGAGACAAGTACCGGGCCAATGTCGGACTCCGTAGGTAGGGTCTGATCAAGTGCTTCGAACCGAGCGGGGTGAGCTACATGGCGACCAAGGACACCGGCGGCGGACAGCAGAAGGCGACACGTTCCACCGAGGAGACCGAGGAGCAGGCGCAGGAAGCGCAGGCATCCGAGGACCTCAAGGACCGGCAGGAGAAGCTGGGCGAGGACGTCGACGACGTCCTCGACGAGATCGACGATGTGCTCGAGGCCAACGCTGAGGACTTCGTGAGGTCATTTGTTCAGAAAGGTGGGGAATAGGACTTAATGTCCGATATTCCTGCCGGGAGAAAGTGCTCTCGCTGTCGAGAAACTCTGCCGACAGAGTCCTTCGCCAGTAACAGGGCGATGCGGGACGGCCTCCAGGCGTACTGCCGGGAATGCTCTGCCGAGTACTACCGGCAGCGCCAGGAGGCCAGGGGCAAGTCCGTTCGAGTCAAGGTGCCCGTGCCGCGGGGATATAAGCGCTGCCCGCAGTGCGGCGAGGTGAAACCGCACGATCAGTGGGAGCGCAACAGGGCGTCTTCCGATGGCTTGTCGAGCTACTGCCGCCCCTGCCGGGCCGAGCGAAACCGAATCAGCTACTTCCAGTGCAAGTACGGCCTCAGTCCAGCGGAGTTGGACGGGCTGATCGCCGCTCAGCAGGGTGTCTGCTGCATTTGTCTAACTGCTCAGGCTGAGCATGTGGATCACTGTCATGAGACGGGTAGGGTCCGTGGCGTACTGTGCTTCAGCTGCAACGCAGCCCTGGGGCAGTTCAAGGATCGGCCGGATGCCATAAGGCGTGCAGCCGCATACGTGGAGGGAAACGCGTGGAAGCCAACACTCGTAGCACCGGGCGTCTACCAGCTGCCTTCCTGACGCCGGGTTCGTCCTCGTTCATGGACTTCCTGTCCGACCAGTCGCCCTCGATGCTTCCGGGCAACCGGACCCTGCCGCCGCTGAAGGGAGCCATCGAGGCCCCGCACGGTACGACGATCGTCGCGGCCTCCTTCCCCGGCGGCGTGGTGCTCGCCGGTGACCGGCGCGCGACCATGGGGAACATGATCGCGCAACGGGACATCGAGAAGGTGTTCCCGGCGGACGAGTACTCGGCGGTGGGGATCGCCGGCACGGCCGGTCTCGCCGTGGAGATGGTCAAGCTGTTCCAGCTCGAACTGGAGCACTTCGAGAAGGTCGAGGGAGCCACACTCTCCCTGGAGGGCAAGGCGAACCGGCTCTCCACGATGATCCGCAGCAATCTGGCGATGGCCATGCAGGGCCTGGCGGTCGTCCCGCTGTTCGCCGGCTACGACATCGACCGCGAGAAGGGCCGGATCTTCTCGTACGACGTCACCGGCGGGCGTTCCGAGGAACACGGTTACGCGGCCACCGGGTCCGGCTCCGTCTTCGCCCGGGGCTCGATGAAGAAGCTGTACCGCAACGACCTGACGGAGGAGCAGACGCTCACCCTGGTCGTGCAGGCGCTGTACGACGCCGCCGACGACGACTCGGCGACCGGTGGCCCGGACGTCGCGCGCCGGATCTACCCGATCGTCACCGTCATCACCGACGAGGGCTTCCGCAAGCTGGACGACACGGAGTCCGCGGAGATCGCGCGCGCGATCCTGGAGCGTCGGCTCGAGCAGCCCGACGGCCCGCGTGCCGCGCTGCTCTGACCGGTCCTGATGCTCCTCCGATGCACTCGTCACTGACAGAAAGGGACGGATAGCCGGTGTCGACGCCGTTCTATGTCTCACCTCAGCAGGCCATGGCCGACCGGGCGGAATACGCCCGTAAGGGCATTGCTCGTGGTCGCAGCCTGGTTGTGCTGCAGTTCGCCGACGGCATTGTGTTCGTCGGCGAGAACCCGTCCCGTGCGCTGCACAAGTTCAGCGAGATCTACGACCGGATCGGCTTCGCCGCCGCCGGCAAGTACAACGAGTACGAGAACCTCCGGATCGGCGGTGTGCGCTATGCGGATCTGCGCGGATACACCTACGACCGCGACGATGTGACGGCCCGTGGGCTGGCCAACGTCTACGCGCAGACCCTCGGCACCATCTTCTCCAGCGCCGCCGAGAAGCCGTACGAGGTGGAGCTGGTGGTCGCCGAGGTCGGTGCCGGGCCGGAGGGCGACCAGATCTACCGGCTTCCGCACGACGGTTCGATCGTGGACGAGCACGGCTCGGTCGCGGTCGGCGGCAACGCCGAGCAGATCAGCACGTTCCTCGATCAGCGCCACCGTGACGGGATGTCGCTCGCGGAGGCGCTGAAGCTGGCTGTGCAGGCGCTGTCGCGAGAGGCCAACGGAAATGAGCGGGAGATTCCCGCCGAGCGGCTCGAAGTCGCGGTCCTGGACCGTACGAGGCCGCAGCAGCGCAAGTTCAAGCGGATCGTCGGCCGGCAGCTGACGCGGCTGCTGGACGCGGACGGTGCGGGAGCGACCCCGACGGACGCCCCGTCGGACACCGAGGAAGCCGACGCCCCGGCCGAGACGACAGGCGAGACGACCGACGAGTCGACGCAGGAGTAGCCGCCCCGGGCAGGTATCCGTCCGGTGCCCCCGGCAGCCGTACCCGGCTGCCGGGGGCACCGTCACGTCCGGATGCCGTCGGCGGGCGGCGGCGCTGTGGAACCGCGGACCACCAGGCGCACGGGGAGGCTGCCCGGTTCCGCGGGCCGGCCGTCCAGGACGGCGAGCAGGGCCGCCATGCCGCGCTCGCCCACCTGTTCGGCCGGCAGCTGCACCGTGGTGAGCTCCGGTTCCACCGCTGTGGCGAGGGCGAGGTCGTCGAAGCCGGTCACGGAGATGTCGTCGGGCACCCGCAGCCCGTGCCTGCGTACCGCCTTGCAGGCTCCGGCGGCCAGAATGTCGTCGTCGCAGACGATCGCCGTCGGCAGCGGTCCGGGGGCGGCCAGGACCGCCTCCGTGGCCTCGCGCCCGGCCCGTACGTCCAGCGGGGACGCCACACGGCGGACGGCGGCGCCGGGGACGTCCCGCACGGCGTCCGCCAGGGCGCGGGCACGCTCCGCGAAGGTCCAGGTGTCCACGCCGGAGGCGAGGTGGACGAAGCGGCGGTGGCCGAGGGCCAGCAGATGTTCCGCCACCTGGCGCATTCCGTCCGCGATGTCGAGGTTCACCTGTGCCGCCGTGCCGTGCTCATCGGGGTCGCTGTCCAGCATCACCAGGGGCAGATCCGCGCCGCGGAGGGCACCCAGTGCGTCGGCGGCCATGGACGAGGCGATGACACCGTCGAGCGCCGCACGGGCCGACGCGAACGGGTCCTTGGCCGGTCCTGTGCCATCGGGCGAGGGGTAGAGCACGACGCCGAAGTCGTGCTCGGCCGCGACGGCGGCGGCGCCCGTGTAGACCCGGGCGAAGAACTCGTTGGTGAGCGCGGGCACCACGAGGAGCGCGGTGCGGGTGCGGCCGAGCCGGAGACTGCGAGCGGCGAGGTTGGGCCGGTAGCCGAGGTCCCGGGCGCTGTCGCGGACTCGCCCGGCGGTCGCCTCGGACACCCGTCCCTGCCATTTGCCGCCGAGTACGAGCGAGACGGTGGCCTGCGAGACGCCCGCGGCCCGGGCCACGTCGCGGCTGGTGGGCCGGGGTGGGGCGGGCCGCTGCGCGCTGCTCACTCGTGCCTCCGTGCTGGACCGGCCAGCCGCCGTGGGATGGACTCGCGGACTGCGCACATGGTACGTATGAACCTCGACGTTATACGTAAAACTTCAGTGGAGCGCGCAGCGCACCGGGGGAGAGAGGCGGACATGGCCGCGGGATATCTGGACATCCTCCGAGCGCGGCATGCCGCCCGACTGCTGGCAGGGACCCTGGTGGGGCGGCTGCCCAACGGCACCGCCCCTATCGCGATCGTCCTGTTCACCCGGGCCGAGGGCGGCAGCTACACCCTGGCCGGTGGCCTCGCCGCCGCATACGGCCTGGCCACGGCCGTGGGGCAGCCCCTCCTGGGCAGAGCCGTGGACCTCTACGGACAGCCGCGCGTCCAGCTCCCCGCCGCCGTGCTCTCCGCGCTCGGCATGGCCGCGCTGGCCCTGGTGGGCCTCGGCTCGCTCCCGCTGGCCTGCGCGGCGGTGATCGTGGCAGGGGTCTTCACACCGCCGCTGGAGGGCGGCCTGCGGGCCCTGTGGCCGACGGTGCTGGGCCGTGAGGACCGGGTCCACCGGGCGTACGCCATGGACGCGGTGGCCCAGGAAGTGATGTTCACCCTGGGCCCGCTCCTCGTCACGGTCCTGGTGTCGCTCTGGTCACCGGCCGCCGCGCTGCTGGCCATCAACGCCCTGGGCGTCCTCGGAGCGCTTTCCGTGGTGCTGTCCGAGCCTTCCCGCACCTGGCGCTCCGCTCCCCGCGAGGCGCACTGGCTGGGGGCGCTGCGCTCGCGCGGGCTGCTGGCCCTGCTGGGGTCGTTCTTCTTCGTCGGGCTCGCGCTCGGCTCGATCACGGTGGCGGGCGTCGCGTACGCCGACGACCACGGCCAGGAGTCCGTGTACGGCTGGCTGATGGCCGCGCTCGGACTGGGCGCGCTGATCGGCGGTGTCGCGTACGGGGCGCGCCAGTGGGCGGGGGCACCCGAGCGGCGGCTGCGGGGCATCGTCGCGCTGCTGGCCCTGTGCTACCTGCCCCTGATGCTGACCCCCGGGGTGCCCGCCATGACCGCGCTGTCCGCGCTCGCGGGAGTCTTCCTCGCGCCGGCCATCGCCTGCTCGTTCATCGTGGTCGACCGGCACGCCCCGCGGGGCACGGTGACCGAGGCGTTCTCCTGGCTCGTGACGACCTTCGGTGTGGGCGCCGCGGCCGGAACGGCCGTGGCGGGCCCGGCCGTCGAGCTCGGCGGAACGGCGTCGGGTTTCGCCGTCGCGGGGGCCGGGGGAGTGGCTGCGCTGCTGGTTCTGCTGGCCACCGGAAGGGTCCTCGCAGTTCCCGGGCGTGGGCCCGCTGTTGTGACCGGATCGGAAAATGATCGAAACGGTGCTGCCGAACCCGGTTTCAGCTCAGGCCGTAAGGCGTAATGTTCAGTCATGGACCGCCGCATTTTCGGGCTGGAGAACGAGTACGGCGTCACGTGCACGTTCAGGGGACAGCGCCGACTGTCACCTGACGAAGTGGCGCGCTACCTCTTCCGCCGTGTTGTGTCATGGGGCCGCAGCAGCAATGTCTTTCTGCGGAACGGCGCCCGCCTCTACCTCGACGTGGGATCGCATCCGGAATACGCCACACCCGAATGCGACAACCTGACCGAACTGGTCACGCACGACAAGGCAGGCGAACGCATTCTCGAAGGCCTGCTCGTCGACGCCGAACGCCGCCTGCACGAGGAGGGAATCGCGGGCGACGTCTATCTCTTCAAGAACAACACCGACTCGGCGGGAAACTCCTACGGGTGCCACGAGAACTATCTCGTGGCCCGGCACGGAGAATTCTCCCGGCTCGCGGACATCCTCATTCCGTTCCTCGTCACCCGGCAGCTGATCTGTGGTGCCGGCAAGGTGCTGCAGACCCCGCGCGGCGCGGTCTACTGCGTCAGCCAGCGTGCCGAGCACATCTGGGAGGGCGTCAGTTCCGCCACGACGCGTTCCCGGCCGATCATCAACACCAGGGACGAACCGCACGCCGACGCGGAGCGGTACCGCCGCCTCCACGTCATCGTCGGTGACTCCAACATGTCCGAGACGACCATGCTGCTCAAGGTCGGCGCGACCGACCTGGTGCTCCGCATGATCGAGGCGGGCACGGTGATGCGCGACCTGACCCTGGAGAACCCGATCCGGGCCATCCGCGAGGTCAGCCACGACATCACCGGGCAGCGCAAGGTGCGCCTGGCCAGTGGCCGGGAGGCATCGGCCATCGAGGTCCAGCGCGAGTACTACGAGAAGGCCGTCGACTTCGTCGAACGCCGGGGCATCCGCACCGGCACCGTCGACCAGGTCCTCGAACTGTGGGGCCGCACGCTGGACGCCATCGAGGCGGAGGACCTCGACCGGATCGGCACCGAGATCGACTGGGTCATGAAGTACAAGCTCATCGAGCGGTACCGGGCCAAGCACAACATGACCATGTCGAACCCGAGAGTCGCGCAGATAGACCTCGCCTACCACGACATCCACCGGCGGCGCGGGCTGTACTACCTCCTGGAGCGCAAGGGCCAGACCGCCCGCATCTGCAACGACCTGAAGATCTTCGAGGGCAAGTCGGTGCCCCCGCAGACGACCAGGGCACGGCTGCGCGGCGACTTCATCCGCAGGGCCCAGGAGCAGCGGCGGGACTTCACCGTCGACTGGGTCCACCTCAAGCTCAACGACCAGGCGCAGCGCACCGTGTTGTGCAAGGACCCGTTCCGCTCCGTCGACGAACGGGTGGAGAAACTGATCGCGGGTATGTGATCCGGACGGGACATCTCCCCGCCCCGCAAGCGACAGGGCCCCGTACGTTCCTCGTGCGGGGCCCTTCGCTCGGCCTAGAGTGTCCGGGACCGTTCACGTGCCGTCTGAGATCTGAGGAACCAGTGCGCCGACTTGCCGGCCTTCTCGTCGTCCCCCTTCTGCTGCTGTCCACAGCGGCATGCGGCGACGACAAGGCCTCCGACTCCGCCTCCGAGGGCAATCCCGCGATCACCGCGGGAGCGAAATTCGGCGAGAAGCCCACCCTGGCGAAGGGTGAGGGCGATCCGCCCAAGGAGCTGAAGACCGACGTCATCAGTGAGGGTGACGGCGCGAAGCTCAAGAACGGCGACGCGATCCAGGTCAACTACCTCGGGCAGGCGTGGAACTCCACCAAGCCGTTCGACAACAGCTTCGACAAGGGCCAGCCCTTCGATCTGACGCTCGGTGCCGGCATGGTCATCCAGGGCTGGGACAAGGGTCTGGTCGGCCAGAAGGTCGGCAGCCGCGTCCAGCTCGTCATCCCGCCGGACCTCGCCTACGGCGAGCAGGGGCAGGGAGACATCAAGCCCAACTCCACCCTCGTCTTCGTCGTCGACGTGGTGAAGGCGACGCAGGTTCCGAAGTCCGCCGAGGGCACCCCGGTCGCCCAGGACAACATCGACCTGCCGAAGGTCGGCACGAACACCGACGGCAAGGCACCGAAGATCACGTTCCCCAAGGGCAACCCGCCCAAGAAGCTGGTCTCCAACTACGTCCTGGAGTCCGACGGGGACGTCATCAAGGAGAGCGACAGCATCGTCGTGAACTACGAGGCCTACCTGTGGAAGGGCGCCAAGAAGTTCGACAGCACCTACGACACGGGCAAGACCGCGACCTTCCCGCTGGCCCAGATCACCGTCAAGGGTCTGAAGAACGGGCTGGTCGGCAAGAAGGTCGGCAGCCGCGTGCTGCTCGTCATCCCGCCGGACCAGGCCTTCGGCAAGGAGGCGCAGCAGACCATTCCTGCCAACTCGACGCTCGTATGGTCCGTGGACATCCTGACAAAGATGTAAGACTGTCCCGGTTGCCCAGTTCATCATTTAGAGGAGCAGTTCAGTGAGCATCGAGAAGCCCGAGATCGACTTCCCGGGTGGCGAGCCGCCGGCCGACCTGGAGATCAAGGACATCTGGGAGGGCGACGGACCGGTGGCCCAGGCGGGCCAGACCGTCTCCGTGCACTACGTGGGTGTGGCGTTCTCCACCGGCGAGGAGTTCGACGCTTCGTGGAACCGCGGCACCCCGCTGCAGTTCCAGCTCGGTGCCGGTCAGGTCATCGCCGGCTGGGACCAGGGCGTCCAGGGCATGAAGGTCGGCGGGCGTCGCCAGCTGACCATCCCCGCGAACCTCGCCTACGGCGACCGCGGCGCGGGTGGCGGTTCCATCGCGCCCGGCGAGACGCTCATCTTCGTCTGTGACCTGGTCGGCGTCTGATCCGTCCGGACTCAGGAGCGAGGGCCCGCGCCGCAAGGCGCGGGCCCTCGCTTTGGTCCGGACACCCCGGGGCGGTACGGTCGACGGTCGTACCATGTAGAGAAAGGGCGTCGATGGCGATTGCCAAGGCCGAACGGCTGATGAACCTGGCACTGTGTCTGCTGGGTACCCGGCGCCCGCTCAGCAAACGTGAGCTCCGCGGGTCCATCGAGGCCTATATGGAAGCGGGCTCGGACGAATCCTTCAACCGGATGTTCGAGCGCGACAAGGACGATCTGCGCGAACTCGGTCTGGTCATCGAGACCGTGGAGAACCTGGACGGCGACACCGGGTACCTCGCGCGCCGCGACAGCAACCGGCTGCCCCCCATCACGCTGGACGCCGAGGAGGCCGCGGCCCTCGGGCTCGCCGCCAAGGTCTGGCAGCAGGCGAGGCTGGCCGGGGCCGCCAGCGGCGCCCTGCAGAAGCTACGGGCAGCGGGCATGCCGGAGGCCGAGGACGCGTACGAGGTGCACAGCGCCCTCGAACCCCGCATTCCGGTCCACGAGGCCGCCTTCGAGCCGCTGATGCTCGCCTGCAGGGACCGCCGCCCCGTCACCTTCGACTACCGCAAGGCCAACGCGGCCCGTCCCGAGCAGCGCCAGGTGGAGCCCTGGACGCTCGAGTGCTGGCGCGGCCACTGGTACCTGGCCGGCTGGGACCGCGACAGGGGCGCCGAGAGGGTCTTCCGGCTGTCCAGGATCGCCGGCCGCGTCCGCTCCCGGGCCGGGGCCTTCACTGCCCCGGTGCCCGATGTGGTGACCGTGCGCGAGACCGTGGAGAGCTGGGCGGGGGAGACCGCGACCAGGACCGCCCGGATCAGGCTGCGCGCCGGGTCCGGCTACCCGCTGCGCTCCCGCGCGATATCCGTACGGGAACTCGGGGACGGCTGGGACGAGTTGGAGATTCCGTACGGACACGGACTGGACGCCTGGCTCGTCGAGTTCGGACCCGACGTGGTCGTGAGGGAGCCCGCCGATCTGCGGGCCGACGTGATGGACCGGCTGCGTGCCGTGGCCAAGGACTGAGGGGACCCGTACTCGTGGCCACGAACGCGATCGACCAGACCAGGCGGATGCTCTCCCTGGTGACGTACCTGCGCGAGCGCCCCGGCGCCCACGTCCAGGACGTCGCCCGGGCCTTCGGGATCACCGAGGACGAGCTGATCTCCGACCTCGACGTGCTCCCCATGTGCGGGACCAGCTTCCGCGGCGGTGACCTGCTCGACATCGACACCGACGGCGACCGGATCTGGTGGCACAACCCGGACGACGTGGCGGAGCCGCTCAGGCTGGCCGCGGACGAGGCCACGGCGCTGCTGGTCGCGGCCCGCGCGGTGGCCACGCTGCCCGGACTGCGCGAGAGCGACCGGCAGGCGCTGGTGCGTGCGACCGCGAAGCTGGAGACGGCGGCCGGAGAGGTCGGGGCCGCGAGTTCGCGGCTCTCGGTCACCTTCGAGTCCGAGGGCGGGGTCTTCGCCGAGGTCGACCGGGCGATCTCCGAGCGCCGACGCCTCTGGCTGCGGTACTACTCTCCCGCGCGCGACGAGCTCACCGAGCGCGAGGTGGACCCGATCCGCCTGTTCGCCGTCGGCCACACCTACATGGAGGGCTGGTGCCGGCTCTCCGAGGCGCGGCGTACGTTCCGGCTCGACAGGGTCGCCGAGATCCGGCTGCTCGACGCCCCGGCCGCACCGCCGGAGCTCGAACTCCGTGATCTTTCGGAGGGCCTGGTGCAGCCGGCGGCCGAGGACCCGGAGGTCGTCGTCGAGGTGGGGCCCGGGGGCCGGTGGGTCGCCGAGTACTACCCGCACGACAGCGCGGAGGAACTGCCCGACGGGGGCCTGCGGATCACTCTCCGCACCCCCGACCCCGCCTCGCTGCGCAGGCTGGCCCTGAGGCTGGGCGGAGAAGGGCGCATCACGGCGCCGGAGGACCTCGCGCAGAGTGCGCGGCTGGCGGCCCGGGAAGCACTCGCCGCCTATGACGGCGCCCTTTGAGCGGCTACCGGAACACGGAGGAGACAGAGGCCGTATGACTGCGATATCGAGTAGGCAGACCGGGCCGGTAGCGGTACCGGTGCCCGCCACCGTCCGGTTCCGGGCGGCCTGCCCGGACTGCCGCGGGAGATTCGAGCTGGCGGCGGGTGCCCTGCGCCTCGCGATAGGCGCGAGCCGTCGCACGACCTTCTACTCCTTCACCTGCCCCGAGTGCGGCTCGGCCGTCCGCAAGCCCGCCGGGGAGCGCATCATCGAACTCCTCACCGGCGGCGGAGTGCGGACCCTTCGCCTCCACACCGCCCTGCGGTGACCGCCCCGCAGTAACGAGAAAACATCGAGGCTCCGTCCATGTTCTGGCCCATGCTCGCCATCGCTCTGGGATTCCTCGGCCTGGCCGTGCTCGGAATCCTGGCCGTCAAGGTCTTCATCGAGGCGCAACGGCTCGGCCGACAGGTTTCGGCCACCACGAAGCGGATCAACCGAGCGGCGGAGGATCTCGAACGAGCGGCCACCGGTCTCGCGGACACCGGAGAGGCCCTGCGATAGCAGGGGAGCGGCCTTAAGGATTCACCGGTTCGGGGGGTACTCTGCTGGAGTCGGCCCAGGCTAGGGAGGTGCGGGCCGCAAGCGGGAGTATGCACGGGCATTGCCTCGCGTTTACCCCTGCGGGTTACGATCGCTGCCAGCGCGCAGGTCGGACGTACGTCCGGTCGAACGGGTAGCGAGCCCACCCTCCAGTCGCCTCAGTGAGAAGGAAGTCGCACATGATCGGCAATCTGAAGCCCCTCGAGATCGTTCTGATCATCGCTGTCATCCTGCTGCTCTTCGGTGCCAAGAAGCTTCCTGACATGGCGCGTTCGCTCGGCAAGTCGGCCCGCATCCTCAAGAGCGAGGCCAAGGCCATGAAGAAGGACGACGCGGATCCCGCGGCGCCCACCACGGAGACCGTCGCGGACACCACCCCGCAGCCGGCCCCCGCCAAGACGATCCAGGCCGCCCCGGGAGACGTCACCAGCTCCCGCCCGGTCAGCGAGGCCAAGCCCACCACCCAGAGCTGACAGCCGACGCGCTTCACCGACAGCTGCCGCACGAGACGAGGGAAGTGGGTTGCTCAAGTCTGCCCGCAAGCAGGAGAAGGACGACGAGGGGCGGATGCCCCTCCTCGATCACCTGCGTGAGCTGCGCAACCGACTGCTGAAGTCGGTACTTGCCATCGTGATCGCCGTGATCGCGGCAGCGTTCTTCCAGAAGGAAATCTTCGAGTTCCTGATGAAGCCGATCCTGGACTCGGTCGGCTGCAAGAACGGCGCCGTGACCATGGTCAACGGTCGGCCGTGTGCGGAGATGACCACCAACGGTCTGCTCTCGCCCTTCACCATCGCGCTGAAGGTGTCCCTGATGGCGGGCGTGCTGGTGGCCACGCCTGTATGGCTCTACCAGCTGTGGGCGTTCGTCGCCCCGGGCCTGCACAAGCAGGAGAAGCGCTACTCGATGGCCTTCGTGGCGGCCGGGGTCCCGCTCTTCCTCGCCGGCGCCTACCTCGCGTACATGATCCTTCCGCAGACCGCGGAGATCATGCTCGGCTTCACGCCGGACAACGTGAAGAACCTGCTGCCCCTGGACGACTTCCTCGACCTCATCACGCGGATGGTGCTCGTCTTCGGGCTGGCCTTCGAGCTGCCCCTGCTCCTCATCCTGCTCAACATGACGGGGGTCCTGTCCGGAGCCCGCATGCTGCGCTGGTGGCGCGGGATGCTCGTCGGACTCACGGCGTTCGCAGCCATCGCGACGCCGGGCGGCGAGCCCATCTCGATGCTTCTGCTGGCGGGCCCGCTCGCGGTGCTCTACTTCATCGCGGTCGGTTTCTCCCTCCTCAACGACAAACGCAGGCGGCGCCGCAACCCCGACGCCGAACTCGACGACGACGAGGCGTCACAGCTGGACCTCACGCCCGAGGACGTCGGTGCGGTCGAGGGCGTCTCCGCCTCACGGGCAGCCCTGCCCGAGCAGGCCAGTGGTGATTCGGACGGTGCCCGATCTCACCGCCTGAACGGTTACGACGACATCACCTGATCTTGTAGGGTCCTCCCCCAGACTCCGTCCAAGGGACCCCAGTGACCAGCGAGATCACCCTCTTCGTCAATCCCACCGCAGGACGCGGCCGGGGCGCGCGTGCCGCGCAGCCGGCCGCTTCCGCGTTGCGGGACGCCGGATTCTCCGTGCGGACCGTGCTCGGCGAGGATGCCGACGACGCCCTGAGGCGGGCCCGCGAGGCCGTGGCCGCCGGGACCGGCGCACTGATAGCCGTGGGCGGGGACGGCATGATGTCCCTCGCCCTGCAGGCTGTCGCCGGCACCGGGACACCGCTGGGCGTCGTCGCCGTCGGTACCGGCAACGACTTCGCCCGCGCCCTCGGACTGCCGATCCGTGACCCGGCGGCGGCGGGACGGCTGGCCGCCGAGGCGCTCAAGGCGGGGACCGAGCGCGAGATCGACCTCGGCCGGGTCGGCGAGCGCTGGTTCGGCTCCGTGCTCGCCTCCGGGTTCGACTCGCGGGTCAACGACCGCGGCAACCGGATGCGCTGGGTCGGCGGGCGTTTCAAGTACGACCTGGCGATCCTCGCCGAACTGGCGGCCTTCCGGCCGATTCCGTACCGGATCCGGCTGGACGGAGGTCCGGTGCGCGAGATCGAGGCGACGCTGATCGCCGTCGGCAACGGGTCCACGTACGGCGGGGGCATGCGGATCTGCGCGGACGCGGTCATGGACGACGGGCTCTTCGACGTCACCGTGGTCGGGGACTGCAGCCGGTCCACCCTGCTCAAGGTGTTCCCGAAGGTGTACAAGGGGACGCATCTCGGCCACCCCGACGTGACCGTGCACCGGGTGGCCTCGATCGAGCTGGCCGCGGCCGGTGTGACCGCGTACGCCGACGGCGAGCCGCTGGGGGCCCTGCCCCTCACGGCGACGTGCGTAGCCGGCGCCGTCCGGGTCCTTTCACGGTGAATTTAAAGATCGGGCTGACTGTCATACCTGGCGGGTAGGCTCGTATCAAGATGACAGAGGACCTCTCACCAGCTGAGCGATACCAGGCTTCCCGGGTCCGTGCGGCCGAGCAGGCCACCGCCCTCGGGCCCTTCCGCGAGATGTACGAGTTCGGACTGGACCCGTTCCAGATCGAGGCCTGCCAGGCCCTTGAGGCGGGCAAGGGGGTGCTGGTCGCGGCCCCCACGGGGTCGGGCAAGACGATCGTCGGCGAATTCGCCGTACACCTGGCCCTGGAGCAGGGCCGCAAGTGCTTCTACACGACGCCGATCAAGGCGCTGTCCAACCAGAAGTTCACCGACCTGGTCAGGCGCTACGGCGCGGACAAGGTCGGACTGCTCACCGGGGACAACAGCGTCAACGCGGACGCACCCGTGGTCGTCATGACCACCGAGGTGCTGCGCAACATGCTGTACGCGGGCTCCCAGTCGCTCACCGGCCTCGGCTACGTGGTGATGGACGAGGTGCACTACCTCTCCGACCGCTTCCGCGGCGCCGTGTGGGAGGAAGTGATCATCCACCTGCCGGAGTCGGTGACTCTGGTGTCGCTGTCGGCCACCGTGTCCAATGCCGAGGAGTTCGGCGACTGGTTGGACACCGTCCGGGGCGACACCCAGGTGATCGTCTCCGAGCACCGGCCGGTTCCGCTGTGGCAGCACGTCATGGCCGGACGCCGGATGTACGACCTCTTCGAGGAGGAGACCGACCACGGCGGCAGGGGCACCGGCCGGCGCGAGGTCAACCCCGACCTCGTCAGGCTCGCCCGCATGGAGAACCAGCGCGGGTACAACCCGCGTGAGCGCCGCAAGGGCAAGATGGTCCGCGAGGCCGACCGCGAGCGCGAGCGGCGTCAGCGCAGCCGGATCTGGACCCCGGCCAGGCCCGAGGTCATCGACCGGCTCGATGCCGAGGGGCTGCTGCCCGCCATCACGTTCATCTTCAGCCGGGCCGGCTGCGAAGGGGCCGTCCAGCAGTGCCTGCAGGCGGGGCTGCGGCTCAACGACGAGGACAAGCGCCGGCTGGTGCGGGAGATCGTCGAGGAGCGGACGGCGTCCATTCCCCCCGAGGACCTCCATGTCCTCGGGTACTACGAGTGGCTCGAAGGCCTGGAGCGGGGCATCGCCGCGCACCACGCAGGCATGCTGCCGACCTTCAAGGAGGTCGTCGAGGAGCTCTTCGTCCGCGGCCTGGTCAAGGCGGTCTTCGCGACGGAGACACTGGCGCTCGGCATCAACATGCCGGCGCGCTCCGTGGTGCTGGAGAAGCTCGTCAAGTGGAACGGCGAGCAGCATGCCGACATCACCCCCGGCGAGTACACCCAGCTGACCGGGCGGGCCGGGCGCCGAGGCATCGATGTCGAGGGCCATGCGGTGGTCCTGTGGCAGCGGGGCATGGACCCGGGCGCGCTCGCCGGACTCGCGGGTACCCGTACGTATCCGCTGCGTTCCAGCTTCCGGCCCTCGTACAACATGGCCGTGAACCTCGTGCAGCAGTTCGGGCGGCACCGGTCGCGTGAGCTGCTGGAGACCTCCTTCGCACAGTTCCAGGCGGACCGTTCGGTCGTCGGCATCTCCCGGCAGGTCCAGCGCAACGAGGAAGGACTGGAGGGCTACCGCGAGGGCATGACCTGCCATCTCGGGGACTTCGAGGAGTACGCGCGGCTGCGCCGCGACCTCAAGGACCGGGAGACGGACCTCGCCAAGCAGGGTGCGGCGCAGCGGCGGGCCGCTGCCGCGTCGTCGCTGGAGAAGCTCAAGCCCGGTGACGTCATCCATGTGCCGACCGGCAAGTTCGCGGGACTGGCGCTGGTGCTGGATCCGGGGCTGCCGGGCGGACGCACCAACGGGCACCGCGGGCTGGAGTACCACGACGGGCCGCGTCCGCTGGTGCTGACCGTCGAGCGCCAGGTCAAGCGGCTGGCCCACATCGACTTCCCGGTGCCGGTGGAGGCTCTGGAGCGGATGCGGGTCCCCAAGTCGTTCAACCCGCGTTCCCCGCAGTCGCGCCGCGATCTGGCGTCCGCGCTGCGCAGCAAGGCAGGGCACATCGATCCGGGACGCCACCGCAAGGAGCGGGCCGCGGCGGCCGACGACCGGGAGATCGCCCGGCTGCGTACCGAGCTGCGCGCGCACCCGTGCCACGGGTGCGACGAGCGTGAGGACCACGCCCGGTGGGCGGAGCGGTACCACCGGCTGCAGCGCGACACCCGGCAGCTGGAGCACCGGATCGAGGGGCGGACGAACACGATCGCCCGTACCTTCGACCGGATCGTCGCCCTCCTCACCGAGCTCGACTACCTGCGGGCCAGCGAGGTCACGGACAACGGCAGGCGGCTGGCACGGCTCTACGGCGAGCTGGACCTGCTGGCGAGCGAGTGCCTGCGCGAAGGCGTCTGGGAGGGGCTGAACCCCGCCGAGCTCGCCGCGTGCGTATCGGCGCTGGTCTACGAGTCGCGTCAGGCGGACGACGCGGTGGCACCCAAGCTGCCGTCCGGTCCGGCGAAGACGGCGATGGGCGAGATGGTCCGCATCTGGGGCAGGCTCGACGCCCTGGAGGAGGACTTCAAGATCAGCCAGACGGAGGGGGTCGGCCAGCGCGAACCCGACCTCGGCTTCGCCTGGGCCGTCTACATGTGGGCCTCGGGGCGGACGCTGGACGAGGTGCTGCGGGAGGCGGAGATGCCTGCCGGCGACTTCGTGCGCTGGTGCAAGCAGGTCATCGACGTGCTCGGCCAGATCGCGGCCGCCGCACCCAGGGACGGGAGTTCGGTGGCGAAGAACGCGCACAAGGCCGTGGACGGAGTGCTGCGGGGCGTGGTGGCGTACAGCTCCGTGGGGTGATCCCGGCGGGGTGATCCCGCCGGGTCGGAACAGCGAAGTGGCCGCAGGCGGGTTCGTGCCTGTGGCCACTGCTGTGCGTTCGCCGTTCGCGGTCCTCTCCGCTATGTCTTCTTGTTCATCACCGCGAGGCCCGCGCAGACCGCCCCCAGCACGACAGCCAGGCCTCCGACGATCACGTTGTTGAGGATGACGCCCATATCGGGGCTCGAGCCCACGATCCAGGGCGACACGATGAGCCAGGCGCCCAGGGCGCAGATGGCAATGCTCATGCCGGTCATCCGCTCCGGCATGGCGGTGAAGCACAGTGCCAGAACGGCGATCGCGATGCCGATGACGAGGTTGTGTGTCACCAGGGCCGGCTGGCTCGCCGTGAAGTGCAGCACCCAGGGCGAGACGGCGCAGTACAGACCGAGGAGGAACACGGGTGCGTCGGCGAGAGCGGTACTACGGCCGCCGCCGCTCATCACGCGGTCGTGGCGCTCCCGCATCTCATCGGCATCGGGATGGCCCGACAGGTCACTCCTGTGCGAGACGTTACTCATGAGATCGTCTCCTTCGTCCCTTGGAAGGGCGACCGCGGTACGGATGGCGCGGTCATCGTCTCTCCAGCCAGTGTGCTCTTATATGTCTCTTATGTGTAGGTTTTCGGGCGGTGGAATCCTGCGTTTCCGTCGAGCCGCTCGGCCAGTGACACCAGGTCCGCGGCCTGCAGCACCCGGTCCCCGTACCCCGGCAGCGGAACGTGCAGGGTTCGCGTCCAGCGTTCCGGGACGGCGCCGAGCCCGTACACCGCTCCTGCCAGTCCGCCGGTGACCGCCGCGACCGTGTCGGTGTCCCCGCCCACGTCGACCGCGGCGGCGAGAGCGCCCTCGAAGCCGGAGGTGGTGCGCAGAGCCCAGAGCGCGGTGCCGAGGCAGGGCCATACCGCGCCGTTGAACTCGGTCGCGTCGTCCGGATGCCAGTCCGGCGCGAGCACGGCCGCCCAACGGTCCCGGTGGTCGTCATGCACCTCGGCGAGAGCGCCGGGGACGGCGGCGAGAGGATCGTCGCCGTCCAGGGCGACGCGCACCAGCTCGTGAAAGACGGCGGTGCCTTCCCACGCGGCCCGGTCGCCATGGGTCAGGGCCGCGATGCGGCGGGCCGCGTACATGGTCGCCGCCCGTCCCTGCCGTGCGAAATACACGGCGGAGGTGGTCGCCCGCATCAGCGAACCGTTGCCCGCCGCGTGCGCGTTGATCTGGAAGTGCAGGGCGGCGGCCGTGTCCCAGGGATCCCCGCTCGTCAGGACGTCCTCGGTCTGCAGGCCGATGTCCTTGGGTTCGCCGGCCGCCCAGCGCCTGAACCGTTCGAAAATGTCGGGGAGTTCGAGGCCGCCGTTCTCCAGCAGCGACTCGCCGACCAGGACGGCCATCTGTGTGTCGTCCGTGGCCTCGCCCGGATCCCAGCCCCCGCCCCCGCACAGCGTCCCCACGCCGTCCGGGAAGCGGGCGCCGAACACACCCGGCGCCCCGAACTCGAAGGGGGCGCCCAGTGCGTCGCCGGCCGCGGAACCGACCACGGCACCGGCGGCCCGGTCCCTCCGGGCCGCCGGTGCCGGTTCGTTCGTTCCAGGAGTGCGGCCCTGGGGTCCCGTTCTGCTCATACGGTCAGCGTACGAGCAGAAGGGGACGTCAGGCGGCCGGCATCAGGACGGTGTCGATGATGTAGACCGTGGCGTTGGCGGTCGGGACGTTGCCGCAGACGACCTTCGAGGAGTCGTTCACGGTGTACGTCATGTCCGAACCGGACGTCGCCAGCTGCGTCTTGGCCAAGGTGTCGAAGGAGCCCTTGTCCAGCTGCGAGGGCGTCAGCTTCTCGCCCACGACGTGCGAGGTGAGCACCTTGGTGAGTGCGGCCTTGTCGGCGAGCAGCTTGTCCAGGTCGGCCTTCGGGATCTTCGCGAAGGCGTCGTCGGTCGGGGCGAACACCGTGACGTTCTCGGCGCTGTTCAGGGTGTCGACGAGGCCGGCCTGCTTGACTGCCGTGACCAGGGTGGACAGCGCCGGGTTGTTCGACGCCGCCGTGGCGACGGGGTCCTGCGCCATCCCCGCGAAGGAGCCGGCGCCGTCCTTCGGGACCGTGGCACAGGCCGGGCCGAACGGCTCGTCCATGGGCTGGGTCTCCTTGGCCGGAGCGCTCGATGCGGCCTTGTCCGCGCCGGAGTCGGAGCCCGACGCCGCAGGGTCGGAGTCGCTGGAGCAGGCGGTCAGCGCCAGCGGCAGCAGGGCGGCGGCGGAGACTGCGACGGCGACGCGGCGAAGGTGACGGCTGTTCATGGTGTGCTCCTGTGAGGGTCGTTGATCAGCGAAGGGAAGGGAGAAAGAAGAGGGATCGGCGGAAGGGGCCCGGAGGTCAGGACACGTCGACCACCACCGAGTGCCATCCGGTGGCACCGTCGGGCACGGTGCCGACCCGTTCGTCGGTCTGGGTGGCGCCGGTACGGTCCGTCGCGCGGACCTCGAGGGTGTGGTGGCCGGTCGTGGCCGGCCATTCCCACACCCATGGGCGCCAGGTGTCACGACCGGCCTCGGCGGCCAGCCGTGCGGTGTGCCAGGTGCCGCCGTCCACCCGGACCTCCACCCGGGCGATGCCCCGGTGCTGTGCCCACGCGACGCCGGCCACGGGCACGGTGCCCGCGCGCGGGGAGGCGAAGGGGCGGGGCGTGTCGATGCGTGACTGCGTCTTGACCGGAGCCTCGCGCGACCAGTCGCGCTCGACCCAGTACGCGTCGTACGCGTCGAACGTCGTGAGTTCGATGTCCCGGATCCACTTGCAGGCCGAGACGTAGCCGTACAGACCGGGAACGACCATCCGGACGGGGAAGCCGTGGTCGAACGGCAGGGGTTCGCCGTTCATCCCGACCGCGAGCAGTGCGTCACGGCCGTCCATGACCGCCTCGACCGGAGTGCCGATCGTCATCCCGTCGACGGAACGCGCCACGATCTGGTCCGCGGGCCCGCCCTTCGACGGGGGCTTCACCCCGGCCTCGCCCAGCAGGTCGGCCAGTCGCACGCCGATCCACCGGGCCGTGCCCACGTAAGGCCCGCCCACCTGGTTGGACACGCAGGTCAGCGTGATGTCCCGCTCGACGAGCTCGCGCCGCAGGAGGTCCTGGAAGCCGAGGGTGACGGGTCGCGCCACCCCCTTACCGCGGATCCGCAGCCGCCACCGGTCCGCGTCGACGCGCGGGACCACCAGGGCGGTGTCCACCCGGTAGAAATCCTTGTTCGGCGTCACGAAGGAACTCAGCCCCCGGATTCCCAGATCGGCGCCCCCGGGTACCGCGGGAGCCGGTGAGGCAGGTGCCGGGAGTGCGATCCTGCCGCGTGAGGCGGAGACCCCGGCCAGTTCGGATGCCTGGAGCCGACGGCCCAGGAGCCCGGCACCGGCCGAGGCCGCCGCCGCAGCGGTCGCCGCGATCACGAATCCGCGGCGGTCGAAGGCACCCTGCGTCCCGCCGTCCGTCTCCCCAGCCGCGGGAGACGGTCCGGCTGCCGGCGCGAGCCGTCCGGCCAGGAGGTACAGGACCCCCGCGGCCACCACGGCGCCCACGACCGACGGCAGCGCGTCGCCCGGGCGGCCCTCCGGCCGCCCGGCCGCCGCGACTGCGCCGACCACACCGAAGACCAGTACGGCCGCAGCGCCGCTGCGCCGGTGCCGCAGCGCGAGGATTCCGACCGCCATGGCGAAGAGCGCCAGGAGAACGAGGATCCCGACCTGCAGCACCAGCTTGTCGCCGGTGCCGAAGTTCCGTACGGCGAAGTCCTTGACGGCCGGGGGAGTGCGGTCGATGACCGCTCCGCCCACCGCCGTGACCGGCCCCGCCTCGGGACGTACGGCAGCCGCGACGAATTCGGCCACGCACAGGGCCGAGAACCCGGCGATGAGACCGCTGAGCGCGGTGAACGCGGCGCGTGCCCAGCGGGATCCCCGGGACCCGGAGGCCCCGTGCTCCTGCGAAACGTCTCGGTCTGTGCTCACACCAGGAGTTCGGCACCGGTGGGCCCGCGGATTGGTCGTTCACCCGGTCGAAGGAATGTCACGCAGCGGCCAATCCGCGGGCCCACCTGCACCGAATGACCTCTGAGGGGTGCTCCAGCAGGCCCCGGCCAGGTACGCAGCACGGGAAGGAACCCGAATGGCAGGGGAGCGGCGGCGCACAGCCGTGGTGGGCAGTGGAGCGGCGGGGCTGACCGCCGCGCACGTCCTGGGGAGGGAGCACGACGTGACGCTCGTCGAGGCGGACCACCGCGTCGGCGGGCATGCGCACACCCACGACCTGACCTCGTCGGACGGGCGGACACACCGCGTCGACTCGGGGTTCATCGTGCACAACAGGCGGACGTACCCGAACCTGCTCAGGCTCTTCGACGAACTGGGTGTGTCCACAAAGGAGTCGGAGATGAGCATGTCCGTGCGCTGCGAGGGGTGCGGCCTGGAGTACGCGGGTGCCCGGGGTGCCGCCGGACTGTTCGCCCGGCCCGGGGCCGTGCTCCGGGGCCGCTACCTGAGGATGCTCACCGAGGTGCCGCGGTTCCACCGGGCGGCAAGGGCGCTGCTCGCGATACCGGACGGCACCGGGGCCATGACACTGGGCGAGTTCGCCGCACGCGGCCGCTTCTCCCCCTACTTCTGCGCGCACTTCCTGACACCCATGGTCTCCGCGGTCTGGTCCTGCGACCCGGTGACCGCCCTGCGCTACCCGGCCCGGTACCTCTTCAGGTTCCTGGAGCACCACGGGATGCTCTCGATCGGCGACTCGCCGGTCTGGCGCACCGTCACCGGCGGATCGGGCGAATACGTCGACCGCATCACCAAGCAGGTGCACACCCTGCGGACGGCCGCCCCGGTCAGGGTCATCCGGCGGCACAGCGACGGCGTGGAGATCGTCACGGAGGACGGCACCACCGAGGAGTTCGACGCGGTGGTCGTCGCCACCCATCCGGACCAGGCCCTGCGGCTGCTGGCCGATCCCACCGACGAGGAGCAGCGGACCCTCGGCGCGTTCCGCTACTCCCACAACCCCACGCTGCTGCACACCGACACCACGCTCCTTCCGCGCAGCCGGGGCGCCGCGGCCTCCTGGAACTACCTGATGCCCTCCTGCGCGGCCGACGCGGACCGGGTCACCGTCAGCTACGACATGAACCGGCTCCAGCGGCTGGACGCTCCCGAGCGGTTCGTCGTCACGCTGAACGGCGCGGAGCGGGTCGACCCGGACCTCGTCCGGGCCCGCATGGTCTACGAACACCCCGTCTTCACCCCGGAATCGGTCGCCGCCCAGGCCAGGCTGCCGGCCCTTTCAGGACCCGTCACCGCCTACGCCGGGGCGTACCACGGCTGGGGGTTCCACGAGGACGGCTGCCGTTCCGGAGCCGAGGCGGCCGCCGCCCTGGGGGTGACCTGGTGACCGCCCTCTATCCGTGCGCGATCACCCATGTACGCACCGCGCCCCGCCGGTACGGCCTGCGGCACCGCAGCTATCTGTGGCTCATCGACCCGGACAGGCCGCCGCGGCTCCCGGCCGCCCTGCGCCCGTTGGCCCGCTTCGACGCGCGCGACCACTTCGGCGGCACGGCCCCCACGATCCGGGCCGGGCTGGAGCGGTTCCTCGCCGCCCGGGGCACCGACCTCGGCGACGGCACCGTCACGATGCTCACCCAGGCCCGGGTGTTCGGCCATGTCTTCAACCCGCTGACCGTCTACTGGTGCCACCGCCCCGACGGCACGCCGCTCTGCGTGGTCGCCGAGGTGCACAACACCTACGGGGAACGCCACGGCTACCTGCTGCGCCCGGACGCCACGGGCCGGGCGGTGACCGGCAAGGAGTTCTACGTGTCGCCGTTCTTCCCCGTGGACGGCGACTACCGCATGCGGCTGCCCGAGCCCGGCGCCGAGCTGAACCTGACGATCCATCTGGAGCGCGTGGACGCACGTCCGTTCACAGCGACCGTACGAGGAACGCGGCGTCCCGGCACGCCCGCCCAACTGCTCCGGCTGTTCCTGCGCCACCCCTTCTCCACCGTTGTCGTATCCGCCGCCATCCGGCTGCACGGCATCCGGCTGTTCCTGCGCCGACTGCCGGTTCAGCCACGTCCCCGCCACCGCGCCCAGGAAGGCATGCAGTGAAGGTGCCCACCTCTCCCACTCCCACCTCACCCACCCCCACCCCTCCCACTCCCACCGCCCCGCCCGTGACCCCCGCCCGCCGTGGCACCGTTCCGACCCAGGCCAGAGGCGCCAGGACCCCCCTCACGGGCATCGACCCGGACAGATGGCCCGATGTCGCGGCCCAGCCGCGGGCGTCCGGAGCCAGGACCGCCGTCGCCGAACGGCTCGTCCGGCACGCCCTCTCACGCCTCCCGCTGCGTGCCCGGCTCGCCGGCCGCGACAGCATCGGGCTGGGCGGGCCGCTCATGGAGATCCGGCGGCCCGACGCGTTCTTCCGGCGGATCGGCGCGAGCGGGCTGATCGGCTTCGGCGAGTCGTACATGGCCGGCGAATGGGACTCGCCGGAACTCGTCGGCGTCCTGACGGTCCTCGCCGGCAACGCGGCCGACGTCGTCCCCGCGCCGTTGCAGAAGCTGCGGAGACTGTGGGCGCTGCGGCAGCCCGCCGCGCAGACCAACACCCCCGAGGGTTCACGCGACAACATCAGCCACCACTACGACCTGTCGAACGACCTCTTCGCCCTCTTCCTCGACGACACGATGACGTACTCCTCGGCCGTCTTCCGCGGATTCCCGGCCGAGTACGACCTGCTGGCCGCCGGACAGCACCGCAAGATCGACCGGCTGCTCGACACGGCCGGCGTGAGGCGGGGCACCGAGCTGCTGGAGATCGGCACCGGCTGGGGCGAACTCGCCCTCCGGGCCGCCGAGCGCGGCGCCCGCGTCACCACTCTGACGCTCTCCCGGGAACAGCAGGAACTGGCCCGGGACAGGATCCGCGAGGCCGGCCACGAGGACCGCGTGGACGTGCGGCTCTGCGACTACCGCGACGTCACCGGCGAGTACGACGCGGTCGTGAGCGTCGAGATGATCGAGGCCGTCGGCGAGGAGTTCTGGCCGGTGTACTTCCGCACACTGGACCGCTGCCTCGCCCCCGGCGGGCGTATCGCGCTCCAGGCGATCACCATGCCGGACGACCGGATGCTCGCAAGCAGCAGCACCTACACCTGGATCCAGAAGTACATCTTTCCCGGCGGGCTCCTCCCCTCCACCGAGTCGATCGAGCGCGTCACCGGCGCACACACCACCCTGCGGACGAGGCAGCGCAGCACCTACGGCCTGCACTACGCCGAGACCCTCAGGCTGTGGCGTGAGCGCTTCGAGGAACGCGCCGCCCAGGTCGACGCCCTCGGCTTCGACGCGACCTTCCGGCGGATGTGGACCTTCTACCTCGCCTACTCCGAGGCCGGATTCCGGTCCGGCTATCTCGACGTGCAGCAGATTCTCCTGACCCGAGAGGACACCGCGTGAACACCCTCACCCGCTTCGCGGGCATGCCCGCCACCCGCCAGAACCGGTACCCGGGCCTCGGCGCCGCGGCCGGACAGGACGGTCACGCCCCGGCCGAACCGGTCGTCGCGGGGCCCCGCCCGGGGTCCTGCCGGTGAGCGGCTTCGCCTGGGCGGCGTTCGCGCAGAACCTGGCCGCGGCGGCGGGTGCCGCGCTCGCCGTCATGCTCGTGACGTTCCTGATCGCCCTGCGCAGGCGCCTGCACCGGATCGTCGACGTGGCGTGGGGCGTCAGCTTCGCGGCCGTCGCCGTCGTCTCGTACGCCATGTCGGCACAGGACGGGGACCACGCCCGCCGGCTCCTGGTGACCGCGCTCACCGTCGTCTGGGGGCTGCGGCTCGCCGTGCACATCGGACGGCGGGGCCGGGGCCACGGGGAGGATCCGCGGTACGAGGCCATGCTGGCCAAGGCGCCGGGGAGCCCCGAGCTGTACGCCCTGCGCAAGGTGTACCTGTTGCAGGGGGCGTTGGTCTGGCTCATCTCCGCGCCGGTACAGGCCGGTTACTACCTGCCGGGGCCGCTGGACGGGTGGGCCTGGGCCGGTGCCGCGCTGTGGGCGGTGGGGCTCGGCTTCGAGGCGGTGGGGGACGCGCAACTGGCCCGGTTCAAGGGCGATCCGGCGTACAAGGGCCGGATCATGGACCGGGGGCTGTGGTCCTGGACCCGGCACCCGAACTACTTCGGCGACTTCTGCGTCTGGTGGGGACTGTTCCTCGTGGTGTGTTCCGACCCCGCGGTCGCGGCGGCGACCCTCGTGTCGCCCGTGGTGATGAGCTTCCTGCTGATCAACGGCAGCGGCAAGGCGTTGTTGGAGCGGCACATGGCGGGACGGCCCGGCTACGACGCCTACCGGGCCCGTACGAGCGGATTCCTCCCGTGGCCGCCGGGGAAGCGCTGAACAGCCCCTGGGCGGGGAACGCGCCCGGAGGCTCCCCGCCCCGACTCAGGCGCCCGGGAAATCCATCAGGGCCAGTGGCGGTGAGGTCGGCTGATCGGATCCGCCCGTCGGCTCGACCGTGACGCCCATGCCGGACGCCCGGTCGACGGGCCCGTCCAGCAGCACGGCGTCGTTCGACGCCGACGGGTCCATCAGGCCCGCGGACCGCATGGTCCCTTCGTCGTCGAACCACAGCTGGTAGACCTTGCCGCCGGGCGGCCGGGCAAGGCCGGAGGCCAGGAAGACCGCCTTGTTCTCGCTCTGCGAGACGACGACCGCGCCGCGGGCGCCGCCCGCCAGGGCTCCCGAGTCCATCCGGGCATCCGGCGCCGCCAGCACCCGGGCCAGCTGCTCGTTCTGCTGCTGCGTGCGGTCCGCCTCCTGGCGGGCGTCCTGCGCGACCTGGTTCTGCCACACGGCGACCCCGCCGAACGCGGCAGCAGCGGCGACACACGCGGCGAGCGCGTAGTTCGACCAGCGTCCTGCCCGGCCCGGGGAAGCGCCGGTGCGGCCGCTCCGGCCCTGGGCCGGCGGCTCCTGCCGTACCGTCGTGATCTCCCGCAGCACCCGGTCGCGCAACGCGGGCGGCGGGGTGGTGGACGCCGCGAGCCCGAGCCGGGCCGCGGTGGCGGACAGCTCCCGTACCTCCTGGGCGCACGCCTCGCAGGCGTCCAGGTGCCGCTCGAACGCGAGGCGTTCGTCCTCCGGCAGAGCGTGCAGGGCGTAGGCCCCGGTCAGTGTGTGCAGCTCGGCGGTGCTCATGCGTTCACCCCCAGGCAGTCGCGCAGCCGGATCAGCCCGTCGCGCAACCGTGTCTTGATGGTTCCCAGTGGTACGGAGAGCAGCTCACCGACCTCGCGATAGGTCAGCCCCCGGTAGTACGCCAGTGTCACGGACTGCCGCTGGAGTTCGGAGAGCGTCCGCAGACAGCGCCGGACCTGCTCCCTCTCGAGCCGGGTCTCGACCTGTTCGGAGACCTCGTCGAAGTCGGGCGTGCGGTCCAGCAGCGCCGCCTTGTGCTCCCGCGCCGCGCTCGCCTCGGCCGAACGGACCCGGTCGACGGCGCGATGGTGGGCGAGGGTGAGCACCCAGTTCATGGCGCTGCCCCGGGACGGCTGGAAGCGGGCGGCGGTGCGCCACACCTCGACCAGCACCTCCTGGGCGACTTCCTCGGACTGGGCGGGATCGCGCAGGACACTGCGGACCAGGCCGAGTACCGACCCGCTGACCATGTCGTACACCTCGGTGAAGGCGTCCTGGTCCCCACGGGCGACCAGGACGAGCAGCGCCTGCAGATCGGGCCCCGGCGCGGGTGCCCCGCTGATGTATACGGCCTCTTTCACGCGGATGTTCCTCCCAGGGCGCGCATCGGTTTCCTGGGTGATTCGAAGCCGGCGGCCGTGCGGATTGGTCGGTGGGCCGGAATCCTCGCACGGCCCGGCCGCCGTCGATGACGGGGACCGGGCCGCAGGGGTGCGCCGGGTTCGCTACGCGGCGTTCTCCTGCTCGCGCTCGACCTGCTCGTTCCACTCGCGCTTGACCGCGCGCCAGGCGTCGTCGTTCTGGCCGAGGCGCCAGTAACCGGAGATCGACAGCTGGTTGAGCGGGATCCCGCGCTCCAGCCGAAGGTGACGGCGGATCTCCTTCACGAAGCCTGCCTCGCCGTGGACGAAGGCCTGTACCTCGCCCTCGGGGAACTCAAGACCTGTCACCGCGGCGGTGAGAGCCTCTCCGACCGGACGGTCGCCCCGGTGCAGCCAGGTGACCACCACTCCGTCGGGCGTGACGATCTTCTGCTCCTCCGCGGCGTCCGGGACCTCGACGAAGGCGTGCACCAGCGCGCCCGCCGGCATCTGCTCCAGGGCCACGGCGATCGCCGGCAGCGCGCTCTCGTCACCGACGAGCAGGTGCCAGTCGGCCGAGGCCTGCGGCCCGTACCCGCCTCCGGGGCCCAGGAAGGTCACCTGGTCGCCGGGCCGAGCCCGGCTCGCCCACGGCCCCGCGAGCCCCGCATCGCCGTGCACCACGAAGTCGATGGCGAGCTCACGGGCGGCCGGGTCCCAGGAACGCACGGTGTACGTACGGGTGGTGGGCCACTGCTCGCGCGGGTACTCCTCGCGGATCCTGGCCATGTTGAAGGGGTGTGCGTAGTCCGCGCCCTCGGGCGCGAAGCACAGCTTGACGTAGTGGTCGGCGAACCCTGCGAGCTCGAAACCTGCCAGACCGTCGCCGCCGAGGACCACCCGCACCATGTGCGGGGTGATCTGCTCGGTGCGCACGACCTGCGCCCCCTGCGCCGTCGGTGCCTGGCGTGCCTGTCGCTCTGCCACAAGGGACTCCCTGCTCCGGGGTGATGAACCTCTTTGCGTACTTAGGTTTGCCTAAGTTAGCACTTTCACGCCCGGAGTGTCTTTCACGCCTGGAGTGTGACGAGCAGACGCTGCAGTGCGCCGCCCAGACCCCACTGGGCCGCGAGGGCCTCGAGGGCCGCGGGGTCCCGCGGCTCGTCCGGGAGTGCGGCGTCGAATTCGGGCAGCGGTACGTCGCCGGCGACACGGACCACCTTCGGTGCGACCGCCACGTAGTCCCGCGCCTCGTCGAGGCGCTTGCGCTGCGACGGGGTCAGCTTCGAGGCCGGATCATCGACCGCGGCCATGATCCCGGCCAGATCACCGAAGGCGTCCAGCAGTTTCGCCGCCGTCTTCTCGCCGATGCCGGGGACTCCCGGCAGGCCGTCGCTCGGATCTCCGCGCAGCAGAGCGAGATCGACATAGCCGGCGCCGTCGACACCGTACTTCTCGCGCAGCCACGCCTCGTCGGTCATCTGGAGCGTGCCCACACCCTTCAGCGGGTACAGCACCCGCACCCCGCGGGCGTCGTCGACCAGCTGGTACAGGTCGCGGTCGCCGGTCACGATGTCCACCGGGCCGGTGGCCCGGCCGGCGAGCGTGCCGATCACGTCGTCCGCCTCGTACGGAGCGACGCCCACCCTGGCGATGCCGAGGGCGTCCAGGACGTCCTCGATGATCGGGACCTGCGGGGAGAGGGTGTCGGGGGTCTCCTCCTCGTCCGGGACCCCGGCGGGTGTCTCGGACGCCACCCGGTGCGCCTTGTAGGTCGGGATCAGCTCGACCCGCCAGTGCGGCCGCCAGTCCGCGTCCATGCAGGCGACCAGGTCGTCGGGCCGGTGGTCCTGGACCAGCCGGGCGATGAAGTCGAGGAGCCCGCGCACGGCGTTGACCGGAGTGCCGTCCGGTGCGCGCACCGAGTCCGGGACGCCGAAGTAGGCGCGGAAGTAGAGGGAAGCGGTGTCGAGGAGCATCAGGCGTCGCGTCACACCCCGATGATGCCGCACCGCACCGACACCGCCCGCCGCCGACGCCTGCCGTCCCGCCGGCACCGCCCCCGGGAAGTGAGCCGGGTCACACACGTGTTTGGGTTGCGTAAGTGAGGGCAGGCGCGGCACCGGAGCGGACCACGCCCATTTCTCCACTGATGCGCGTGCTGTGCGGACCGAATCCGCACTGCTCCACGGTCTGCCGGAGGGGGTGGCAGACCGTTTTTGGTTCAACGCGTGAGGTGTATGTGTCAAGGCTGCAAGCGGAGCACCTGTACAAGGTGTTCGGCAGACGACCCGATCAAGCCGTGCAGAAGCTCGAGAGCGGAACCCACCGCGACGAGTTGCGCGCCGACGGAACGACCGCAGCGGTGATCGACGCCTCGTTCACCGTGGAACCGGGTCAGATCTTCGTCGTCATGGGGCTCTCCGGATCCGGGAAGTCCACCTTGCTGCGGATGCTCAACGGCCTCCTGGAGCCCACCGCCGGACGTGTGCTGTTCGACGGGCAGGACCTCACCGCCCTGAGCCCGCGTGAGCTGCGCGGCGTCCGCTCCTCCAAGATCAGCATGGTCTTCCAGCACTTTGCGCTCTTCCCCCACAGGAGCGTGCTCGAGAACGCCGCGTACGGGCTGGAGGTCCAGGGGGTACCGCGTGCCGAGCGCGAGAAGCGCGCCGCCGACGCCCTGGAGATGACCGGCCTCGCCGGCTGGGAGAAGTCCTGGCCCGACGAGCTGTCCGGCGGCATGCAGCAGCGTGTCGGCCTGGCCCGCGCGCTTGCCACCGACGCCGATCTCCTGCTGATGGACGAGTCCTTCAGCGCGCTCGACCCGCTGATCCGCCGCGACATGCAGGACCAGCTGCTCGAACTGCAGAAGCGCCTGAAGAAGACCATCGTCTTCATCACCCACGACCTCAACGAGGCCATGCGCCTCGGTGACCGCATCGCCGTGATGCGGGACGGCGAGATCGTCCAGCAGGGCACCGCCGAGGACATCCTCGTCCGGCCGGCCAACGACTACGTGGCCTCCTTCATCCAGGACGTCGACCGCTCCCGCGTGCTCACCGCCGGTTCGATCATGGAGCAGCCCGAAGCGGGCCGCTCCGACGAGGACCTGATGGCCGAGGCCCCCGCGACGGTGTCCGCCGAGACGCCCATCGCGGAGCTCTTCACGCCCTGTTCCACCAGCGGGGTCGCCGTCGCCGTCACCGACGCGGAAGGCGGCGTCATCGGCGTCGTGCCGCGCAACCGTCTGCTCGCCGCGCTCGGCGAGGAACCGAAGGTCGAGAACGTGCTGCCGGCCCAGCGTGACATCAAGAAGGTGAACGCCGGTGCCTAGGGTCTCCTTCGGCGAGTGGGTCGAGAACGCCGTCGACTGGCTCCAGTCGAACCTCACCTGGATCTTCGACGCCATCAAGACCGTCCTCGGCGGCATGTACGACGGTGTCAACGCGGTCCTCGGCGGCGGCGAGCCGCTGCTCATGGCCGCGATCTTCGCCGTGATCGCCTTCTGGCTGCGCGGCATCGTCCCCGCCGTGCTCACCTTCGCGGGCTTCGCGCTGATCGACTCCCTCGCCCTGTGGGACGAGGCGATGGCGACGCTCTCGCTGGTCGTGGTGGCAGCCGTCATCACCATCGTGATCGCGGTGCCGATGGGTATCTGGGCCGCGCGCAACAACCGGGTCAGCGCCGCGCTGCGGCCGGTGCTCGACGTCATGCAGACGATGCCGGCCTTCGTCTACCTGATCCCCGGCGTCATGTTCTTCGGCGTCGGCGTCACCCCGGGTGTCATCGCCACCATCGTCTTCGCGATGCCCCCGGGCGTCCGGATGACCGAGCTCGGCATCCGCCAGGTCGACAGCGAGCTGGTCGAGGCGGCCGCGGCGTTCGGCACCACGCCCAAGGACACCCTGACCCGGGTGCAGCTCCCGCTCGCGCTTCCGACGATCATGGCCGGAATCAACCAGGTCATCATGCTGGCCCTGTCGATGGTCGTCATCGGCGGCATGGCCGGCGCCGGCGGCCTCGGCGAGAAGGTGTACGCCGCGATCACCCAGCTCCAGGTCGGCCTCGCCGCCGAGAGCGGGATCGCCGTCGTCATCCTCGCCATGTACCTCGACCGGATGACCGGAGCGCTCAACGAGCGGGTCTCGCCGCTCGGCCGCCGAGCGGCTGCCAAGGTCGCCGCCGGTGCGCGTCGTCTGAAGTTCACGCACTACAAGCCGGGAACCGCTGTCGCGATGACCGGTGTCGTCGTGCTCGCGCTCGTCGCGGGCGGTCTGAACATCGCCGGCTCGGGCTCGAACGACTCCGGGACCGCCACGGCCGACAGCGGAAACGTCGGCAAGGGCCAGAAGATCAACCTGGGCTACATCCCCTGGGACGAGGGCATCGCCTCCACCTTCCTCTGGAAGGAGCTCCTGGAGCAGCGCGGCTACACCACGGGCATCACCCAGCTCGACGCCGGCCCGCTCTACTCCGGCGTCGCCCGCGGCGACGTCGACTTCCAGACGGACTCCTGGCTGCCGACCACGCACAAGGACTACTGGGACAAGTACAGCGACCAGCTGGACGATCTCGGTTCCTGGTACGGGCCGACCTCGCTGGAGCTGAGCGTTCCCTCGTACGTCAAGGGCATCGATTCGCTCGAGGACCTCAAGGGCCAGGGCAAGAAGTTCAACGGCAAGATCATCGGCATCGAGTCGAGTGCCGGGATGATGGGCACGCTGAACAAGAAGGTGCTCAAGGAGTACGGCCTGGAGGGCGAGTACGAGGTCGTCTCCTCCAGCACCTCCTCGATGCTGGCCGAGCTGAACGCCTCCATCAAGAAGAAGGAGCCGGTCGTGGTGACCCTGTGGTCGCCGCACTGGGCCTACGGCAAGCACGACCTGAAGAAGCTCAAGGACCCCAAGGGGGCCTGGGGCAAGGGCGAAGAGATCCACACCGTCGCCCACAAGGGCTTCGCCGAGAAGGCGCCGGCCGTCGCCGACTGGCTGAAGAAGTTCAAGCTCACCGAGAAGCAGCTCACGAGCCTGGAGAACGAGATCCAGGGAGCCGGCCAGGGCAAGGAGCAGGACGGCGTACGCAGCTGGCTGAAGAAGAACCCCGGCCTCCTCGACGAGCTGGCGCCGGTGCCCGGCGGTGCGGGCGGTGCGAAGCAGGGCAAGGACGCGGGCAAGACCGTCAACATGGGGTACTTCCCGTGGGACGAGGCCATCGCCTCCACCTACCTCTGGCAGAACATGCTGGAGGACCGCGGTTACAGGACCACCGTGAAGCAGCTCGACCCGGGCCCGCTGTACACCGGCCTCGCGCAGGGACAGCTGGACGTCCAGTTCGACTCCTGGCTGCCGACCACGCACAAGGACTACTGGGATCGCTACAAGGACAACCTCACCGATCTCGGTTCCTGGTACGGGCCGACCTCGCTGGAGCTGAGCGTTCCCTCGTACGTCGAGGGCATCGATTCGCTCGAGGACCTCAAGGGCCAGGGCAAGAAGTTCAACGGCAAGATCATCGGCATCGAGTCGAGTGCCGGGATGATGGGCACGCTGAACAAGAAGGTGCTCAAGGAGTACGGCCTGGAGGGCGAGTACGAGGTCGTCTCCTCCAGCACCTCCTCGATGCTGGCCGAGCTGAACCGGTCGATCAAGAAGAAGGAGCCGGTCGTGGTGACCCTGTGGTCGCCGCACTGGGCCTACGGCAAGCACGACCTGAAGAAGCTCCAGGACCCCAAGGGTGCCTGGGGCGAGGGCGAGCAGATCCACACGGTCGCCAAGAAGGACTTCGCCAAGGACTTCCCGGAGTTCACCGGCTGGCTGAAGGACTTCAAGCTCAGTGAGGCGCAGCTGGCCTCGCTCGAGGTGGAGATCCAGAAGGGCGGGGCGGGCAAGGAGAAGGAATCCGCCCGCCACTGGATGGACGCCAACCCGGACGTGGTGGACCAGCTGGCCCCCGTCGGCAGCTGAAATCGGTCCGCGTCAGCAGTCAACACCCTGAAGGGGGCGGCCCCGGCAGTGCGCCGGGGCCGCCCCCTTCGTGCTGGTCGGAGCCCTCCCGGAACGTTTCCCGGCCATTCACTTCGGCTCCATCCCGCAAACGACATGCGTAGGGTGCTGGCAACCGGGAGGATGGCGATCCGGGGAGGGAGCCGGACATGGACGACAAGGAAGCCCTTCGAGTGGGTGCCGCGGTTCGCCGACGGCGCAGGACCCTGGGTCTCACACTGGCCGCGGTGGCCGGGCGCAGCGGCCTGTCCGTGCCGTTCCTCAGCCAGATCGAGAACGAGCGTGCCAGACCCAGCGCCCGTTCCCTGGACCGGGTGGCCGAAGCACTGGAGACCACGACCGAGCGGCTGCGGGCAGCGGCGGACTCGGCGCGCTCCGTGGACGTCGTGCGGGCGGGTGACGACGACGGCGTACGCAGACTGGTGCGCGGCCGCCACCAGCTCAGCGTCCTGGAATTCGTGGGCGAGCACGACCTGGGACGCGAGTTCCAGCACCGCAACGACGAGGTGATGTACGTCGTGGAGGGTGCCGCCGAGGTCGAGGCGGAGGGCCAGGCCTACCGGCTGGGCCGCGGCGACACCCTCTTCCTCTCCGGCGGGGTCCGGCACCGGTGGCGCGCGACGGTACCCGGCACCCGGCTGCTCGTCGTCGCGGTCGCCGAGCACATCGACGCGACGTACGACTCGCGTCGCTGAGCCGCTGCGTCACTGGAAGGGGTTCCGCCGTGCGTGTCGTGTCCCTGGTCCCCTCCCTGACCGAGGCGGTGGCCGTCACCGCCCCCGGCCTGCTGGTCGGTGCCACCGACTGGTGCACCCACCCGCCGGAGCTCTCCGCCGCCCGGATCGGCGGTACCAAGAATCCCGATGTGACGGCCGTGGTGGCGTTGCGCCCCGACCTCGTCGTCGCCAACGAGGAGGAGAACCGGGAACCCGACCTGGCCGCCCTGCGGGAGGCCGGGCTGAACGTCCTGGTCACCGAGGTCCGCACCCTCGGCCAGGCCTTCACAGAACTGGAACGGGTCCTGGTCGCCGGATGCGGCCTGGGCCGGCCACGCTGGCTGGACGAGGCCGAGGCCGCCTGGGCCGCACTGCCGCCTCCCGCCACCCCGCGCCCCGCGGTCATTCCGGTCTGGCGCAGGCCCTGGATGGTGCTGGGCCGCGACACGTTCGCCGGCGACCTGCTGGCACGGTTCGGCGTACGCAACGTCTACGCGGACCACCCGGAGCGCTATCCCCGCATCCCCGTGGGCGAACTGAACGCGGCAGGCGCCGAGCTGGTCGTCCTGCCCGACGAGCCGTACCGCTTCACCGCCACCGACGGCCCCGAGGCCTTCCCCGGACTGCCCGCCGCGCTCGTCGACGGCCGTCACCTCACGTGGTACGGGCCGTCGCTGACCGAAGCGGCTGCGGCGCTGCGAGCAGCACTCCGCTGAGCAGTCCCCGCAGCGTCCGCACACCCGCCACCGCCCAGGCGGCCACCAGCAGCACGTAGAGCGCGACGGCCAGCCAGACGAAGGCGGTGAGCCCGGTGTGCCGGGCCAGTCCCGCCGCGCCCGTGACACACGTGCCGACCGGGAACGTGAAACCCCACCACGTCATCGTGAACCCCATGCCGTGCCGCGCGGCCCGCACCACCATCGCCACGGACAGCGCCAGCCACAGCAGCGCGAACCCCATCACCGGTACCCCGTACAGCACGGCGAACGCGCCGAACGCCGAGGCGTACGGCGCCCCGATCGCACCCGGCGCCACATCGGCCAGTTGATTGACCGCGGTCGTCGACTGGCCCAGCGGGCCGAGCACCAGGAAGAGGGTCGGTGTCAGCGCGAGCGGCAGCGGGCCCTGGTGCACCAGCCGGCCGAAGACCAGCGGAACGATCACCAGCGTCGCCAGCAGCGACAGCCCGAACATCGCGTAGCAGGCGAGCAGCAGCGCCTCGCGCCACTGGCCCGCGGGCAGTTCCGGCACGAGCAGCGGACCGACAGCGGCGGAGACCATCGGCGCCACGAGGGGGAGCAGCCAGACCGGCGACGCGGTGCCGGGTTCCGGGCGGTGCCGCACGACCATGAGGTACGGGATCGCGACCGCCGCGGCGAGACCGGCCACCGTGCCCAGCGTGAACAGCACCGCGTCAACGGCGACCGCGGCTGAATGCCCGATGACGTCCCGGCCCACCAGCAGGGTGCCCGCGCCGACCGCGAGCAGCGCCATGGAGAGGCAGCCGTAGAACGGGGCCACGGCAGGGTCCAGGACGTGGGCACGGGCCTGGTCCCGGTGCAGCATCCAGTGCCCGGCGCGGGCCGCGAGGACCACGACGAGCAGCGTCGCGGACACGGCCCAGACCGCGAGGCAGGCACCGCGCAGCCCCGGCACGTGCACGGGCAGCCCCGCCCCTGCCGTGGCGACGATCGCGGTGCCCATGACCGTGGCGTACCAGTTGGGGCCGATGTACCGCAGGGACGGGAGCCGGAGAGGGGCGGGAGCGGGGGCGAGAACCCGGGACTGGATCTGCGGAAAGATGGCCATGCCACGATTCTCGGTGGGCGGGTTCCCGCCCACCAGGGAGCCCGGACCTATGACGTCATAAGCTGGGCTTATGTCCATACCGATGTCCAGCGCCCCGCCGTCCGGCCCCGCTGACGAACACGGCCCCCTGTCCCACCGGGTCCCCGACCTCGGTGCGATGGTGCTGCTGCTCGCCGTCGCCCGGCACGGCAGCCTGGGCCGGGCCGCGCGGGACGTCGGCATCACCCAGCCCGCCGCCTCCAGCCGCATCCGGTCGATGGAACGGCAGCTCGGCGTCGCGCTGCTGGACCGTTCACCACGGGGCTCCCGGCTGACCGACGCGGGCGCCCTCGTCACCGACTGGGCGCGCAGGGTCGTCGAGGCCGCCGAGGCGTTCGACGCGGGTGCGCAGGCGCTGCGGGACCGGCGCGACTCCCGGCTGCGGGTCGCGGCGAGCATGACCATCGCGGAATACCTGCTGCCGGGCTGGCTGATCGCGCTGCGCGCCGCACGCCCCGGAACCGCCGTGTCCCTCACCGCGGGCAACTCGGCCGTGGTTGCCCTGCGGCTGCTCGCGGGTGAGGCCGATCTCGGTTTCGTCGAGGGCCTTTCGGTGCCGGAAGGGCTCGACGGCACGGTCATCGCGCACGACCGCCTCGTCGTCGTGGTCGCGCCCACCCACCCGTGGGCCCGCCGCCGCAGTCAGCTGACCCCGCAGGAGCTCGCGGCGACCCCGCTCATCCTGCGGGAGCACGGCTCGGGCACCCGGCAGGTCCTGGACGCCGCACTCGCCGTGCACGGCGGACTCGCGCGGCCGCTGCTGGAACTCTCCTCGACCACGGCGGTCAAGGGGGCGGCGGAGAGTGGGGCCGGTCCCTGCGTGCTGAGCGAACTGGCCCTCGGTGAGGAGCTGTCCGCCCGGCGCCTGGTCAAGGTCCCCGTGGCGGGTGTCCGGCTCAGACGTCAGCTGCGGGCGGTCTGGCCCGCGGGCCACCGCCCCACGGGCCCCGCCCGCGACCTGCTCTCACTGACCGCCGACGAGGCGTAGGCCCGAGGATCCTGTCCGCTTCCCCGGACCGACCGACCGACCCGGACCGACCCGACCCGACCCGGACCGCTTCCGTCCCTGCCCTCAGACGACGGACGGGCTCGTCCGTTCCAGGGCCGCCGCGACCAGGGCCCGCATGATCCGGAGGTCCTCGCCCATCTCGGGGTGCCACTGGACCCCGAGCACCCACTGCGGGCCCGGCAGTTCGACCGCCTCGACGGTGCCGTCCGCCGCGTGCGCGGACACCACGAGACCAGGAGCGAGCCGGTCCACGGCCTGGTGGTGGTACGTGGGTACGGACGCCTCCTCGGGCACGAGCGAGGCGTACAGCGTCCCCGGCACCGGCGACACCGCGTGCTCGCCGAGCACCCCCGCCTTGCCGAACGGGCCGGTGTGCCCGTCCAGATGCTGGCTCAGTGTGCCGCCCAGTGCCACGTTGAGCAGCTGCATGCCGCGGCAGATACCGAGCACCGGGGTGCCTGCCTCCATTGCCGCACGGAGCAGCGCGAGCTCCCAGGCGTCGCGCTCGTGCGCGGGCGGCCCGGTCCTGAAGTCGCGCTCCGCGCCGTACAGCACGGGGTCGATGTCGGCGCCGCCCGCGATCACCAGCCCGTCCAGCCTGGCCACGACGTCCGACGCGCGCTCCGGGGCGTCCGGCGGCAGCAGGGCCGCGAGGCCGCCGGATCGCTGGACCAGTCGGGGATACGCCGAGGGGAGCACCGCTGCGGGGAGCTCCCAGACACCCCAGCGCGCCGCCGGCTCCAGGTAGGTGGTGACGCCGATGAGCGGTTCGTGCATGGTGCGGTCCTTCCGGCGGGCGGTCCGCGGACCAGGCCCGGTGCAATGGTGGTGCGTCATACCTTTGTGCGTACCGGGGCGGTACGCAAGAGACGCGATCCGGAAGATCGGGTTCAAGCCAGGAAACCCCGGAGCAGCGCCGCCGTTCCGGCGCAGTGCTCGCGCATCACCGCACGCGCGGCCTCCTCGTCCCCGTCGAGCACCGCGTCGACGAGCGCCGTGTGCTGGTGCTGCGAATGTTCGAGGTTCCGCACCAACAGGGGTATGCAGTCCAGCAGATTGTTCAGGGTCGCCCGCACGGCGGCGTACTGGGCGGTGAGCGACAGGGAGCCGGAGAGCTCGGCCAGCGTCAGGTGGAACAGGGTGTCGAGCCTGCGGTAGTCGGGCAGGGGTGCTTCGTGTGTCGCGATCAGTGCCTTGCGCAGCCGGTCCACGCCCTCGTCGTCGAGGCCGTGGGCCGCGCACAGCCCGGCCGCCCCGGCGTCCAGCACCTCGCGGAAGCGCAAAACGTCCTGGATGTCGACCCCCTCCACCCGGCGGCGCAGCTCGCCACCGCCGGCCCCGCCGGCGCGGGGGAGCACGAACGTGCCGCCGTACCTGCCCCTCCTGGCCTCGACCAGCCCCTGCTCCTGGAGCACCTTCAGGACCTCGCGCAGTGTGACGCGGCTGATCCCCAGCAGCTCTGCCAGATCCCGCTCGGCGGGCAGCCGCCCGCCGCTGGGCACCAGGCCGAGCCGGACCACCTGGAGGACCTGCTCCAGCGCCTCCTCGAAGCCGTTGCCCGCGCGGACCGGCCTCAGTACGGGCAGCAGCCGGTCGAAGGGCCCGGTCTCCCCGGTCTCCTGCGCCACGTCCCGATCCCCTTCCCCTCAATGGTTCTGTCCCATACCTTAAGCCTTCCGGCTGACCGAACGAGGAGTACCCCGTGGCAGACCGAACACCCCCGCTCCGGCCCGAGGAGCTGCGTCTGCTCGTCGCGAGCGGCGAGATCGACACCGTCGTCCTTGCCTTCCCCGACATGCAGGGCCGGCTGCAGGGCAAACGGTTCGCGGCGACCTTCTTCGTGGACGAGGTGCTGGAACACGGCGCGGAGGGCTGCAACTACCTGCTCGCCGTCGACACGGACATGAACACCGTCGACGGATTCGCGATGTCCTCCTGGGCCAACGGCTACGGCGACTTCGCCATGCACCCCGATCTGGCCACCCTGCGCAGGGTTCCCTGGCACGAGGGCACGGCCATGGTCCTCGCCGACCTCGCCTGGGAGGACGGTTCCCCCGTCGTCGCCGCCCCCCGCCAGATCCTCCGCCGCCAGCTCGAGCGGCTCGCCGCGCACGGCCTGACCGCCCATGTCGGCACCGAGCTCGAATTCATCGTCTTCAAGGACACCTACGAGCAGGCATGGGACCGCAACTACCGCGATCTCACCCCGGCCAACCAGTACAACATCGACTACTCCGTCCTCGGAACCGGCCGCATCGAGCCCTTGCTGCGCCGCATCCGCAACGAGATGGCCGCCGCCGGCCTCACCGTCGAGTCGGCCAAGGGCGAGTGCAACCCCGGCCAGCACGAGATCGTCTTCCGCTACGACGAGGCACTGGTCACCTGCGACCAGCACGCCGTCTACAAGACGGGCTCCAAGGAGATCGCCGCCCAGGAGGGCGTCGCGCTCACCTTCATGGCCAAGTTCAACGAGCGCGAAGGCAACTCCTGCCACATCCACCTCTCGCTCCGGAACGAAGACGGCCAGAGCGTCATGGCGGGCGAGGACGGCACGATGTCCCCCGTGATGCGGCACTTCCTCGCCGGCCAGCTCGCCGCCCTGCGCGACTTCTCCCTGCTCTACGCGCCGAACATCAACTCCTACAAACGCTTCCAGCCCGGGTCCTTCGCCCCGACGGCCGTCGCCTGGGGCCACGACAACCGCACCTGCGCCCTGCGCGTCGTCGGACACGGCCGCTCGATGCGCTTCGAGAACCGGCTCCCCGGCGGAGACGTCAACCCGTACCTGGCCGTCGCAGGCCTCGTGGCCGCCGGACTCCACGGCATCGAGCACGCACTCGAACTCCCCGAGGCGTGCGAGGGCAACGCCTACACCGCCGGGTACGACCAGGTCCCCACCACACTCCGCGAAGCGGCGGCCCTCTGGGAGGACAGCGACGTGGCCCGGGAGGCCTTCGGAGAGGAGATCGTCGCGCACTACCGCAACATGGCGCGTGTCGAACTCGAGGCCTTCGACGCCGCGGTGACCGACTGGGAGCTCCGCCGCTCCTTCGAACGTCTGTGAGGCACCTGTGATCACCGAGCACCGAGTACTGAACCCGGCGACCGAAGGGCTCGTCGCCACCGTTCCCGCCACCACCGTCGCCGAGGTCGACGCCGCCGTCACGCGGGCCGCGGCGGCGCAGCAGGTCTGGGCCGCACTCGCCCCCGCCGACCGCGCCCGGCTGCTGCGCCGCTTCGCCGTCCTCGTCGACGAACACGGCGAACGGCTCGCGCGCCTGGAGGTCACCGAGGCGGGCCACACCCTGGGCAACGCCCGCTGGGAGGCCGGCAACGTCCGCGATCTGCTGGACTACGCGGCCGGGGGAGTGGAGCGCCTCACCGGGCGTCAGATCCCCGTGCCCGGCGGCATCGACGTCACCTTCCTCGAACCCCTCGGTGTCATCGGGGTGATCGCCCCCTGGAACTTCCCCCTGCCGATCGCCGCCTGGGGCCTCGCCCCGGCTCTCGCCGCCGGCAACGCCGTACTCCTCAAACCGGCGGAGACGACCCCGCTCACCTCCCTGCACCTGGCCGGGCTCGCCCGGGAAGCGGGTCTGCCCGAGCACCTCTTCCAGGTGCTGCCCGGCGCGGGTGAGGTCGCCGGCAGGGCACTGGTGGAACACCCCGGAGTGGCCAAGATCGTCTTCACGGGCTCGACCGGCGTCGGCAAGCAGATCATGGCCGCGTGCGCCGACCGCGTGAAGCGGCTCACCCTCGAACTCGGCGGCAAGAGCCCCAACATCGTCTTCGCGGACGCCGACATCGAGACCGCCGCAGCCACCGCGCCCCTGTCCTTCCTGGACAACGCCGGCCAGGACTGTTGCGCCCGCAGCCGCATCCTCGTCCAACGCTCCGTCCACGAACGCTTCCTGGAACTCCTCGCCCCTGCCCTCGCCGCGGTGGTCGTGGGCGATCCCTCGGACGAGAAGACCCAGATGGGCCCGCTGATCTCCCGCACCCAGCTGGAGCGGGTCCGCTCCTACGTCCCCGAGGGCGCGGCCGGCATCCGGGGCAGCGCCCCCGAAGGGCCCGGGTTCTGGTTCCCGCCCACCGTCCTCACCGACGTCCCCGCGGACGCGCGCGTCGCCACCGAGGAGGTCTTCGGGCCGGTCGCCGTCGTGCTGCCCTTCGAGGACGAGGCGGACGCGGTCCGGCTGGCGAACGCCACCGAGTACGGCCTGGCCGGGTCCATCTGGACCCGCGACGTGGGCCGTGCCCTGCGGGTCTCCCGGGCGGTGCGGGCCGGGAACCTGTCCGTCAACTCCCACTCCGCCGTCCGCTACTGGACACCGTTCGGCGGCTACAAGCAGTCCGGACTCGGCCGTGAACTGGGGCCCGACGCCCTCGCGGCATTCACCGAAACCAAGAACGTCTTCATCGGCACGGAGGCCTGAACACACATGACCACCGACACCGGGAACATCTGCCGCCGCCTCGTCGGCCGCACCGCCGTCATCACCGGAGCGGGCAGCGGAATCGGTCTCGCCACCGCCCGCAGGCTGGCGTCCGAAGGGGCCGATGTCGTCTGCGGCGACATCGACGCAACCGCGGGCAGAGCGGCCGCCAAGGAAGCCGGGGGCACCTTCGTACAGGTCGACGTGACCGACCCCGAGCAGGTCGAGGCGCTGTTCAAGGCCGCGTACGACACCTACGGATCCGTGGACATCGCCTTCAACAACGCCGGTATCTCGCCCCCCGACGACGACTCCATCCTCACCACCGGGCTGGAGGCGTGGAAGCGCGTCCAGGACGTCAACCTCACCTCCGTCTACCTCTGCTGCAAGGCGGCCCTTCCCTACATGCGGCGCCAGGGGCGCGGCTCGATCATCAACACCGCGTCCTTCGTGGCCCGGATGGGCGCGGCGACCTCCCAGATCTCGTACACCGCGTCCAAGGGCGGAGTGCTCGCGATGTCCCGCGAACTCGGTGTGCAGTTCGCCCGGGAGGGGATCCGCGTCAACGCACTGTGCCCGGGGCCGGTCAACACCCCACTGCTCCAGGAGCTGTTCGCCAATGACCCGGAGCGGGCCGCCCGCAGGCTGGTGCACATTCCCGTCGGCCGGTTCGCCGAGGCGACGGAGATCGCGGCGGCCGTCGCCTTCCTGGCCAGCGACGACTCCTCGTTCGTCAACGCCACCGACTTCCTCGTCGACGGCGGGATCTCAGGGGCGTACGTGACTCCTCTCTAGGGCTTCCCGCACCGGAATCTAGAGTGGGGGCATGAGCAACGCGACCCCTCCCGGCTGGTACCCGGACGCGAGTACGCCCGGCATCGAGCGCTGGTGGGACGGTACGGCCTGGACCGGGCACACCAGGCCGCCCGCCGTCGCGCAGCCCGTCGCGTTCCAGCAGCAGTTCGCACCGCAGGTCCCACCGGCCCCCGCCCCAGGAGGCGGCCGGACCACCCGGGTCGTCGCGATCGCGCTGGCGGTCCTCGTGATCGCCGGCGCGGCCGTCACCGGAATCCTGGTGCTGGGCGAGGACGGCGGCACAGGCACGCAGGCGGGCCCCGGACCCAGCGGCTCCGCACCGGCGACCGGCACCACCGGCACCCCGAGCACGGACACCCCGTCGGCCGACGACGCCCCCGCGGACGACCCGAAGCTGCTCGTCGACCAGCTCAACGGGATCACCCTGCCGGTCCCCGACGGCTGGGAGAAGCCGGAGAGCACGCTCGACGACGCGACCACGATGCGCACGGTCCAGTCCTACACCTGCCCCGGCGATTCCGGCAGTTACTGCTACCACGGCACGGTCACCGTCCGCACCGCGAGCGGCACCGACGTCACCTCCGTCGAGGCTCTGGCCGAGGAGGACATCAAGACCGCCGCGGACAAGGCCTACGGGGAGAACTTCGTCGGGGACCCGATCCACGGCGGCATCACGTCGCAGAAGGAACTCGCGTCCAAGTCCGTGAGCGTGGCCGGGCGGACCGGATATCTGGTGCGCCGGCAGGTCACCACGGGAAGGGGCCCCGGCGGATTCGTGCAGTCGCTCGTCTTCCCCTCGGCCGTGGGCAGCGAGACGCCGGTCATCGTCCGCTTCGCGTTCGACGCCGGCCAGGACAAGCTGCCGGTCTCGCTCATGGACACCATCACCCGGGGCATCCGCCCGCTCGGCGACAGCGCCACCAACGGAGGCGTCGGCAGCTCGATCGGACCCTGACCCCGCTCCGGCCCCGTCCGAGCGAAAGACCCTAGAGGAACGTTCGGCCCTCGCCCCGGTACGTCGGCACGGTCGCCGTGATCCGGTCGCCCTCGATCAGCTGCAGTTCGTCGAAGCGCTCGCACAGCTCACCGGCCTTGGCGTGCCGGAACCACACCTTGTCCCCGATCAGCAGATCATCGGCGGGCGAGCCGAGCAACGGCGTCTGCACCTCTCCCGGACCCTCCTGCGGGTCGTAGCGCAGCCCTTCGGGCAGGTACGGGACCGGCAGCCGGTCCGGGCCCGCGGCCCCGGACGCCGGATAACCGCCACCCAGCACCGTCACCACACCCACCCCCGGCCGCCGCACCACGGGCTGTGCGAACAGGGCGGCCGGACGGCCCGTGAACGAGGTGTAGTTGTCGAACAGCCGCGGCAGGTACAGCCCCGAACCGGCAGCGATCTCGGTCACCGCCGACTCGGCCGCGGTGTGCTGCACACTGCCGGTGCCGCCCCCGTTCACGAACTCCAGGTCAGGCGTCACCGCCCGGACGGCCCGCACGACCTCCGCCCGCCGCGCCGCCAGCTCCTTGCGGGCCGTGGCCTGCATCAGGCGGACCGCACGCGACCGCAGCGGCCTGCCGGCAACCGAGTCCCCGACTCCCGCGATGTGGCCCTCGTACGCCATCAGCCCCACCAGCCGGAAGCCCGGCCTACGGGCCACCGAGCGGGCCAGCTCGGCCAGTTGGGCGGGCGAGCGCAGGGGTGAGCGCAGGGCGCCGATCCTGACCCGGCCGCCGAGCATCTGCAGCGAGGTGTCCAGCTCCAGACAGATCCGGATCTCCTCGGTTCCGCCGGCCCGTGCCGCGTCGATCAGCTCCAGCTGTGCGTGGTCGTCCACCATCACGGTCACGGCAGCGGACAGCTTGGGATCGGCGGCCAGCTCGGCGTACGCGGCCCGGTCGGCCGACGGATAGGCCAGCAGTACGTCGTCGAAGCCGGCCCTGGCCAGCCACAGCGATTCCGCGAGGGTGAACGACATGATCCCGGCGAATCCCGGACGCGCGAGCACCCGCTCCAGAAGGGCTCGGCAGCGCACCGACTTGCTCGCCACCCGGACGGGCTTCCCGCCCGCCCGGCGCACGAGGTCGTCGGCGTTGGCGTCGAAAGCCTCCAGGTCCACCACGGCCACGGGGGCGTCGAGATGGGCGGTGGCCCGGTTGTAACGGGTCCGGTCAGCGGCGCGGGCAGTCATGGCCGCAGCTTGCCAGACGGTCGTACCACTGGGTAGGGGGACGTTCGGTGCAGATCCCCCGCACCCCTCCGTCCTGTGCCCACGGGGTGCTCTTCACCCCGTAGAGTGACGGTCACGCGGATGACCGACGGCCGGTCCGGGACGTTGATCCGCAGGCGGTACGGGGACGTGAACCAGGGGGCCGGATGAGTACCGAAGCGCAGCGCGCTCCTGTGCCGCCCCGCCCGACCACCCCACCGCCCGTCCCCGCGCAGCCCCCGGCGCCGCCCACGCCCCAGCCCCCGGCTCCACCCGCAGCCCCCACGCCGCGCACGGGCGCACAGCCCACGCAGACTCCCGCATCTCCCCCCGTACCGCGCACGGGCGCGCAGCCCACGCAGACTCCCGCACCGCGCCCGCAGGCCCCCGCGCCCCGTCCCGCGGGCGACGCGCCCCCGCCCGTGGAGACGACCACCCGGCTGCGTATCGTGCCGCCCGCACCTCCCGCTGCGCCTCCTCAGCCGCCGCCGGCACCTCCCGCTGCGCCTCCTCAGCCGCCGCCCGCGACCAGGCGCAGGCCCGTCGGCGCGGTGGATCTCACCCCGCGCCCCGGAGCGGCCCCCGCCCCGCCGGGCGCGTACTACGCGTACGCCGAGACGCCCGTCGAAACCACCACCCGCCTGCGGCCCATAAAGGCCCGGAACCCGGCCAGGGCCGCCGCCGCCGTCGCCTGTGTCGTGCTCGGCCTCGGGCTGATCGGCGGCGCCGTCACCGGCACCTGGCTCACGGGGGACTCCGCGGCCGAGCCCGGAGCCGGTACCGCGTACTCCGTCGGCCGCTCCGCCTGGCACAGCGTCCCCGTCGACACCCTCTTCCCCCGCACCCTCAAGGGCGACGGCGCGGGACCGGGGGCCACCGACCGTGTCTGGACCCGCGTCGCCGTCGCCACCGACAGCGGCTGCGCGGCGGGCCTGGATCCCCTGCTCCTCAAGACGCTCCGCCCGGTCGGCTGCGAACGCATGGTGCGGGCCACCTACACCGACGCGACGCGCAGCAGTGTCACCACGGTGGGCATGGTCTTCACCGAGGCGGACAGCGAAGGGATGCGCGCGCTCAGCACCCGGTTCACCGGCCAGCACCTCGACGTGCGGGCCGACCTGATGCCCCGTACCTACCCCGCCAAGGGCACCGCCGCAGCGGAGTTCGGCGACCGGCAGCGTGCCAGCTGGACCGTCAGCGTGCTGACCGAGGTGCCCGTCGTCGTGTTCGCCGTCTCCGGTTTCGCCGACGGCCGTACGGTCGCCGAGCCGCAGCCCGCAGCCGTCGCCATGGTGGCGGGCGCGACGACGGCAGTCGCCCAGGCCGGGCTCGGCCACGAGGCGAAGGGCATCGCCGACCGGGTGGAGCGCTCGCTGCGCAGGACCGTCACCGACCTCACGGAGAAGCCGGAATGACCCGCCCCCGCCGGCTCCGCGCGTTCGCCGTGGTGGCCCTCGCCACCGCGTTCGCGGTACTGCCCGCAGTCCCCGCGCAGGCCGACGCCCTCCGGGACCAGCAGTGGGCATTGGAGGCCCTCCACACCGACCGGGCCTGGCAGACCACGAAGGGCAAGGGCGTCACCGTCGCCGTCCTGGACACCGGAGTCGACGGCAGCCACCCCGACCTCCAGGGCCAAGTGCTCCCGGGCAAGGACCTCATCGGGTTCGGCGCCGGACAGGGCGACCGGGCCTGGGCCGTCCACGGCACCGCGATGGCCGGCATCATCGCAGGCCACGGCAACGGGCCCGGACGGAGCGACGGCGTCCTCGGGGTCGCGCCCGAGGTGAGGATCCTGCCCGTGCGGGTCATCCTCGAGTCCAACGACGCGTCCCGCGCCAAGGCCCGTCAGTCGCGCGGTACCGCCCTCGCCGACGGCATCCGCTGGGCCACCGACCACGGTGCCGACGTCATCAACCTCTCCCTCGGCGACGACAGCAAGTCCGCGCACCCCGAGCCCGGTGAGGACGCGGCCGTCCAGTACGCCCTGAGCAAGGGCGTCTCCGTCGTCGCCTCGGCCGGGAACAGCGGGGAGAAGGGCAACGGTGTCTCCTACCCCGCCGCCTACCCCGGGGTGATCGCTGTCGCCGCCGTCGACAAGTACGGCACCCACGCCGCGTTCTCCACCAGCCGCTGGTACGCCACCGTCAGCGCACCGGGTGTCGACATCGTCGTCGCCAACCCCGACCGCCACTACTACATCGAGTGGGGCACCTCGGCCGCCTCGGCGTTCGTCTCCGGCGCCGTCGCCCTCGTACGTGCCGCCCACCCCGGCCTGTCGCCCGCCCAGCTCAAGACGCTGCTCGCGGACACCGCCCGCAACTCCCCGGCAGGCGGCCGCGACGACGCCCGGGGCTACGGCCTGGTCGACCCCGCCGCCGCGATCGAGGCCGGGGAGAAGCTCCGCCCCGACCATCCGGTTGCCAAGTCGGCCCCGGCCGGATACCGCAAGCAGTACTTCGGATCCGGCCCCGACCCGAAGGCCGAGGACGACGGCCCGGCCGGCTGGCTGGCCCCGTCCGCCGGGGCAGTCGGCGCCGTGCTGCTGGCCCTGGCCGTGGTCCTGTGGCGCGGCAGGGGAGCCCACCCGAGCGGAAGCAGCACGGTCGCCGGCATCAGCCGGTGGCGCTGACCCCTCCGGCCACGCCGACAACGGCCTTCGCCACCGACTCGACGAGGGCGACACCGGCCTCCTTCGTCGCGTGCCCGCGCGACAGCACGGCCACCAGGTAGGTGCTCCCGCCGCTCTCCACCCGCCCGATGCTGTTGATGTCCCACAGCCCGGTCGTCGTGCGGGGCATCCAGCCGTTCTTCAGCGCCGCGCCGCTGCCCGCCGCCGAGACCCCCCACCGCTGGTCCGCCTGGACCTCGCCCATCAGTTCCGTCAGATACGCGCGCGAGCTCTCCGACAGCTCCGAATCCGTACCGAACACCGCCTCCAGCAGACGCACCTGGTCGGTGGCCGTGGTCTGTGTCAGCCCCCACGCATGAGCGGCCGTCGTCCCGGACAGCCCGAGCCGCACGTTCGCCGCGTCCAGCCCCCCGGCGCCGCCGACCGACTTCAGGAGCTCGGTGGCCGACGTGTTGTCGCTGCGCCGGATCATGGCCTCCGCCCACGCGTGCTCGGCGCCGTTCAGCTCCCGCCCCTCGTCCTGCGCGAGGAGCAGCAGGGCGGCCAGGATGTCGACCTTGACGATGCTCGCGGTGTCGTACACCCCGTCCCCGTACACCCCGTGCGCCCCGTCCGCCGTGTCCAGCACCGCCACCGACACGTCGGCGCCGCCGGTCACGGGCTCCAGCGCGTCTGCCAGTTCCGCATCGAGATCCACCTCGGGCTCCTCGTCCGTGCTCGCCGCGGCCGACGGGCTCGATGCGGACGATACGGATGCCACGGCGGCGGGCGCACGATCCGGCGGGCGACCCACCAGGTACGCGCCCCCTGCGGCGGAACCCGCCAGCAGCACGACGGCCGTCACGGACGCGGACAGCGCGGACCTGTGGATTCTGTGGCGGGACATGCTCCGGACGCTAGGAACCGCAGCTGGCAGCAGCCTGTGCCCGACCTGTCGCCCGGATGAGAGAACCGGTCCACTACGCTCGTCGTGTGGCGCTCAAGAACATTCCGGACCCCGGTTTCTCCGACGACGACGGCACGGCCGACCCCGAACTGACGGCGGCGCTCGCCGTGTGGGCGGAGGACCGGACAGCCGTCGGCCCGGTCCTGGCGGCGCTCCGCGGCGCCAGGCTGCTCGTCCCGGTCGTCGCCGTCCTCGGCGAGGTCGAGGAGGACGAGAACGGGCTGCGTCGCGAGAAGTCCAGCGACATGGCCGTGCCGACCCTGCAGGCCGGTGACCGGCGCGCCCTGCCCGCCTTCACCTCCACCGCCTCGCTGGCCCGCTGGGACCCGCAGGCCCGCCCCGTCGCCGTACCCCTGCACCAGGCCCTGCAGGCGGCCGCCCATGAGAACGCGGACACGGTGGTCCTGGACCTCGCGGGGCCCGTCGCCTTCGAACTGACCGGCCCGGCGCTGCTCGCGCTGGCCGAGAACCGCAGCAGCACGGACCCGCTCGACGACCCGGCCGTGGTCGCCGCGGTACGGGACGTGGTCGCCGCCGAGCCTGCGGTGATCCGGGCCCACCTCGGCCCGGGGCAGGCCGACGGCACCCTCGCCCTGGTCCTCGGCCCGGACGCGGTGGTGGCCGAAGCCGCCCGGCGGGTCGCCGACGCGCTGTCGGCCAGCGAGGTCCTGCGCGCCAGGCTGGTGCGCGGTATCGACCTCGCACTCCTGCCGGCCGGGGCCGAGGCACCGGGCGAGCCACTCTTCACCCGCTGACACACGCGGGAGCCCGCCGCCTGTCGCAGGCAGCGGGCTCGGGTGTGCGGTGCGGAGGGATCAGCCGTAGACGGGGCCCGTGTACTTCTCGCCGGGGCCCTGGCCCGGCTCGTCCGGTACGAGCGAGGCCTCGCGGAAGGCCAGCTGGAGCGACTTCAGGCCGTCGCGCAGCGGGGAGGCGTGGAAGGTGCTGATCTCGGTGGTGCTCGCGTCGAGCAGACCGGCCAGTGCCTGGACCAGCTTGCGGGCCTCGTCCAGGTCCTTGTGCTGCTCGCCCTCCTCGGTCAGACCGAGCTTCACGGCGGCCGCGCTCATCAGATTGACGGCGACGGTCACGATCACCTCGACCGCGGGGACCTCCGCGATGTCGCGGGCCATGTCGTCGAAGCCGGGGTTCTCGGTGCTGGGGGTCGCGTCACTCATGCCCCACACGATAAGGCCACGCCGGCACGGCTCTGTCTGCGGGAGCACGTGCGCGGCACCACGGGGCAGCGCGTTCGCCGCCGCCCCGTGAAGCTGCTAACCTTGTGTAACGACCGGCCGGACACCTATGTGCTCGGCCCACAAGTGGAGGCTCCGATCTCCCACCTGACCGTCCTCACGGACGGCGGGTCACCGGTCAGGTAGCGACCATCGTTCCGTACGGACGATGGGGCTGCTCGATGCGCCCCGCGGTTCACCGCGCGGTGTTCCGGTATTCCCTGGAGCCCCGCCTGTGTACTGTCCGGGGCATTTTTGCTTTCCCCGGCTCGGTTGGTCTTACGAAACAGACGCTACGCGGCTGTCCGCCAGGCGGTCGCGTGGCGCTACCGAGGAGGATCCATCAGCGCCGAGCCCCGCATCAACGACCGGATTCGCGTTCCCGAGGTGCGACTTGTCGGTCCCAGCGGCGAGCAGGTCGGGATTGTTCCGCTTGCCAAGGCCCTGGAGCTCGCACAGGAGTACGACCTCGACCTGGTCGAGGTGGCGGCGACAGCCCGTCCCCCCGTGTGCAAGCTCATGGACTACGGAAAGTTCAAGTACGAGTCGGCCATGAAGGCCCGTGAGGCGCGCAAGAACCAGGCGCACACGGTCATCAAGGAAATGAAGCTCCGGCCGAAGATCGACCCGCACGACTATGACACCAAGAAGGGTCACGTCGTCCGGTTCCTCAAGCAGGGGGACAAGGTCAAGATCACGATCATGTTCCGTGGTCGTGAGCAGTCCCGCCCCGAGCTGGGTTTCCGACTGCTCCAGCGTCTCGCTTCGGATGTCGAGGACCTCGGCTTCATCGAGTCCAACCCGAAGCAGGACGGCCGGAACATGATCATGGTTCTGGGCCCGCACAAGAAGAAGACCGAAGCCATGGCCGAGGCCCGCGAGGCTCAGGCCGCCCGTAAGGCGGAGCGTCAGGGTTACGCCCACGACGCCGAGTCCGAGGGTGAAGCCGCTGAGGCTCCGGCCGCAGCTGCCGAGGCTCCGGCCGAGACACCTGCAGAAACACCTTCCGAGGCGTGACCTCTGGGGGCTGCCATCCAGGCGCCCCCGGGTCCCTCGGGAACCACCCAAAGATCTGACGCCCCTGCAGTCCGGTGCTCCGCACCGAGAGGGGCGCCACTGACGAGGAGAGAACGGCGCGATGCCGAAGAACAAGACGCACAGCGGTGCCAGCAAGCGCTTCAAGATCACCGGCTCCGGCAAGGTGCTCCGTGAGAAGGCCGGCAAGCGCCACCTGCTCGAGCACAAGTCGTCCAAGAAGACCCGCTCGCTGACCGGCACGGTCGTCGTGGCTCCGGCCGACGTCAAGAAGGTCAAGAAGCTTCTCGGCAAGTGAGGCCGCTGCCTCCGGTGAACCCGGAGGCGCGACCTCGATCCGACCGGGACCAATTCGTTTCCGGGCCGTGTGAGTCCAACCACGGCCCCGCTGTAAGGAGTCAAAAGTGGCACGCGTCAAGCGGGCAGTAAACGCCCACAAGAAGCGCCGGGCGATCCTCGAGGCCGCCAAGGGTTACCGCGGTCAGCGTTCGCGCCTGTACCGCAAGGCCAAGGAGCAGGTCACCCACTCCCTGGTCTACAACTACAACGACCGCAAGAAGCGCAAGGGCGACTTCCGTCGGCTCTGGATCCAGCGCATCAACGCCGCTGCCCGCCAGAACGGCATGACGTACAACCGCCTCATCCAGGGTCTGAACGCCGCCAACATCGAGGTGGACCGCAAGATCCTGGCCGAGCTCGCGGTCAACGACGCCAACGCGTTCGCCGCTCTCGTCGAGGTCGCTCAGAAGGCCCTTCCGAGCGACGTCAACGCCCCGAAGGCCGCCTGACCCAGGCAGCTCTTCCAGGTGTGTCAGCCGGACCCGCAGGCGCAAGCCGTCTGCGGGTCCGGTGCGTTGCAGGACGCTGTGCGTACGTGGTCATCCGTACGCAGAGAAACGTACGCAGAGAAGCAGAGATACGCAGAGAGGCTCGCCGCCGACCATGGGCACCCCCGAACTGATCTCCGCGCGGTCGCCGCGCGTCGCCGCCGCACGACGGCTGGCCAGGCGCAACTTCCGCGGCAAGGAGCGCAGGTTCATCGCCGAGGGGCCGCAGGCCGTGCGGGAGGCCGCGGCGCACCGGGGCAGCGACGGTGAACCCACGCTGACCGAGCTCTTCGCCACCGTCGAAGCCGCCGACCGGTACGCCGACATCATCGACGCCGCACACGCGGCGGGCGCCCGGGTGCATCTCGCGGACAGCGACGTGCTGGCCGACGTCTCGCAGACCGTCACCCCGCAGGGCCTGATCGGTGTCTGCCGCTTCCTGGACTCGCCCTTCGAGGAGATCCTCGCGGCGAAGCCCACCCTGGTCGCCGTACTCGCCCACGTACGGGACCCCGGCAACGCCGGTACCGTGCTGCGCTGCGCCGACGCCGCGGGCGCCGACGCCGTCGTGCTCACCGACGCGTCCGTGGACCTGTACAACCCCAAGTCGGTCCGTGCCTCCGCAGGCTCGCTCTTCCATCTGCCCGTCGCCGTCGGCGTGCCCGTCGAGCAGGCCGTACAAGGGCTGCGGGACGCCGGCGTGCGCATCCTGGCCGCCGACGGAGCGGGCACGGACGACCTCGACGACGAGCTCGACGCGGGCACCATGGGCGGGCCCACCGCCTGGGTGTTCGGCAACGAGGCGTGGGGACTGCCGGAGGAGACCAGGGCGCTGGCCGACGCCGTCGTCCGGGTCCCGATCCACGGCAGGGCGGAGAGCCTCAATCTCGCCACTGCCGCCGCTGTGTGCCTCTACGCCTCCGCACGGGCCCAGCGCCCGCGGCACACCGGCTGAGCCCGACCGGCACCGGAGCACCACCGATCGATCCAAGCCACACCCGCCGGTGCGCCGCCTCGGGGTGTCGCTCGCCGTCCGGCGCCTAGTAGGGTGACGAACTCGGGGGCCCACTGCACCGGTTCGAGAGGTGGGGTACGGGAATATGGCTGTCGGCATGAGCAGGCCGCGTCAGACACACACGGCCGCCGTGCGCGCCATCACCGACGGGGACGACACGAGCGGCATCATCGGGGACGCGGCAACGGGCATCGACCCGGACGACCTGCCCGACGGTCTCGTCGTCGCCGACGAGAGCGGCCGGATCATCTGCTTCAACTCGGCCGCGGCGCGGATCACCGCCACACCGCGGGCCGCGGCCCTGGGCCGTCCCCTCGAACACGCGCTGCCCCTCGAAGACCTCAAGGGCCGTCGCTGGTGGGCCCTGACCGACCCGTACGGGGGCCTCGCCACCAGGGTCGGACAGCCCGAGCGGAACCTGCTGCTCCCCGGCGGCCGTGAGGTCCTGGTCTCCGCACGGTACGTACGCGAAGCCCCGACCGGACCGGTCCGCCGGCTGGTCGTCTCGCTCCGCGGCACCGAGGCCCGCCGCCGCACCGAGCGCAGCCACGCAGAGCTGATCGCCACCGTCGCCCACGAACTGCGCTCCCCGCTGACCTCGGTCAAGGGGTTCACCGCGACGCTCCTGGCCAAGTGGGAACGATTCACCGACGACCAGAAGCGGCTCATGCTGGAGACCGTCGACGCCGACGCCAACCGCGTCAACCGGCTCATCGCGGAGCTGCTCGACATCTCCCGTATCGACTCCGGCCGGCTGGAGCTGCGCCGCCAGCCCGTGGACATCTCCGCCGCCGTCGAACGTCACGTCCAGGCCCTCACCGCGAACGGCCAGGCACCGGACCGTTTCCTCGTACGCACCCGGCAGCCGCTGCCCGACCTCTGGGCCGACCCCGACAAGGTCGACCAGGTCCTGGGCAACCTCCTGGAAAACGCGGTGCGCCACGGCGAAGGAACCGTCACTATTGAGATCGCCCCTGCACCCGCACCGGGGAAGAGCGACGAGAGCGGAACGGCAGTCACCGTGAGCGACGAAGGTCCCGGCATCCCCGAGGAGTCGATGGGCCGCGTCTTCACCCGCTTCTGGCGGGGGAGCAAGCGCGGCGGGACCGGCCTGGGCCTCTACATCGTCAAGGGCATCGTCGAGGCGCACGGCGGCACGATCACGGTCGACCGGGGACCCGGCGGCGGCGCCGAGTTCCGATTTATCCTGCCCGTGAGCGCCCCGGCCTACCTGGCCTGAGCCGCCCACGGGCTTCTTAGCCTCCCGGCGGCCCGTAGACTCGACTTTTGGCACCTTTGCGTCCTCAGTCGTCGAGCCAGGTCGCCACCAGCCAATCGGAAGCACGGGAAGAGATGTCGGCACCGAACAAGTCGTACGACCCAGTCGAGGTCGAGGCACTGAAACCGGAAGAGATCGAGCGCATGCGGGACGAGGCGTTCGCCGCCTTCGCCGCTGCAGGCGACCTCGACGCGCTCGCCCAGGCGAAGACCGCGCACACCGGTGGCACCTCGCCCCTGTCGCTCGCCAACCGCGAGATCGGCGCCCTCCCGCCGCAGGCCAAGGCCGAGGCGGGCAAGCGCGTGGGCCAGGCCCGCGGCGCCGTCTCCAAGGCCCTCGCCGCCCGCCAGACGGAGCTGGAGGCCGAGCGTGACGCCCGTGTGCTCGTCGAGGAGGCCGTGGACGTCACACTGCCCTACGACCGCACCCCGGCCGGTGCGCGCCACCCCCTCACGACGATCATGGAGCGCGTCGCCGACGTCTTCGTCGCCATGGGCTACGAGATCGCGGAAGGCCCCGAGGTCGAGGCGGAGTGGTTCAACTTCGACGCCCTGAACTTCGTGCCCGACCACCCGGCCCGGCAGATGCAGGACACCTTCTTCGTCCAGGGCGCCGACGGCGCCAAGAGCGACGAGTCCGGTGTCGTGCTGCGTACGCACACCTCGCCGGTCCAGGCCCGCTCGCTGCTCAGCCGCAAGCCCCCCGTCTACGTGGTCTGCCCCGGCAGGGTCTACCGCACCGACGAGCTCGACGCGACGCACACCCCGGTCTTCCACCAGATCGAGCTGCTCGCCGTCGACGAGGGCCTTACCATGGCCGACCTCAAGGGCACCCTCGACCACATGGTCCAGGCGCTCTTCGGCCCGGACATGAAGACCCGGCTGCGGCCGAACTTCTTCCCGTTCACCGAGCCGTCCGCCGAGATGGACATGGTCTGCTACGTCTGCCGCGGCGAGTCCGTCGGCAACCCGGACCGCCCCTGCCGCACCTGTGGCAGCGAGGGCTGGATCGAGCTCGGCGGCTGCGGAATGGTCAACCCGAAGGTGCTCGTCGCCTGCGGTGTCGACCCCCAGAAGTACAGCGGATTCGCCTTCGGGTTCGGCATCGAGCGGATGCTGATGTTCCGCCACAACGTCGAAGACATGCGAGACATGGTCGAGGGTGACGTCCGGTTCACCCGGCCGTTCGGGATGGAGATCTGATGCGCGTCCCGCTTTCCTGGCTGCGGGAGTACGTCGACCTGCCGGCGACCGAGACCGGCCGTGACGTCCAGGCCGAGCTCGTCGCCGTGGGCCTCGAGGTAGAGACCGTCGAGCAGATCGGCGCGGGCCTCAAGGGCCCCCTCGTCGTCGGTCAGGTACTGACCATCGAGGAGCTGGAGGGCTTCAAGAAGCCCATCCGCTTCTGCACCGTCGACGTCGGCACCGCCAACGGCACCGGCGAACCGCAGGAGATCGTCTGCGGCGCCCGCAACTTCGCCGTCGGCGACAAGGTCGTCGTGGTCCTCCCGGGTGCCGTCCTGCCCGGCGACTTCGCGATCGCCGCGCGCAAGACGTACGGCAGGACCTCGCACGGCATGATCTGCTCCACCGACGAACTCGGCATGGGCGACGACGGCACGCACGGCATCATCGTGCTGCCCCCCGAGCACGAGGTCGGCACCGACGCGATCGAGCTCCTCGAGCTCATCGACGAGGTCCTCGACATCGCCGTCACCCCCGACCGGGGCTACTGCCTGTCGATGCGCGGCGTCGCCCGCGAGACCGCGATCGCCTACGGCCTGCCGCTGCGCGACCCGGCGCTGCTGGACGTGCCCGCGCCGAACGCGTACGGCTACCCGGTGAAGGTCGCCGACCCCATCGGCTGCTCCCGCTTCACCGCGCGCACCGTGGTCGGTCTGCAGCCCGAGGCCCGCTCCCCGATCTGGATGCAGCGCAGGCTGCAGAAGGCCGGGATGCGCCCGATCTCGCTCGCGGTCGACATCACCAACTACGTGATGCTCGAGCTCGGCCAGCCGCTGCACGCCTACGACCGGACCCGCATCGAAGGGGCGATCGGGGTGCGCCGCGCCCAGCAGGGCGAGAAGCTCACCACGCTCGACGGCACCGTGCGCGTCCTGGACGCCCAGGACCTGGTCATCACCGACGACCGCGGGCCGATCGGCCTCGCGGGCGTCATGGGCGGTGCCGACACCGAGATCGCCGACGTGAAGGCCGAGGAGGCCGGCACCACCGAGGTCGTCATCGAGGCCGCGCACTTCGACGCGATCTCCATCGCCCGGACCGCGCGCCGTCACAAGCTGGCCTCGGAGGCGTCCAAGCGCTTCGAGCGCGGCGTCGACCCGCAGGCCGCCGCCGCTGCCGCGCAGCGCACCGTCGACCTGCTGGTCCTCCTCGCGGGAGGCACCGCGGAGTCGGGCGTCACCGAGATCAGCGCCCCGTCCGCCCCCCACACCATCGCCATGCCGGCCGATCACCCCGACAGGGTGGCCGGTGTCGCCTACGGCCGCGAGATCGTCGTACGCCGCCTCCAGGAGGTCGGCTGCGACGTCTACGGTCAGGACGAGCTGATCGTCACGGTGCCGTCCTGGCGCCCCGACCTCGCCGCGCCGAACGACCTGGCCGAAGAGGTCATCCGGCTCGAGGGCTACGAGAACCTGCCGTCCACGCTGCCGACGCCGCCCTCCGGCCGAGGGCTCACCGACCGCCAGCGGCTGCACCGGCGCATCGGCCGGGCACTCGCGGGCGCCGGTTACGTCGAGGCGCTCAGCTACCCGTTCATCGGCGAAGCCGCCCTCGACCAGCTCGGCCTGGACGAGGACGACGCCCGCCGCCGCACGGTCACGCTCGTCAACCCGCTGTCCGACGAGGAGCCCGCGCTGCGCACGACGCTGCTGCCGGGTCTGCTCGGGGCACTGCGGCGCAACGACGGGCGCGGCAGCCACGACCTCGCGCTCTTCGAGACGGGCCTGGTCTTCCGGCCGTCCGGCGAGGAGACGAAGGCCGTACGGCTGCCCGTCGACCGCCGTCCCACCGACGAGGAGATCGCCGGTCTCGACGCGGCGCTCCCGCGCCAGCCGCGCCGCGCCGCCGTCGTCCTCACGGGCGCACGCGAGCAGGCCGGCTGGTGGGGCAAGGGCCGTCCCGCCGACTGGGCGGACTCCGTCGAGGCGGCGCGCACGATCGCCCGTGAGGCGGGTGTCGAGCTGACCGTCCGCGGCGATCAGCACGCCCCGTGGCACCCCGGCCGGTGCGCCGCGCTGTACGTCACGGTGAACGGCGAGGAGACCCTCTTCGGACACGCGGGCGAACTGCACCCGCGCGTCATCAAGGAGCTCCACCTGCCGGAGCGGACCTGCGCCATGGAGGTCGAGCTCGACGTCCTGGAGCGGGCCGTCGACGGTGCGCTCCAGGCGCCGCGGATCTCCACCTTCCCGGTGGCGACCCAGGACGTCGCGCTCGTCGTCGGGCAGGACGTGTCCGCCGACGCGGTCGAGAAGGCGCTGCGCGAAGGCGCCGGCGACCTCCTCGAGTCGCTGCGGCTGTTCGACGTCTTCACCGGCGACCAGATCGGCGAGGGAAAGAAGTCCCTGGCGTACGCGCTGCGCTTCCGCGCCACCGACCGCACGCTCACCGTCGACGAGGCCTCCGCGGCCCGCGACACCGCGGTCGCTCTGGCCGCCGAGCGCACGGGCGCGGTGCTGCGCGGCGCGTAGCACCTGGTGCACCCGGCGCACCCGGCCCTCGCCGGGACGAGGGCCGGCGCAGGGCTCGCGCAGTGGCTCGCGCCCGGTTCGCGCACAGTAAGGAGGGGCGTATCCGGCCACCGGATACGCCCCTTCCTCTGTCTCGCCGGGCGCGTGGACCGCACGCGGGCCCCGGAACGGCGCCGGGGGGAACCCCGGTCCGGCCGGACCCGCAGCCACCCTCCTGTCATCGGGGCAGTAGGTCGTGCGATCCTGCGCCGTCCGCCCTGCCACGGAGTGTCGGGCAGGTCGGCAGAACGGACGGCGCGGGTGCGGGTCGTCGAACTTTACGAGGGGGAGCCGACGACCCGGCCGCCTCTTGCGAGGCACTCATTCAAGCGACCGGTGCCCCGGCGCGGCAGAGCGCACAGCAGGATGGTTCGGGCATTCCGTTCACACCCCGTGTGAATCGTGCTCCACTAGGGTCATTGCGACGCGCACATGGGGGGGCAATGGAGCCCAACGTCCTGCTCGAATCCCTGATCGACGAGGCGGGTGTGTCCCGCGCAGGGCTCGCCGGCCACGTCAACCAGGCAGGCCGCACGCGCGGCCTGTGCCTGAAGTACGAACACACCGCGGTCTCCCGCTGGCTCAAGGGCCAGCGCCCGCGCGGTCAGGTGCCGGACCTGATCTGCGAGGTCCTCGGCAGCCGGCTGGACCGGCCCGTCACGCTCGACGACATCGGCATGGGGACCTCAGGGGTGCACACGGTCGCGCACGGCTCGACCCTCCCGGGCTTCGTCGAGCACGCGACCGCGCTGTGGCGTTCCGACGAACAGCAGCGCCCGAACCTCGTCACCGCCCCCGCTGTCACGGGTACGACAGCGGTGATGCCCGTCTGGGAGTGGGAGAACCCGCCCGAGGACGCAGACGTGTCCCGGCCCGGGCCGTCCCGCGTGAGCATGGCCGACATAGCGATGCTCCGCGCGGCCCGCGCCCACTACGAACAGATGTACCGGAAGGCGGGCGGCATCGCGACCAGGGCCCGTGTCGTCGGCTTCCTCAACGCCGAGACCGCACCGCTGCTGCGCAGCGGGTACAGCGACGCCACGGGCCGTCAACTCCACCGTGCGACGGGCGGGCTGGTGGCCGTCGCGGGTATCTGCGCCTACGACTCGGACGCCCATGGACTCGCGCAGCGCTACTTCCACCAGGCGCTGCGACTCGCCAAGGCCAGCGGAGACCGGGGGCTCGGCGGTTATGTGATCGCGCTGCTGGTCAACCAGTCGCTGTTCCTGGCCGACTACCGCCGGTCCGTCGCGTTCGCCGAGGCGGCACTGCGGGCCGCGGGCTCCCACATCACCCCGGCCCTGGCAGCCGATCTGTACGCGATGCAGGCCAAGGCCTACGCACAGCTCGGCGACCACCGGAGCGCCCTGGAGTGCATCCGCCGCGCCGAGTCCCAGGACGGCCGCATCCACCCGGGCCACGAACCGGACGAAACGGGGTACGTGCAGCCGGGACTCGTCAACGTCCAGGTGGCGGAGGCGCTGCTCAAGCTCGGGGATCTCCCCGGCGCCAGGGAGCACGCCGCAGCGGCCGTACGCTCCCCGGCGCACGACCGCGGCACCGTGCACAGGCTGGCGATGCTCACCCATCTCGAACTGCTCCAGGGAGAGCCGGACAAGGCGGCCCGCACCGCCGCGGAAATGGCAGAACGCGCCCGGGGCATGGAGTCGCGGCGGCTGCGTGACCGGCTGTGCTCGGTGCGGGAACACCTGGCCGCGAGCGGCTCCGCGGACGCCGAAGCGGCGGCCGGCCTCATCGACGGGGCGCTGCGCGTGCCTCTGTGAGCTCCGCCCGAGGTGCCGCCGCACGTTCCCTTGCGGGGCTGACCCTGCTCCGATGTTGCCATCGACCAGTCGGAAGGTGGCAAAACCGTGCAGTGGATGAACTTAGGCGAACAAACTGTTTACGAGAACCGCTGGTTCCGGGTCAATCTGGCAGATGTCGTTCTGCCTGACGGCCGTCATCTCGAGCACTTCCTCATCCGGCTGCGGCCGGTGGCCGCGGCGACCGTCGTCAACGAGGCGAACGAGGTACTCCTGCTGTGGCGGCACCGGTTCATCACCGACAGCTGGGGCTGGGAGCTCGCCGCGGGTGTCGTCGAGGACGGCGAGGACATCGCGGCCGGGGCCGCCCGGGAGATGGAGGAGGAGACCGGCTGGCGCCCGGGCGCATTGCTCCCGCTGATGACGGTGGAGCCGGCCAACGGCCTCATCGACGCCCGGCACCACCTCTTCTGGACGCGGGAGGCGACGTACACCGGCCCCCCTGCGGACGGCTTCGAGTCGTCGCGCCGTGAGTGGATACCGCTCAAACTCGTGCCCGACATGATCGCGCGCGGCGAGATCCCGGCGGCCAACATGGCGGCCGGCCTGCTGATGCTCCATCACATGCAGCTGGGCTGAGCGCATACGGACGTGCGAAAGGGCCGGCCGGGGATGTCCCGGCCGACCCCTTCACGTACACCTGCGGCGCCTGACGCGTGGTTACGCCGCCGCGGGAATTCAGTCGTACGGGTAGAACCCAGACCCCGTCTTGCGGCCGAGGCGGCCCGCGTCGACCATGCGCTGGAGCAGCGGGGGAGCGGCGTACAGGGGCTCCTTGTACTCGGCGTACATCGAGTCGGCGACCGAGGCCACGGTGTCCAGACCGATCAGGTCGGCGAGCTTGAGCGGACCCATCGGGTGGGCGCAGCCCATCTCCATGCCGTTGTCGATGTCCTCGCGGCTGGCGATGCCCGACTCGAACATCCGGATCGCCGAGAGCAGATACGGGATCAGCAGCGCGTTGACGACGAAACCGGAACGGTCCTGGGCGCGGATCGCGTGCTTCTCGAGCACGTTCTGCACGACGGCTTCGGCACGCTTTATCGTCTCGTCCGACGTCGTCAGAGCGGGGATCAGCTCGACGAGCTTCTGCACCGGGGCCGGGTTGAAGAAGTGGATGCCGATGACCTGGTCCGGCCGGGACGTCGCCACGGCGAGCTTCACCAGCGGGATGGAGGAGGTGTTCGAGGCGAGGATCGCGTCCGGCCTGGTCACCACCTGGTCGAGCACCTGGAAGATCTCGGTCTTGACCTGCTCGTTCTCCACGACGGCCTCGATGACGAGATCGCGGTCCGCGAACTCACCGAGGTCGGTGGTGAAGCTGAGGCGGCCGAGTGTCTCGTCGCGCTCCTCCGCAGTGATCTTGCCGCGTTCGGCGGCCTTCGAGAGGGAGTTGTGCAGCCGGGTGCGCCCTATTTCCAGGGCCTCGCCGGTGGTCTCGGCCACCATGACATCGAGGCCGCTGCGGGCGCACACCTCCGCGATGCCTGCGCCCATCTGGCCACAGCCCACCACTCCGACGCGTGCAATGTCGGCCATAGAGTCCGTCACCTCGTGCCTTTCGCTGATCCTCGTGCGGCAGTTCCCGTCTGATTCCGGTGCCCGCCTCGACCCCACGACGTTACTCCGCGATCCGGCCGTGGTGACCTGCGGGTCGGGAGGTCCCGGCGTGGGCATGATCTGCGTCACCGGCCAGGACCGGAACGGTACAGGGGACAGACACATGAGAGGTGTGAGGAATGCGGCATATGGGCCGGAGATCCTTTGCGATGGGCGCGGCCGGGATGGTGGCCGCGCTGATGACGGCGGGCGACGCGGTCGCCGGGCCCCGGCCGGGCGCAGCACGGCGGCGCCGCAGGGCGGCTCCGGGTGAGCTGCGGGGTGTGTGGATCGCGACGGTGGCCAATCTGGACTGGCCCTCCGCCCCCGGGCTGACCGCCGCGGCCCAGCAGGCGGAACTGGCCGCCCATCTGGACCGGGCGGTCGAGCTGCGGCTGAACGCGGTGTTCCTGCAGGTGCGGCCGACCGCCGACGCCCTGTGGCCCTCGCCGTTCGAGCCGTGGGCGCAGTGCCTGACCGGGGTGCAGGGCCAGGACCCGGGCTGGGACCCGCTGGGGACCGCGGTGCGCGAGGCCCACGCCCGCGGTCTGGAGCTGCACGCATGGTTCAACCCGTACCGGGTCGCGAACCACACGGACCCTTCGCGGCTCGTCGCCACCCACCCGGCCAGACTTCATCCGGACTGGGTACTGCCCTACGGCGGGAAGCTCTACTACAACCCGGGGCTCCCCGAGGTCAGGGCGTTCGTCCAGGACGCGATGCTCGACGCGGTCAGCCGGTACGACATCGACGGGGTCCACTGGGACGACTACTTCTACCCCTACCCGGTGGCGGGTCAGGTCTTCGCCGACGACGCCGCGTACGAGGAGTACGGCGCGGACTTCCCGGACAAGGCCGCCTGGCGCCGGGACAACACCGACCGGCTCGTCAGCGGGACGGCCGAACGGATCAAGGAGATCAAGCCCGCCGTCCGCTTCGGGATCAGCCCCTTCGGGGTGTGGCGCAACGCCGCGACCGATCCGCTGGGCTCGGACACCAGGGCCGGTGTACAGACGTACGACGACCTGCACGCCGACACACGCGCGTGGGTGAAGGAGGGCTGGATCGACTACATCTGCCCGCAGATCTACTGGAACATCGGCTTCGCCGCCGCCGACTACGCGAAGCTGCTGCCCTGGTGGGCCGAGACGGTCCGGGGCACGGGAGTCGATCTGTACGTGGGGGAGGCGCTCTACAAGGCCGGTGATCCCGCCCAGCCCGCCGCCTGGCAGGACCCGGCGGAACTCTCCCGCCACCTCGACCTCGCGGCCACCCACCCCGAGGTGGGGGGCCACGTCTTCTTCTCCGCGCGGCAGGTGGAGGCAGACAAGATCGGAGCCATGGCCCGTGTGGTCGCCGACCACTACCAGGTGCGGGCCCGCACGCCGTGCTGAGGGGGACGCGTGTGCCGGGGACCCGCAAGGGTTCCCGGCTGCACGCGCGCGGCTCGGTTACCGCTCCCGGTCCTCGGGGGCGGTGTGCTGGACGACGCTGTCGGGGCCCGGGGACATGATCGACTCATGCCCGTCCTTGAAGCGCAGGCGGAACGGGGGACTGCCCCCGTCGCCGAGCACCTCGATGATGTCTGCGACACGGTCGTGCTGTCCCACGGTCCTGCCGTGCATCAGCAGCCGGTCGCCCGCATGTGCCTCCATCGGGAGTGACCTCCTCAGGGGTGGCGATCCATGTCGACAAGTCTATGACCGGACGCGGGCGCCGCCTCTCGTACGCACCGTTCCACGGGCTCCGGGCGGGCCCGCGGGCCCGCCCGCGCGCTGCGTGACGGCGATGCACACCAGCACGGCCACCGCGGCCACCGGAGCGGCTGCGGGCACCTCCTCGCCGAGCGCGAGGAGCGACCAGACCAAGGTGAGCAGCGGCTGCGCCAGCTGGAGCTGGCTCGCCCGTGCGACCCCGATCTCCGCCATGCCGCGGTACCAGACGTACAGCCCGAGGAAGGTGGAACCCGCCGCGACCCAGACCAGTCCGACCACCCCGTGCGCGGTGATCCGCACCGGTTCGAAGGGCAGCGCCACGGCCGCGCCCGCAACGGCGAGCGGCAGGCAGAGCACCAGGGCCCAGCCGACGACCTGCCAGCCCGGCATGACCCCCGCGAGCCTGCCGCCCTCGGTGTACCCGGCCGCGCAGACCAGCAGCGCGCCGAACAGGTACAGATCGCCACGGGAGAGGACCCCGCCGCTCTGCTGGACCGTGAAGACGATCACCACGGCGGCACCCGCGCACGCGGCGATCCAGAAGGCGCGGGGCGGACGGGAGCCGGTGCGCAGCGACGCGAAGAGCGCGGTCGTCAGCGGGAGCAGCCCGACGACCACGGCCGCGTGCGAGGTCGTGGAGGTCTGCAGGGCGAGTGTCGTCAGCAGGGGGAACCCGACCACGACACCGCCCGCGACGACCACCAGGCCGCCCCAGTGGCGGCGGTCCGGCAACGGAACGCGGCCCGCGAGCAGGAAGCCGCCGGCGATCAGCGCGGCGAGCACGCTGCGCAGCGCGACCAGCGACCAGGGGCCGAAGCTCTCCAGGCCCCACACCGTGGACGGAAAGGTCAGCGAGAAGGCGAGGACGCCGAGCCCGGCGCGCAGGACGCCGCCGGGGCCGGTTCGCCGGCCGACCGCTATCGTCATGGGCGCAATAGCGCTATCCTGTGCTGTCATGCATGAGCGTAGCAGTGTGGCAGAGCTGGTGAGTTCCCTGCGTGAGGAGCTCAACCGCTACTCTCCTGGTGGAAAGCTCCCGCCGAGCCGAGCCCTCGTCGAGCGCTTTCGGGTGAGCCCCGTGACCGTCTCCCGGGCCGTCGCGCAGCTCGCCGCCGAAGGCCTGGTCGTCACCCGGCCCGGCTCCGGCGCCTTCCGGGCCCAGGCCCGTACCGACGTCCCCGCACCGGGCGACACGTCGTGGCAGGAGGTCTCGCTCAGCGGCGACAGCGGACCGGAGGTCGTACCGCGCACCGTCGACGCCTCCGGAGTGCTGGTCACGCTCGCAGCGCCGCGGCCCGGAGTCATCGAGTTCAACGGCGGCTACCTCCACCCCTCGCTCCAGCCCGAGCGGGCCATGTCCGACGCGCTGGCCCGGGCCGGCCGTCGCCCCGGAGCGTGGGGGAGACCGCCCACCGACGGCCTGAGCGAACTCCGCGCCTGGTTCGCCCGCGAGATCGGCGGCACGCTCACCGGCGCCGACGTCCTGATCACCGCCGGCGGCCAGAGCGCGCTGGCCACCGCACTGCGGGCCCTCGCCCCGCCCGGTGCCCCCGTTCTCGTCGAATCCCCCACCTACCCCGGCATGCTGGCCGCCGCCCGTGCCACCGGGCTGCGGCCGGTGCCCGTACCGGTGGACACCGAGGGCGTACGCCCCGACCTGCTCGCCGCCGCCTTCCGTGCCACCGGGGCGCGCCTCTTCGTCTGCCAGCCGCTCTTCCAGAACCCGACCGGCGCGGTACTCGGACCGGACCGGCGTGCGCAGATCGTACGGATCGCCCGGGAGGCGGGCGCGTTCGTCGTCGAGGACGACTTCGCCCGCCGCCTCGCCCACGCGGACGCCGGCCCGCTGCCCGAACCTCTGGTCGCGCACGACCAGGACGGTGTCGTCGTCCACGTCCGCTCCCTCACCAAGGTCACCTCGCCGAGCCTGCGCGTCGGCGCGCTGGCGGCCCGTGGTCCCGTCCTGGAGCGCCTGCGGGCCATCCAGGTCGTCGACAGCTTCTTCGTGCCCCGCCCGCTCCAGGAGGCCGCACTCGAACTCGTCGGCTCACCGGCCTGGGGACGCCATCTGCGCGCGGTGGCCGCCGAGCTCGGCAGCCGCCGCACCGCGATCACCGTCGCGGTCAGGAGCCGGCTGCCCGAACTCGCGCTGCCGCACGTACCGTCGGGTGGCGGCAGCCTCTGGCTCAGGCTCCCCGGGCCCGGGGCCGAGGAGCCCGCCCTGGTCTCCGCCGCCCTGCGGGCGGGCGTCGCCGTCGCCCCCGGCCGCCCGTACCACTGCGCCGAACCCCCGGCCGGTCACATCCGGCTGAGCTTCGCCGCGGTCGCCGGCCCCGTGGAGATCGCCGAGGGTGTACGGAGACTGCGCACCGCCTGCGACGAGCTGTTCGACCGCCGAAGCCCGACGGAGGCCGACGGATAGCCTGCGCGCATGACCGACACAGACGCTTCCGCCACTGTTGCGACCGCTGCCTCTTCGGGCGACGCCCCCTCCGCCGTGGACTCCTCCGCCGCGGCCTCAGGGCAGCGTTACGAGATCTCCAGCGACCCCTCCCGGCTGGACCCCGCCCGCATTCACCACTGGCTCTCCACGGACGCCTACTGGGCCCTGGGCCGCAGTCGCGAGCAGCAGGACCGTGCGATGGCCGGATCCCTCAACTTCGGCGTCTACGACGTCACCTCGGGTGAACAGGTCGCCTTCGCACGCGTGGTGACCGACCACGCCTCGTTCGCCTGGATCTGCGACGTCTACGTCGACCGGGCGGCCCGCGGCCACGGAATCGGTACCCGGCTCGTCACCGAGATCCGGGACCGACTGGCGCCGGAGGGCGTGCGCAGGTTCCTCCTGGCCACGGACGACGCCCACGGGGTCTACGCGAAGGTCGGCTTCGCGCCGCTCGAAGCACCGGGAAAGTGGATGTGCCTCCAGGTGGGCTGACCGGAAGCGCTTGTGTCCGCCGCGCCGCCCTCTTGACCGGCGCGGCGTTCGGCTCCACGATCGCGCCCATGAGTGTTCGTGTCTCCCTGGTCGCAGCAGCGCGCAGCTCCGCCCTGCTCGCCGAGCGTTTCGACGACGACCGGCCGCTCGACCACACGGGCTGGCACGAGGTGCAGCTCGCCGCGCACGCCCTGGTGCCGCTCGGTGCGGCCGAGCTGCGCTACTGCTCGCCCACACCGCGCAGCCGCGCCACCGGTGACGCCCTCGGCTTCGCCCCCATGGCCCAGCCCGCGCTCCGCGACTGCGACATGGGCCGTTGGCGCGGCCTGACCTTCGCGGACGTGGCCGCCAGGGAGCCCGCCGCCGTCGACGCCTGGCTCGCCGACCCCCGGTCCGCCCCGCACGGCGGCGAGCCGCTGCTCGCCTTCATCTCCCGGATAGGCGGCTGGCTCGACACCCGTCCGGCGTGCGACGGCTCCATCGTCGCCGTCGCCGAACCCGCCGTCGTCCGGGCCGCCCTCGTCTACGCGCTCAAGGCCCCGCCGTCGACGTACTGGAACGTCGACGTCAGGCCGCTCTCCACCGTCACGCTCATCGGCCTGCCCGGCCGCTGGAGCCTAAGCCTCGAAGCGCTTCCGCGCTGACGGTTCCCTCCGGTCGGAGGAACCCGGAGCACGGCTTCTTCCCGCCAGTCCGACCAGTCGGTACGGTGAGGGCTCCCGAGACGAGGAGTGATCCGTGCCGCACTTCCATGGCCACTGCGACGACCGGTTCGCGGCGGTGCGCGACGCGTTCGAGGCGAACTTCGAGGAGCGCGACGAACTGGGTGCGGCCGTCACCGTCATGGTCGGCGGTTCCCCTGTGGTGGACCTCTGGGGCGGCTGGGCCGACAAGGGCCGGACCCGTCCGTGGGAGCGGGACACCGTGGTCAACGTGTGGTCCACGACGAAGGGCCCGACCGCGCTCTGCGCCCACATCCTCGTGGACCGCGGCCTCCTCGACCTGGACACTCCCGTGGCCACGTACTGGCCCGAATTCGCCGCGGCCGGCAAGGAGTCCGTCCCCGTACGCCATCTGCTCTCGCACCGGTCGGGCGTCGCGGGCCTGCGGGATCCGCACACCCTGGCCGAGCTGTACGACTGGGAGCTGACCACCGCCCGCCTCGCCGCGACCGAACCGTGGTGGGAGCCGGGCACCCGCTCCGGGTACCACGCCATCTCGTACGGATTCCTCATCGGCGAGGTCGTCCGCCGGATCACCGGCCTGCTGCCCGGGGAGTTCCTGCGGCAGGAGATCACCGGCCCGCTCGACATCGACTTCACCATCGGTCTCCCGGAGAAGGACGCCCACAGGGTCGCCGAGCTCGTGCAGCCGAAGACCGTCTCGCGTGAACAGGCCGCGCTCTTCGCCCGGATGGAGCCGGTCGCCATCGCCTCCCTCCTCAACCCCGGTACGGGCACGGCCGCCGCCAACACCCCCGAGTGGCGGGCCGCCGAGATCCCCGCCGCGAACGGCCACGGAACAGCACGCGCGGTCGCCGCGCTCTACGGCATCCTCGCCGGACGGGGCAGCGTCGACGGCCGCCGGATCCTCTCCGAGAAGGCCTCGGAAAGGGTCCGTGAGGGGCAGGGCAGCTGCCGGGACCTGGTGCTCGGCGCAGGCTTCGCCCACGACACCGAGCTGGGTCTCGGTCTCTGGCTGAGCGGCGACAACGCCTCCTACGGTCCCAACCCGCGCGCCGTCGGGCACGACGGGGCGGGCGGTTCCTGCGGGCTCGCCGACCCGGAGGCCGGCATCGCGCTCGGCTACGTCATGAACCGCATGGGCGCGAACATCGCCGACGACCCACGCAAGATGGCGCTGATCGACGCGGTGTACACGTCCCTCTGACCGGGGACGGGGCGAACGACGTGGCCCAAGCCCTCTGACCGGAGAACGGGGCGAACGACGCGCCTCCGTCCCTGTCGCGGAGGCGTCCGGTCAGTAGCCGGCCGGGCGCACCAGCCCCGACTCGTACGCGAACACCGCGGCCTGCGTCCGGTCGCGCAGGCCCAGTTTGACCAGGATCCGGCTCACATGGGTCTTCACGGTCTGCTCCGCCACGACCAGCCGCCCGGCGACCTCCGCGTTGGACAGCCCCTGCGCGACGAGGAACAGGACCTCGGTCTCACGTTCCGTGAGATCACCGACGCGGTCCCTGCCCGGGGCGCGCGGCGCGGTACTCACCCGGGAGAACTCGGCGATCAGACGCTTGGTGATGTTCGGGGCGAGCAGCGCGTCCCCGGCCGCCACCACCCGTACCGCCTGCGCGAGTTCGGCAGCGGACGCGTCCTTCAACAGGAATCCGGAGGCGCCCGCGCGCAGCGCCTCGTACACGTACTCGTCGAGGTCGAAGGTGGTCAGGACGAGGACCTTGACGGTGGCGCCCGGCGCTTCGGTGATGCGGCGGGTGGCGTCGATCCCGCCGAGACGAGGCATCCGTATGTCCATCAGGACGACGTCGGGGGCCAGTTGGGCGACCTTCTCCACCGCGTCGAGACCATCCACCGCCTGGCCGACTACCTCGATGCCGGGCTCGGCGTTCAGCAGCACCGTGAAGCCCTGACGGACCATCATCTGGTCGTCGGCGATCAGCACGCGGATGGTCATGCGGGTTCCTCCAGGGGAAGTGTCGCCACGACTTCGTAGCCCCCGCCCGGGGTGGGGCCGTGGGTGAGTTCGCCGCCCAGCATGGCGGTGCGTTCGTTCATTCCGAGCAGCCCGTGCCCGACGCCCGCGGACCGTGCGGGCGGGGAGTCCGGGGCGGAGTTGGTGACCCGGACCGTGACGGCCGTGGTGTGGTAGCCGACCTCGACCCGGGCGCGTGCCCCCGGGGCGTGCCGCATCACGTTGCTGAGCGCCTCCTGCACGATGCGGAACGCCGACAGCTCGACGCCGGGCGGCAACGGCCGCCGGGTGCCCGCCGTTTCCGTGGTGACGGTGATGCCGGCCCCCCGTACCTTCCCGATCAGTTCGTGCAGCATGTCGAGGGTGGGCTGCGGGGCGTGCCGTACGCCGTCCGCCAGAGCGTCCTCCGAGCGCAGTACGCCGAGCACGCGGCGCAGTTCGGCGAGCGCCTCCACGGCGCTCTCCCGGATGCCCGCGAGGTTCTCCTTGAGCTCGTCCGACGGGTTCTCCACCAGGTACGGGGCGACCTGGGCCTGGATGGAGATCACCGACATGTGATGGGCGACCACGTCGTGCAGTTCGCGCGCGATCCGGTTGCGCTCCTCCAGGAGTGTGCGCCGGGCCCGTTCCTCCTCCGTCAGCTCCGACTGCTCCACCAACTGGGTGCGGGCCACCCGCAGGGCGCGCAGCGCGGCGCCGATCACTACGGCCGCGACGACGACGAGGGCGGCGCGGTCGAGGGCGTAGTTGTGGGCCTGCGTGGTGAATGCGCTGGTGGCCAGCCCCGTCAGGAGACTGACCACGAGCGCGGTGACCGCCCGGCGTGGCTGGACCCGGAGCGCCAGCAGGAACAACGCGCCGCTCTGCAGGGCGATTTCGGGCATGGTCCACGGGAACAGCTCGTCGGGAGCCATCGCGGGCTCCGCGAGCCGCACGCTGACGACCATGAGCCCCAGCGACGCCCACCAGGCGTACAGCGGCCGGGACATACCGGTGATCAGTGCCGCCGACTGGAGCACGGCGAGAAGAACCGCGTACACGGGGATGCCGGAGCCGTGCGGTATCAGGTCGTACACATGGAACAGCGTGATCGCCGAGGCTGCGGTCGCCAGCAGCATGCCGAACACCGGCCGCCATATCGGTGCGTCCGGTCGGCCCGGTGGCGGTACCGGATCGACGGGCGAGGTCCACAGGTCCTCGCGCAGCGTACGCGGCAGCCTCCTCAGGGCAGCCGCCGGCCGCCGCCCGGCCGAAACGGCCCCCGCCCACCCCGTCATGTTCTTCACCTTAAGCACGTCGTGACTCCTTGAGCCGGGCAGGGGAGTACTTCCGTACGACCGTCGACCTGCCGCTCCGCCCCTGCTCGTACGCACCGAAGGCGTGCCGGAGCACCAGCAGCACCAGGGCGAAGACCGGCAGCCAGGCCAGCCGTGCCAGGACCCAGACCGGGCCGTCGGGCACGGTGTGCAGACCGGGCAACGGGCCACCGAGGAAGAGAACGGTCGACGTCACCACGATCATCGCGGTCTGGTGCCACAGGAACACCGTCATCGCGGACAGGTTCACCAGCGCCACGGCCGCCCAGACGGCGGGACGCGCCAGGACCCGGCGCAGCGGTCCGAGCAGGAGCAGCGCCGCCCCGCACTGGGCGAGGCCGAAGGTGACGACCGCGAGCGTCGGAGGATCGAGGTTGGACATCCCGCCGCCGGGCACCCCGACCATGGACGCCGGATAGCCGGCGAACAGGACGAGCCCCGCGGTGGCCGCAGCGCCCCCGAGCAGCAACGCCCAACCGGTCCGGCGGCTGCGCAGCCCGCCCCGCGCCCAGGCGGCGCCCAGGCAGTACGGGACCAGCCATCCCGCCGCCACGTTGACCCGGCCGAGGGCGGCCGGGCCGTCGAGGCCCAGGCGGATCAGGTCGACGTGGAGGACCACGGCGAGCGGCCACAGCGGATGCAGCCGCGCCACGAGCGGGGTCGCCGCCGTCAGTGCCGCGAAGACCAGCAGGAACCACAGCGGCGACCACACCAGCTTGCCCAGCGCGCGCACGGTGTCCTGGTCCACCCCGGAGGCCAGCATCACGCACGCCGCCACGGCCCACACCACCAGGACGACGGCGACCGGCCGGAACAGCCGCCCCATCCGGGCCCGCAGCCACCGCCCGTAGGACTCGCCCCTCGCCCGGGCGGAGGCGTAGCCCTTCGCTCCCACATGCCCGCCCACCAGGAAGAAGACCGCGAGCGTCTGGAACACCCAGGAGACCGGGGTGAACTGCGGCATGTACTGGAGCGGACTCGCACCGTGCACCGTGCCGCTGTCGGCGACCAGAGCCGTCACCAGCCAGTGGCCGCACACCACGCCCAGGATGGCGAGGCCGCGCAGGGCGTCGAGCGCACGGTCGCGGTCCGGTGGCGTCGCGGACTCGATCCGCCGCACGAGCTCACGCATGACGGCCCACCGTCCCCGCGACGATCCGGCCGATGCTGCGCAGCGAGACGGATCCGGGCTTCAGATAGTCGCTGTGGCCGCCGTCGCCCGCGTCGAAGACCTCGGCGCCGAACTCCGGCGAGACCGGGTCGGTACCGAACCCGAGCGTCACGAACGGCAGTCGCACCCGCAGGTGCGGTACGTCCGCGATCCAGTCGTCACCGCCCCGGCCTGCCCGGACGGTTGCCCGGGTGCGCAGCGCGGCGGCGGTGTCGGCGCCGGTGCCGGGGCTGCCGTACAGCACGATCTCCGCGACATCGAGCCCGGACGCCGCCCGGGCGCAGACGACGGAACCGTAGGAGTGGCAGAGCACGGAGACCCGGGCGGCGGGCTGTGCCGCACTCAGCTCCCGTACGAAGGACGTCAGTTGCGGTGCCGCTTCGACGGCCCGTCCCGATGTCAGCGCCCCGGGGCTCACCGTGACCGGTGTCCGGTACCCGAGCCAGGCGATGACGGCCGACCCGCTGCCGAGCTCCCCGAGGAGCGCCTGGGCATCGCGCCGTAAGCGCCAGTAGTGGTCGAGGTCGACGCCGGCGCCCGGTACGAGCACGGCGATCCGGCCGGCCCGGGACAGATCCCCGAACACCTCGGCGGTGCGGCCGCCGTCGCGCCCGTCGAACGCGAGGAACTGCCGGGCGGTCCCGGCCATGTCCCGCAGCGATGCGGCGCGTTGCCGGTCCCCGTTCCGGGCGGCCATGCGTTCGGCCGCCCGGATTCCGCCCCGGTTCGCCGCGTACCGCGCCGCCAGCGCGCCCGGGGCCGCGGTGTCCAGCGGGCCGAGCGCCGCCGGGACGGGCGCCGGAACAGCGGCGGGGCGGGCCGCCCCCGACACCGGTAGTGCCACGGCCGCGGTGACGAGAGCGGTGAGGAACGCGCGACGCAAACGGCTGCTGCGTGGGCGGGACGCCATGGGTGGTCCTTCCGTACCGGATGTGCCTGATGAATCCGGTACCGAAGCTATGGACCGCCCCGTGTGGTCCGCGTCCCGCTCAGGAGCGCACCTGTCACGTAGCTCTGGAGTACTACGGGTAGGGGGTGCCCCGCCTCCCGATGCCCGCTACGGGCGGCGTCCGGGCTTGCCGCGCTTGCCGCCGCCGGACGCGCCCCGGGGGCTCTTGCCCGTCGCCTTGCCGGCTGCGGGTTTGCGCGGTGCGCCGCCCTTCTTCTCCGGGCGCTCGGCCTTCGGCTGCGGGGGTGTCGGGGGGCGGCCCCGGGTGCTGTTCACCGTCCGCCCGCGGACGATCCCGATGAACTCCTCCACCAGGTCGGTGGTCTTCTCCTCCGGCCACGACAGGGCGATGCGCGACTCGGGAACGTCCGAGAGCGGCCGGTAGGTGAGGTCCTTGCGGTGGTGCAGACGGGCCAGCGACTGCGGGACGACGAGCAGCCCCACCCCTGCCGCCACCAGTTCGACGGCGTCCTCCGTCGTCGCCGGGCGCTCGAGCGCGGGCCGGCCCGGCGGACGGTCCCACTCCAGGGTGTCGTCGAGGGGGTGCAGCACGATCTCGTCGGCGAGATCCGCGGCCGACACCTCGTCGACGGCCGCCACGAGATGATCCTTGGGGACCACGACCACGGTCGTCTCGGTATAGAGGGGGATCGCGCTGAGATCCGTACGGTCGACCGGCAGGCGTACGAAACCGGCGTCGGCGTCGCCGCCGCGCAGCACACCGGCCGCCTCGGCCGCGGGTACGCCCACGAGGGTCAGCGGGACGCCGGGCAGCCGCTCGTTCCAGATCCGCACCCATTTGGTCGGGGTCACGCCCGGGACGTAGGCGAGCCGGAACGAAGAGGGGGTTTCCGAGCCTGTCACCCCGCCAGGTTACCGGCCGTGGTCGGAGGTGGCGCACATGCTCGATACCCTGGACACCATGACGTCGCACCAGACCACCCAGACAATGAAGCCCGCCACCGCGGCGAAGAAGCTGGGTGTGTACCTCGAAGCCACCCCCGCCGAGTTCCAGGAGGGCGTCGTCTCGCGCGGCGAGCTGAACGCGCTCCAGGCCGATCCGCCCGAGTGGCTGCAGGAGCTGCGGCGCAACGGTCCGCACCCCCGGCCCGTGGTCGCGTCGAAGCTGGGCATCTCCATCGCCGGCCTCGCGCGGGGCGGAGTCACGGAGCCGCTCACCACCGAGCAGATCGACGCGCTCAAGGACGAGAGCCCCGAGTGGCTGCAGAAGGAGCGCGCCACCCAGGCCGAGGTCCGCAAGGAAGCGGTCCGCATCAAGGAGAAGAACGCGGCGCGGTCCGAGGAGTCCGGCGACGCGCGTTCCTGACGCGTGCCGGGGCGGTGACGGCCGCCGGACGGTGAGGTCTCCGCACGGCGGGGGCCCGCTGCTCCGCGCCCCCGCCCAGGACGGGCCCCGCTGACGGCCCGGAACGCGGTCGGGGCGGCGTACGGCGACGGGGTGCCCTCGTACACCGTCCCGGGGCGGAACGAGGTGCGTGACATGGCCCGGGCCGGCCTGGCAGTCGCTTCGGGTCGTCGGTGCACTTCGAGGCCGACCGGAAGCGACGGGCGGCCTCACCGCGTCCGAGTTCGTCGAGCGTCTCCAGGTCAGCTGCCCGCGAGGAGTTCGAGCGTATCGATCACGCGGTTCGAGAAGCCCCACTCGTTGTCGTACCAGGCGACGACCTTGACGTGGCGGCCGTCGACACGGGTGAGGGCCGAGTCGAAGATCGACGAGGCCGGATTTCCCGTGATGTCGGACGACACGAGCGCGTCCTCCGAGTACTCGAGTACGCCCGCGAGCGGCCCCTGCGCGGCGGCGCGGTACGCCTCCAGCACGTCCTCGCGCGTCACGTCGCGAGCGACGGTCGCGTTGAGCTCGACGATCGAACCCACCGGAACCGGTACGCGGATCGAGTCGCCCGACAGCTTGCCGTCGAGGTTCGGCAGCACCAGGCCGATCGCCTTGGCGGCACCCGTCGTGGTCGGCACGATGTTGACAGCGGCCGCGCGGGCGCGGCGGGCGTCGCGGTGCGGACCGTCCTGCAGGTTCTGCTCCTGCGTGTAGGCGTGCACCGTCGTCATGAAGGCGTGCTCGATGCCGGCGAGACCGTCGAGCACCGCGGCCAGCGGCGCGAGCGCGTTGGTCGTGCACGAGGCGTTCGAGACGATCGTGTGAGCGGCCGGGTCGTACGCGTCGGTGTTGACCCCGAACGCGAGTGTGACATCGGCGCCGTCCGCCGGCGCGCTGATCAGTACCCTTGTCGCGCCCGCGTCGATGTGGGCGCGGGCGGCCTCGGCCGACGTGAAGCGGCCGGTCGCCTCGAGCACGATGTCGACGCCGAGCTCGGCCCACGGCAGCTTCGCCGGTTCGCGCTCGGCGAGCACGGTGATGCGACGGCCGTCGACGACGAGGGTGTCCCCGTCGACCGTCACCGGCCGGCCGAGCCGGCCCGCCGTCGAATCGTAGGCGAGCAGCCGCGCGAGGGTGGCGGGCTCCGTGAGGTCGTTGACGGCGACGATCTCCAGGTCGCTGTCGCGTTCGAGCAGCGCGCGCAGCACATTGCGTCCGATGCGGCCGAATCCGTTGATGGCGATGCGAGTCATTGAGTGGTGTCCCTTCGGTTCCCCACCAGGTTCTCGCGCGGTATCCGCCGGTGACAGCGGCGTGATCGCCACGGTCCGCAAGGATCACGCCACGTGGCGGTGACGCTGCTACTGCCCCTGGGCGAAGGTGCGCCGGTACTCGCTCGGCGTGGTGTCGAGGATGCGCTGGAAGTGCAGCCGCAGATTCGCACCGGTGCCGAGACCGACATCGGCGGCGATCTGCTCGATGCCCCGCTGCGAACGCTCGAGCAGCTCACGGGCCACGTCGATGCGGGCTCGCATGACCCACTGCATCGGCGTGTACCCCGTGTCCTCGACGAAGCGCCGCGAGAACGTGCGGGGCGACACCGCCGCATGCCGGGCGAGCGCTTCGAGGGAGAGGGGCTCGCCGAGCCGGTGCAGCGCCCACTCCCGGGTGGCGGCGAACCGCTCACCGAGCGACTCGGGCACGCTGCGCGGCACGTACTGTGCCTGGCCGCCGCTGCGGTAGGGGGCCGCCACCAGGCGCCGCGCCGCGTGGTTCGACGCCGACACCCCCAGATCGCCGCGCAGGATGTGCAGGCACAGGTCGATGCCCGAGGCGGCGCCGGCCGACGTCAGCACGCTGCCCTCGTCGACGAACAGGACGTTCGCGTCGACCGATACGAGAGGCCACTTCGCCGCGAGTGCCCGCGTGTAATGCCAGTGCGTCGTGGCGCGCCTGCCGTCGAGCAGGCCCGTGGCAGCGAGCGCGAAGGCGCCCGTGGAGATGGCGGCGAGCCGCGCGCCCCGCTCGTGGGCGGCGATCAGCGCATCGACGACAGCCTGCGGCGGGTCGTCGCGGTCGGGGTGCCGGTAGCCGGGAACGAAGACGATGTCGGCCCACGCAAGTGCTTCGAGGCCGTGGGCGACGTAGTACGACAGACCGTCGCCGCCGGCCACGAGACCGGGTGCCGCGCCGCACATCCGCACCTCGTACGGCATGCTCGCGCGGGTCGTGAACACCTGCGCGGGAATACCGACATCGAGAGGCTTCGCACCTTCGAGCACGAGGACGGCGACGTGATGCGGGGGTGAGGCTGGCACGGGAAGAGGGTACGTGGGGTGCGGGGTGCACCGGCCCGGTTCCCGAAGCTGGGCAGGTAAGCCGGGAACCGGGGCGATACGGGCGCGGATATCGCCCGGGTTCCCCCTGCGTCGCTGGGTTCCCACCAGGGCGTGACGGCTCACTCGGGGACCGGCGGACGGGGCGACGTCACGCAGGGACGCCGAGCGGCGGGTGTTCGAGCACGCGGGGCTTGTACTCGACCAGCTGGATGCGGCCGTCGAAGGTGCGGTGCTCGATCATCTCGAGGGCAACGTCCGGATAGCCGTCGTAGATGCGTTCCTCGCCCGTGGCCCCGGTGATCACCGGAAACATCACGACCCGGAAGCGGTCGACGAGTCCGGCACGTAGCAGGGACCGGCACAGGCTGAGGCTGCCGATCGTGCTGAGGAGCCCGGAGCCACTCGACTTCATGGCGCGTACCGCCTCGACGGCGTCGTCGCGGACGAGCGTGGAGTGGGCCCACGTCAGTGGCTTCTCGAGTGAGGAGGAGAACACCACCTTGGACGCTTGCGTGAGCTCATCGACGGACGCCTCTTCTTCGGGCCTGAAGTCGTCTTGGCCATTCGGGACGTCGCCTGCGGCGAAGCCCGACATGAGGCGGTAGGTGTTCGCTCCCATGAGGTAGGTGACCTTGGGCTGCTCGCCGAGCCATGCGAGGTACTCCGGGCCCTCGAGGCCCCAGAACCCGGGCCATCCCTCTCCCGATGCGTGGCCGTCGAGGGAGGTGATGAAGTCGACGAGAAGCTCCGACATGGCACTGTCCTTTCCTTGGGTGTCACGAGCTTGGACCGGGCGGGACCAACAAACTCATCGACCGCGCTGCGGAGTAACGAGAAAACCCATGACCCTGCAGCCGATCAGGTCGGCGGAGCGCCACCCGTGAACGGCCCGGCCAACCGTCATTCTCAACCGGGCCAAGTACGACGCTCAGGGGCCGACCGAAACGCTCGGTCACAATGGGCCAAGGCTTGAGCAGTAAAGATCTTTGCATAAAAGTGCAGGACTGCGTATAGTCATGCCATCGACGAGGAGGCATTTCGATGGTGGTACGTGCGGCAGTGGCAGGGGCGAGCGGATATGCCGGCGGAGAACTGCTCCGCCTGCTCCTCACCCACCCACAGGTCGAGATCGGCGCCCTCACCGGCCACTCCAACGCCGGACAGAAGCTCGGCGCCCTGCAGCCGCACCTGAGGCCCCTGGCCGACCGGGTGCTCCAGCCGACCACGGCCGAGGTGCTCGCCGGGCACGAGGTCGTCTTCCTGGCCCTGCCGCACGGCCAGTCGGCCGCCGTCGCCGAGCAGCTGGGTGACGAGGTGCTCGTCGTCGACATGGGCGCCGACTTCCGGCTGAAGGACTCCGCCGACTGGGAGAAATTCTACGCCTCCCCGCACGCGGGCACCTGGCCGTACGGCCTGCCCGAGCTGCCCGGAGCCCGCAGCGCCCTGGAGGGGACCAAGCGCATCGCGGTGCCCGGCTGCTACCCGACCGCCGTCTCCCTCGCCCTCTTCCCCGCGTACGCGGCCCAGCTCGCCGAACCGGAGGCCGTCATCGTCGCCGCCTCCGGCACCTCGGGGGCCGGGAAGGCCGCCAAGCCGCACCTCCTGGGCTCCGAGGTCATGGGCAACATGTCCCCGTACGGCGTCGGCGGCGTCCACCGGCACACGCCCGAGATGATCCAGAACCTCAGCGCCGCGGCCGGTGAGCCGGTCACCGTGTCCTTCACGCCGACCCTCGCGCCCATGCCCCGCGGCATCCTCGCCACGTGCAGCGCGAAAGCGAAGCCGGGCGTGAGCGCGGAATCCCTCCGCGCCGCCTACGAGAAGGCCTTCGCGGACGAGCCGTTCGTCGACCTGCTGCCCGAAGGGCAGTGGCCCGCCACCGCGGCCGTGTACGGATCCAACGCCGTCCAGATCCAGGTCGCCCACGACGAGGCGGCCGGCCGCATCATCGTGATCAGCGCCATCGACAACCTCGCCAAGGGCACCGCCTCCGGAGCCCTGCAGAGCATGAACATCGCACTCGGGCTGCCCGAGGACACAGGTCTTTCCACCATCGGAGTCGCACCGTGAGCGACGCACGCGCAGCCGCCGGGCTGCGGGAGACGACGAGGACCGTGCCGCCGCGCAGCGCGGGCGGAGAAGCGAACGAGGAGATGCAGTGAGCGTCACGGCAGCCAAGGGATTCACGGCGGCGGGCATCGCCGCCGGAATCAAGGAGAGCGGCGGTCCGGACCTGGCCCTCGTGGTCAACAACGGGCCCGGTCGCGCCGCCGCGGGCGTCTTCACCTCCAACCGGGTCAGGGCCGCACCCGTCCTCTGGTCGGAGCAGGTCCTCAAGGGCGGCGAAGTGACCGCCGTCGTCCTCAACTCCGGCGGTGCCAACGCCTGTACGGGCCCCCAGGGCTTCCAGGACACCCACGCGACCGCCGAGAAGGCCGCCGAGGTCCTCACCGGTCACAGCGCGGGCGAGATCGCGGTCGCGTCGACCGGACTGATCGGCCTGCTGCTCCCCATGGACAAGCTGCTGCCCGGCATCGAGAAGGCCGCAGCGGCCCTGAGCGAGCACGGCGGTGAGAAGGCCGCCATCGCCATCAAGACGACCGACACCGTGCACAAGACCGCGGTCGCGGGCGGCGCGGGCTGGACCGTCGGCGGAATGGCCAAGGGCGCCGGCATGCTCGCCCCCGGCCTCGCCACCATGCTGGTCGTGCTGACCACCGACGCCGACGTGGACGCCGCGGGTCTCGACTCCGCGCTGCGCGACGCGACCCGGACCACCTTCGACCGGGTCGACTCCGACGGCTGCATGTCGACCAACGACACCGTGCTGCTGCTCGCCTCCGGCGCCAGCGGAATCTCCCCCGAACAGGCCGAGTTCGCTGCTGCCGTCCAGACCGTGTGCGCCGACCTGGCGCGCCAGCTGATCGGTGACGCCGAGGGCGCTTCCAAGGACATCCGCATCGAGGTCATCAACGCCGCCAGCGAGGACGACGCCGTCGAGGTGGGCCGCAGCATCGCCCGTAACAACCTCCTCAAGTGCGCCATCCACGGGGAGGACCCCAACTGGGGCCGTGTCCTGTCCGCCATCGGCACCACGAAGGCCGCCTTCGACCCCGATCAGCTGAACGTCGCCATCAACGACGTGTGGGTCTGCAAGAACGGCTGTGTCGGCGAGGACCGCGACCTCGTCGACATGCGCTACCGGGAAGTCAAGATCACCGCGGACCTCGCCGCCGGCACCGAGACGGCCGTCATCTGGGCCAACGACCTCACCGCCGAGTACGTCCACGAGAACAGCGCGTACAGCTCATGAGTGCCGCGAGGAAGCACACGGCGCTGCCGAAGGCACAGATCCTCATCGAGGCGCTGCCCTGGCTGACCCGGCACAACGGCAAGACCGTCGTCATCAAGTTCGGCGGCAACGCCATGATCGACGAGGAGCTGAAGGCCGCGTTCGCCCAGGACGTCGTCTTCCTGCGGCACGCCGGCCTCAAGCCCGTCGTCGTGCACGGCGGCGGTCCGCAGATCAGCGCCCAGCTCGACAAGCAGGGTCTGGTCAGTGAGTTCAAGGCCGGCCTCCGCGTCACCACGCCCGAGGCCATGGACGTCGTGCGCATGGTGCTGGCCGGCCAGGTCCAGCGCGAGCTCGTCGGCCTCCTCAACCAGCACGGCCCGCTCGCCGTCGGTATGACCGGCGAGGACGCCCACACCATCACCGCCACCCAGCACCGCCCGATGATCGACGGCGAGTCCGTCGACATCGGCAGGGTCGGCGAGATCACCGCCATCGACACCGGAGCCATCCAGGCGCTGCTGGACGACGGCCGGATCCCGGTCATCTCCTCCATCGCGCGCTCCGCGGAGGACAACCACGTCTACAACGTCAACGCCGACACCGCCGCCGCGGCCCTCGCGGCCGCGCTGGGCGCCGAGACGCTGATGGTCCTCACCGACGTCGAGGGCCTCTACGAGGACTGGCCCAACAGCGACGACGTGATCAGCCGGCTCACCGCCACCGAGCTGGAGAAGCTGCTGCCCGATCTCTCCAGCGGCATGGTGCCGAAGATGCAGGGCTGCCTGCACGCCGTACGCAACGGCGTCGAGACCGCCCGCGTCATCGACGGCCGGGTCCAGCACTCGATCCTGCTGGAGATCTTCACCGACGAGGGAATCGGCACGATGGTGGTGCCCGACACGCAGGCCGACGCCACGGCCGTCCCGGAGAACGACGTACACGCCGAGCCGCAGTCGCACGCGCAGGGGGAGTCATGAGCAACGAGCAGTTCGCGCAGCGCTGGCAGGGTGCGCTGATGGACAACTACGGAACACCGCAGCTGTCCCTGGTCCGCGGCGCGGGCGCCCGCGTGTGGGACGCCGACGGCACCGAGTACCTCGACTTCGTCGGCGGCATCGCCGTGAACGCGCTCGGCCACGCGCACCCGGCCGTCGTCGAGGCCGTCTCCGCCCAGATCGCCTCGCTCGGCCACGTCTCCAACCTCTTCATCGCCGAACCGCCCATCGCGCTCGCGGAGCGCCTGCTGCAGCTCTCCGGCAGGACGGGCAAGGTCTACTTCTCGAACTCCGGCGCGGAAGCCAACGAGGCGGCCTTCAAGATCGGCCGGCTCACCGGGCGCAGCCACATGGTCGCGACCGACGGCGGCTTCCACGGCCGGACCATGGGCGCGCTCGCCCTGACCGGCCAGTCCAAGAAGCGCGAGCCCTTCGTGCCGCTGCCCGGCGACGTCACCCACGTGCCGTACGGCGACGTCGAGGCGCTCCGGGCGGCGGTGACGACGGACACGGCCCTCCTGATCATCGAGCCCATCCAGGGCGAGATCGGTGTCGTCGTACCGCCCAAGGGCTATCTGGAGGCCGCCCGGGAGATCACCCGGGCCACCGGCACACTGCTGGTCCTCGACGAGGTGCAGACCGGGATCGGCCGCTGCGGCCACTGGTTCGAGTACCAGGCCCACCAGGGCGTCGAGCCCGACCTCGTCACGCTCGCCAAGGGCCTCGGCGGGGGACTGCCGATCGGGGCGACCGTCGCGTTCGGCGCGGCGGCCGACCTGCTGAAGCCCGGCCACCACGGCACGACGTTCGGCGGCAACCCGGTCGCCTGCGCCGCCGGTCTCGCCGTTCTGGACACCCTCGCCGCCGACGGTGCCCTGGACGACGTGAAGCGGCTCGGTGAGAAGATCAGGGACGGTGTCGAGGGGCTGGGTCACCCGTTGGTCTCGCACGTCCGCGGTTCCGGACTGCTGCTGGGCATCGTGCTCACCGGGCCCCTCGCCCCGCAGGTGCAGAAGGCGGCCCAGGAAGCCGGACTCCTGGTGAACGCGCCCGCCCCCGATGTCGTACGGCTCATGCCGCCGCTGATCATCGGCGACGCCGAGGTGGACGCGTTCCTGCGGATCCTGCCCGGAGCTCTCGACGCGGCCCATGAGGACGGACGATCCGGAGAATGAGGCGACGACGATGACCGATGCGCAGGAATCCGAGCACGGCGGGCCGTCGGTGCCGCAGACCCGCACCGCCCGCCACCGGCGGATCGTGGACATCCTGAACCGGCAGCCGGTGCGCTCACAGAGCCAGCTGGCCCGGCTGCTGGCCGACGACGGGCTGAGCGTCACCCAGGCGACGCTCTCCCGGGACCTGGACGAGCTCGGCGCGGTGAAGATCCGCAACACGGGCGGCGAGCTGATCTACGCGGTGCCCAGCGAGGGCGGCTTCCGTACCCCGCAGGCACCGCTCGGCGGGTCCGCGAAGGAGGAGCGGATGCGCAGGCTCTCCTCCGAACTGCTCATCTCGGCGGAGGCCTCGGCCAACCTCGTGGTGCTGCGCACGCCGCCGGGCGCCGCCCAGTTCCTGGCCTCGGCCATCGACCAGGCCGAACTCCAGGCGATCCTCGGCACGATCGCGGGTGACGACACGCTGATGCTGATCAGCCGTGACCCGAACGGCGGCCAGGCGCTGGCGGACCACCTGCTGCGGCTCGCCCAGAACGAGCGCTGAGCGGCTGCCCGTCAGTAGCGCGTGATCGCGGTCGGGCCGGACTCGGTCCCGACCGCGATGTGCGGCCGCCGGGCCGGGTCCGCCCAGGCCAGGATCCGGTCCATGTCGGCGGCCGGTACGGAGACGCAACCGGCTGTCGCACCCTTGCCGTTGACGTGGAGGAAGATCCCGGCACCCCGGCCCCGTACCGGCCGGTGGTAGTTGAAGCCGATCACGAGCGCACGCGCGTACTGCGTCCCGTACGTCACCAGGTGCTCGGCCTCCTCCGGCAGGCAGTCCGCGGACAGCGGTTCCACCCAGCGGTTGTACGCGCGCGACGCGTTGTCCTGGCACCACCACGAGTGCGCGTTGACCCGGCGGTACGGATAGCGGGTCCCGTCCGGGGCGGCAGCGACGCCGAAGGCGTACGGCAGGTCGTACAGGCCGGTGGGCGTGGTGTTCGTGCCCTGCGTACGGGCGGCGCCCTCGGCCAGTCCGTTCGCGCCGAAGCGCGCGGGTGCGGAACCGGCGCGGACCCACGTCCCCGACCGCAGGTCCCACCACGTGACCGTGCCCGTGGTGGAGTCCGTGCCCGGGGCCTCGGCGGTGATCAGCTGGCTGCCGCCGCCCGTGTCGGCCAGCCGTTCAGGAAGGGGCGCCGGTTCTGCCGGCCGGGCCGCGAGGGACGCCAGCGCCAGCAGAACCGACAGGGCCACCAAAGATCTGCGCATGTTCCGGACGGTACGGTCCGCGGCGGCACGGCCCCACCGCGCCTGCTCCGTACGGCCCAGCGCCTCACCCCGCGGGCGGCGCCGGCAGGGCGGGCAACGGCAGGGGGAGACCCGGCAGCCCGTCGATGCTGGTCGCGATGTGCTCCTTCTTCCCGAAGTACGCGCTCAGACTGGCGTCGTCCTCGCGCCGGAAGCGGTCGGCGTGCAGGGAGCGGTCCTCGTCGTACGCCATGAAGGGAACCCCGTATCCGCAGCTGTCCCGGATCAGTTCGGCCGTCACCACGATGATGGCGCGCAGCCCGTGAGCGGTCGGGTCGACCGAGGGGAAGTGGCCGAGCAGGGCAGGGAACCGTGGATCGTCGCGGAAGACCGGTTCACCGCGGCCGTGCACGCGGACGATGTTCGGCGGTCCCTGGAAGGCGCACCACATCAGCGTGATGCGTCCGTTCTCGCGCAGGTGGGCGACGGTCTCGGCGGTGCTCCCCGCGAAGTCGAGGTAGGCCACGGTCCGTTCGTCGACTACCGCGAACGAACCGCTGACACCCTTGGGCGAGAGGTTCACCGTCCCGTCCGCGTCCAGCGGGGAAGTGGCGGTGAAGAAGATGTGCTGCTCCTCGATGAAGGTCCGCAGCCGTCCGTCGATACGTTCGTACGTTTTTCCCATGAGGTGAAGTATCTGTCGCCGAATGCCGTGGCCCGTAGGGGTTTCTCACCCACCGGAACCGGCGGGCGGCGGCTCGTAGCGGGCACGCTGCGCCTCGTGGGCGACCTCGGGGTCCTCGTCGTCCTCCATCGCGGCCAGTACGCGTTTGCGCAGAGCGAGGCTGTGGGCGCAGAGCAGACGGAGGGCGAACCGCCGCACGTGCTGGGGGCGGCCGGGGGCGACCAGGGCCGCCAGCCACTCCTCCGGAACGAGCAGGACGTACGGGACGAGCGCCTTGTAGGCGGTGCGCACCGTCGGCGGATGCGGGTCGTCCATGGCGGCCATCAGCTCGTCGGGGGAGACCGCGTCCAGCATGCGCAGGGCGGCGAGTGCCGCGGCGCGCACCCGGCCCTCCGGATGTGCCGTCAACGGCCGCAGGAGGGCCGTCGCGCCGGGCGCTCCGGACTCGGCCAGGCCGAGCAGGGCTCCCGGCGGGGGACCGGAGGCGGCGGGATCGGCGCACCTCTCGCGGTAGAGCTCCCTCGGGTCGCGGCCCTCCAGCCGCAGGACCAGGCGGGCGGCGGAACGCACGCGGGCCGACTGATCGACCAGGCGCGGCTCGGCCTCCGGGCCGCGGCCCGCCCGGTGCAGGGCCATCACCGCGGAGGACCGGGTCACGGCCGAGGAAGCGGCGAGCAAGGGGTCCAGGAGCCGCTCCGGATCACCTGCGGTGACCTGCGCGAGCAGCTCGCCGGTGCACCGGTGGCGGACGGCCCGGTCCGGGGCCGTGAGGACGAGCTCCGTCAGTCCGGCGGGCGTGAGCAGGTCCCGCTCCAGGGCCCGTCGGGCCCCGAAGATCCGGACCTCCGGCGCATGGCTCGCGCAGAGCAGTTCCGGCAGTCCCGGCAGGGGCCCCGTGGCGTCCAGGACCCGGTCCAGGGCCCAGTCGCCATGCGGGAAGAGGGTCAGGCGCAGGGCCAGGGGCACCAGGTCCGCAGGCTCTGCCTCCGGCCCCTGCAGGGCCGCACGCGTCATCCGGCGGGCCCGCTCGCGTACCCGTATGTGACGGTCGGCGCACCGGATCAGCAGCAGGGGCAGGAGAGCAGGCTGCCCGGGAGTGAACGCCAGCGCGGCCTCGCGGACCTCCCACCGGCAGTGGCAGAGGGCGATCGCGGTCTCCGCTTCACGGGGCGGGAACTGCGACCAGGTGACGTCCTCCGCCTCCTCGTCCCAGTGGGGTGCGCTCGACCAGTCGACCGAACCGCGTCCGCCTGTACGGCTCTCCCGGAGCAGGGACACCAGGGGCAGGACCCCGTTGCGCCCAGCGGTCTCCGACCGTATCCGCCGGTCGAGGTCGACCCACGCCTGCGGATCGGCCGCGTCCAGTGCCGCGGCCAGGGGCTTGCCCACCAGGAGCCGGTCCTGGGGGGAGAGGTACAGCGTGGGGGACAGGGGGATCACTTTCCGCATGAGCCCAGCCTAGGGATCGCACGCACCTCCCACCAGCAGCTTTGACAAAGCATACGGTGGACTGCATAGTTATGCCTACCCATGGCTGCACCGCACAGGGCTCACTCGAGATCCTCGGCCCCTTCCCGAAGATCGCGGCCACGTGCGACCTCGTCCGATCCCCGCGCCACCCGCCGCCTTCCCTCCGCACGCGTGCGGGCAGGCGGCCGCACATCCCACCCTTGCACTCCCGAGGAGCACGAAGTGAGCAACGGCACCGGCAACAGCGACGTACGCCTCTGGGGCGGCCGTTTCGCCGACGGACCCGCCGAGGCGCTGGCCAAGCTGTCCGCCTCCGTCCACTTCGACTGGCGGCTCGCCCCGTACGACATCGCCGGCTCCCGCGCCCACGCGCGGGTGCTCAACAAGGCGGGTCTGCTCACCGAGGACGAGCTCGACCGCATGATCGGCGGCCTCGACTCGCTCGAAGCCGCCGTCGCCGACGGCTCGTTCACCGGCACCATCGCCGACGAGGACGTCCACACGGCGCTGGAGCGCGGCCTCCTGGAGCGCCTCGGTCCTGACCTCGGCGGCAAGCTGCGCGCCGGCCGGTCACGCAACGACCAGGTGGCCACGCTCTTCCGGATGTACCTGCGCGACCACGCCCGGATCATCGGCGGGCTGATCGCCGAACTCCAGGACGCGCTCGTCGGGCTGGCCGTGGCCCACGCCGGCGTGGCCATGCCCGGCCGTACGCACCTCCAGCACGCCCAGCCCGTCCTGTTCGCGCACCACGTCCTGGCCCATGTGCAGCCCCTCATCCGGGACGCCGAGCGGCTGCGGCAGTGGGACGAGCGCACCGCGGTGTCCCCGTACGGCTCCGGCGCGCTGGCCGGATCGTCCCTCGGGCTCGACCCGGAGGCCGTCGCCGCCGACCTCGGCTTCGAGCACGGATCCGTCGCCAACTCCATCGACGGCACCGCGTCCCGGGACTTCGTCGCCGAGTTCGCTTTCATCACCGCGATGATCGGCATCAACCTCTCCCGGATCGCGGAGGAGGTCATCATCTGGAACACGAAGGAGTTCTCCTTCGTCACCCTCCACGACGCCTTCTCCACCGGGTCCTCGATCATGCCGCAGAAGAAGAACCCGGACATCGCCGAGCTGGCCCGCGGCAAGTCCGGCCGCCTCATCGGCAATCTGACCGGCCTGATGGCAACCCTCAAGGCCCTCCCGCTCGCGTACAACCGCGACCTTCAGGAGGACAAGGAGCCCGTCTTCGACTCGTGCGACCAGCTGGAGGTACTGCTCCCCGCCTTCACCGGCATGATGGCCACCCTCACCGTCAACCGTGAGCGCATGGAGGAGCTGGCCCCGGCCGGATTCTCGCTCGCCACGGACATCGCCGAGTGGCTGGTCAAGCAGGGTGTCCCGTTCCGGGTCGCGCACGAGGTCGCGGGCGAGTGCGTCAAGGTGTGCGAGCAGCAGGGCATCGAGCTCGACGAACTGACGGACGAGCAGTTCGCCAAGATCTCCGAGCACCTCACTCCCGAGGTGCGCACGGTACTCGACGTGCCCGGCGCGCTCGCCTCCCGCAACGGCCGCGGCGGCACGGCCCCGTCGGCCGTCGCCGTCCAGCTCGCCGAGGTGAAGGCCGACCTGGCGACGCAGCACGCCTGGGCGACCGCGCGCGGCTGATCCGGCGGCATCGCGGGCTACGTTGGTCGGGCAGGTACATGAAACCGACCAGGAGGAGTCCGCGATGCCCTTCGCCCGCCTGAACCGAGCGACCACCCCGACCGCCCACATCGGGCTGGGCCTGGCAGCCGTCGGCAGGCCCGGTTATATCAATCTGCACCGGGACCGGGACCTGCCCGCCGACCGCAGTGCGGACGCGCTGCGCTCCCGCACCCACGACCTCCTGGACGCCGCCTACGCACAGGGCGTCCGGTACTTCGACGCGGCCCGCTCCTACGGCCGTTCCGAGGAGTTCCTCGCCGACTGGCTCACCACCCGGCCCGAGGTGACGGACGTGGTCATCGGCAGCAAGTGGGGCTACACCTACACCGCCGACTGGCGCGTCGACGCCGAGGCACACGAGGTCAAGGACCACAGCCTCGCCACGTTCGAACGCCAGCGCGCCGAGACAGCCGGACTGCTCGGCGAACGGCTCGACCTCTACCAGATCCACTCGATGACCGCCGACAGCCCGGCACTGAGCGACAAGGACCTCCACGCACGCCTGGCCGCGCTGGCCGTGGAGGGCACCACCATCGGCTTCTCCACCAGCGGCCCCGCCCAGGCCGACGCCATCCGGGCCGCCCTTGCCGTCACGGTGGACGGCGAGCCCCTCTTCCGTACCGTCCAGGCCACGTACAACGCGCTGGAGACCTCGGCGGGACCGGCGCTCGCCGAGGCGCACGACGCCGGGCTCACCGTCATCGTCAAGGAGGCCATGGCCAACGGCAGGCTCGCCGGGACCGAAGCCCCCGCCGTCGTCCAGGAGATCGCCGCCGAGGCGGAACTCGGCGCGGACGCCGCCGCCCTGGCCTTCGTGCTCCACCGGCCGTGGGCGGGCGTCGTCCTGTCGGGAGCGGCCACCGTCACCCAGCTCGCCGGCAATCTGCACGCCCCCCTCCTCGACCTGGACGCGGACCGGCTGGACCGGCTCGACGCCCTGGTGGAGGAGCCGGAGGCGTACTGGCGGCACCGTTCCTCGCTGCCCTGGAGCTGAACCGGCATCAGGCCCACGCGGCGAGTGCGTCGAAGTCCGCCCGCACCAGCCCCACCCGGGGGTCGACCGGACGCAGCAGCGCCCGCCCCGGGTGGTGCCCCGCCACCCAGTCCGTGTCGAGGTCCGTGATCTCGTCGTCGACCCAGGCGAACGGCCTACCGGCCGCGAACTCGACGACGTACCGCGTCTTCCAGTACGTCCCGTCCCCGGTGGCGCCGTGCATCGCGGGCCAGTCGATGTACGGCAGCGGGGGCAGCCCGAGGTGCGGGCCGACCCACTCGTTGGCCTCGTCCTTCCACGTGGTCGCCCAGACGAGCTCGTACCGGTCGGCGAGGGCCAGCAGCTCGTCGCCGTGCTCGGGGCTGAGCAGGACCGGCAGCCCCGGCCCCGCCGTCCACCCCGTCGGCCGCATGGTGTGCCGCCGGTAGCCCTCCGGCGCCCCGGGGCGGGACAGCGCCATGTAAGGATTCAGCGGGCCGTCGATGTCGATCAGCAGCAGCGGCTTCATCGCCTCATGGTGCCCGCTGCCGCCGTCCGACGGGCCGTGGCGGAACGGAATGGCGTCAGGAGCTCGGATACCGGCTCTGCGTGTGCGGGAGCCGGGGGACGACGGGCACCTCGACACGTGCACCGGTCGTCGAGACCGCCCGGCAATGCCCGTTGACCATGCTCCGCACCGAGAGACTCCAGGATCGCCGGCAGAGTGATCAAGTCTTCGACGGTACCGCTGCCGGGCCCACCTGCGTCGGTTCCCAGGCTGCCGCGCACAGGGACTCGGACACGGCGGACGTGTAGCGGGCGGCGGAGAGCCAGTGGGCGGCGAAACCGTCGGTGTCGGCCGGGAGAAGGCGGCCGAAGGGGTCGCGTTCGCGTCGGGCAGCCGAAGCGCACAGGGAGGCGAGAAGGCCGGCGGCCGTGGGAAGGCCCGCCCGGCGGAGGCGGCGGGCCTCGGCCGAGACATCACCGAGCATGCCGAGGGCGGCCCGGCCCGCCGGAACAGCCTGTTCGACGCGGCGCTCCAGCAGGTGCAGGGGCGAGTGCGCGCCGCTGCCGGGCTCCGGCGGGGCAGGGCGCGTGGGGGCGTCCGGCACGGGAAGGTCGGCGCGGCGCAGACGGTCGAAGCCGAGGTCGATCGTGCCCTCACCGGTGGGGTGCGAGCAGGCGAGGAGGGCAAGCCTGGGGTGGAGCGCGGGTACCAGGCGGCCGATGATCCGCAGCCGTGTCCCCGCAGCGGTGGCCAGCAGCATCAGGTTGTCCCGGTGGGCCAGCGCGGGGTCGTCGTCGGCGACCGTGAGCCGGACAAGGACACCGTCGTCGCACCACGCGAGCAGACAGGTGCCGCCCGGCTCCCTTACGGCGCCGCGAAGTTCGACGTCGATGAAGAGCAGGTCGCTGCCGCCGCCCTCCGGGTCCGCGTAGCGGGAGGTGGACCGCAGGGCCCGGACGGCCTGCTGGGACGGCGGCGTCCCCCACAGGGCGGTGAGCGGCGGTTCCGTCCACGCCGCGCCCCGGGCGGTGACGGCCTTGACGCCCTTCCCGGCACCCAGCCGTCCGTCCGGCGAGACCGTCGCCCCCGAGACCGCCAAACCGGCCCGGCCCAGCTCCCGGTGGGTGAGCGCGCTCTCCCCGAGCCGCACGGCCCGGTCGGCCACGCCCAGGGCGCGGCCGACTCCGCCGGGGGCCACGTCGCCGACCGTGCATAGCCGGCCGTCGGGTCCGGCGACCCAGGTGCGGACGCCGCCGTGCCCCGAGGCGGTGACCACGGGTTCGGTGAACAGGCCGTACAGGCGCAGCGAGCCGTCGGGGCTGTAGGGGCGGCGTGCCCGGCCCCGGACGATGTCCAGCTCCGCCCCGGACGCGGTCCCCACCCGGTGCGCGGTCCCCAGGAGTTCGGCCAGGGCCGTGACGAGCTCGGCGGTGCGGTAGGACGGGTCCCCGGCGCGGGCCGCACGCAGCAGCGTGACGACAGACAGAGCGGCGCCCGCGGCGCGCGGCAGGTGCTCGAGCCGGGCGGTGTGCGCCGCGCGGAGGAGTGCCGCCTGGGCGACGGCGCCCGCCCCGTCGACGCCGGCCTCCAGCACGGCGGCGGCAGCCGACCACAGGGCGTCGGCCGCGGCGCGTTGGGCCGGGCCCGCCACGTCGGGTGAGGGGGCGGCGGGTGCGGCGGGGGTGCCGGTGTCTGTGGCCGTGTCGTCCGGGTGCGGTGCGGATTCGGCTGCCGCCGGGGCCGGTGGCCCGGCGGGCTCGGGTGCCGGGTCCGCCGTGGGGGCGGCGCAGGCGGCGGCCGCGCGGTGGACGCATGCCGGGGCGAGGAGGCAGCCACAGATGATGTCGTCCGCCGTCGTGACCACGCCGCCCGGGGCGTGCAGGCGCAGATCGCTCTCGTCGTCGACCGCGATCGTCACGGTATCCCCGTCGCGGTACGCCGGGCGCGCTCCGAGCTTGGTGACCGCCGCGTCCAGCCGCTTGCGCAGCCGGGGCGAGAGGTTCTCCACCAGGGTGGCCGTGATCTCCGGCGCGACGGGCGGCAACTGGGCGGCGGTCATGCGGTCTTCTCCCCTATCCAGCGGGCCAGTTCGAGTGGGCTGAGTGCTGCCACGGGCATACCGGCGGCCACGACCTGGCCCGCGACACCCGTCGAGTAGCGGGGCCGGCCCGCGTCGTCGAGACTCGCGCACCCCAGGACGTGGCAACCGGTGGCCACCAGGGCCCGCACCTCGGCCAGCAGTCCGCCTAGCGGAGCACCCTCCTCGAAGTCGCTGATGACGACGACGAGGGTGCGGGTGGGCACGGTGATCAGGCTGCGCGCGTGCCGCAGCCCGGCAGCGATGTGGGTGCCCCCGCCGACGCTCACCTCCAGCAGGAGGGAGAGGGGATCGTGCACATGGCCGGTGAGGTCGACGACCTCCGTGGAGAAGGCGAGGAAGTGGGTACTCAGGGTCGGCACCCCGGCCAGCACGGAGGCGGTCAGTGCGGACCAGATCGTGGACGCCTCCATGGATCCGGAGACGTCGGTGACCAGGATGAGGCGCCAGTCGGCCGACCGGCGGGCGCGGCTGCGGAACACCGGCTTCTCGGGGATCACCTGGACCGTACCGTCCGCCGTCCGGCGGGCGGTGGCCAGATTGGCGCGCAGCGTACGTGGCAGGTCCAGCCGGCCGCCGGGGCGGCGGGTGGGCCGGGCCAGCATGGTGCCGGTGAGGGCGGGCCGCAACCGGGTGGCGAGCTGCCGGGTCAGTTCCTCGACCAGGCGGCGGACCAGGGGCCGGAGCGCCGCCAGACGCGCCTCCGGGAGGCCGCCGGCGTACCGCAGGACCGTACGGAGGAGTTCCACGGAGGGCGTGGCGGCCGCCGGGTCGATCTCGGCGAGGACGTCCGGCCGGCCGGTCGCGGCAGCGGCGGCGAGGACCTCCTCGCGGATGCCCGGGCCGAACAGCGCGGCCAGTTCCTCGGACCACTCGCGGACGCCGGGAAACGATGCCTCGCGGCCGCCGCGCCGGCCGCCCCCCTGACCGGGACCGGGCATACCTCCGCGTGATCCCTCGCCACGTCCCTCGCCGTACAGCTCGTCCAGAGCGGTCGCCAGCCGGGCGGCACCGGACGGCAGTCGATCGGGACGTCGGCCGAGTACGAGCCGCCACCGGTCGGTGGGCGCGAGAGTCCGCGCGGGGGCGGCTCCGGTGAGGCGGGGTTGCGCCGGCACGGGGACGGCGGGCGTGCCCGCCCCGGTGGGGGGTGTATCGGTGAAGGACGTAGGGGTGGCGGGCGGCGGGAGTGCGGTGAGGCTGTCCGGCTGCGGCGGGAACCGGTCGTCGTGGGCGGGGGACGGTACGGGCAGGCCGAGGCCGGTCAGCAGCTCGCGGGCCGCGAGGTCGGCGGCCGCGCGGGCCGCCAGCGCGGCGGGGTCGTCGGCGTCGAGGCCGTCCACGCGTTCGCCGAGCCTTTCCTCGACGGTGTCCAGCAGCCGGTCCCGGGCGGCCGGGCTGAGGGTGTCGAACCCGCCGCGCAGGGCGGGCAGCCGGGTCAGGAACGCAGCGTCGTCCAGCTCGACCACACGGTGCAGCAGCGGGTCCAGGGCGCCGGCTGCGACGGTCAGGAGCGGGCCCGCCGCCGTCAGGACGCCGGTGAGGCGGGCGGTGAGCGCGGCCCGGGAAGCCCCGTCCACAGCTCCGTCCACCCAGGAGGCGACGCGCGTCCCGAAGGCCTCGGCGTCCTCGTGGCCCGTGAGCACCCGGACGGCCCCGGCGGCCGCGGCGATCAGCGGGGTGCCCTCGGCGGCCAGCCGGACGAGGGCGTCGGTGAGCCGGATGCCGCCCAGCCGGTCGGCGCGCTGGGCCAGTTCGAGCAGGGCGCGGGCGTCCTCGGGTTCCTCGGATCCGGTCAGGCCGTCGACCTGACGGACCGCCGCCGAGGTCAGGATTTCCGCTGCGTGCGCGATGCGGGCGGCACGGGCGGAAGCGGTGGCGGTGAGGGAGGCGGTGGCGTCCGGGCCTTCGGTTGCCTCGGAAGCCGACGGGTCGTCGGGGGCGGCCAGGCCGGGCAGGTGGCCCGCGCCGATGCGTTCCAGGAGGTCGAGCCCGGTGAGGATCTCGGGAAGGGTGCCGCTGGAGGGGAGCACGGCCGCCAGCTCGGTGAGCCGTTCGTCGGCCAGGGCGGGGAGTCCGCACTCGGCGGCCTCGGTGAGACCCCGCACGACCTGGGCGGCCGTGGGGCCGCCTTCCGCGCGCTCGGCCGCGTGCCGCTGCCGCAGCACCCCCTCGGCCGCCTGGGCCGGAGTGACACCGCGGGCCCCGGCCGCGGTGAGCATCGCGGCCGTCGCCGGCGTCCACCGCACCTGCCAGCGGGTCGTCAGTCCTTCCGAGCCGGCAGCACCCGTCACCCCTTGTTCCTGCGCGTACGGGATGCCGCACGCCGTCAGCCTGCGCAGCAGCAGTTCGCGCCGCCCGTCGAGTGTGGAGCGGGCCGGATCGAGCCGGAGGTCGCGCGGTGTCCTCTCGTGCGCGTCCCCCGGGCCGGGGAGCGAGAGCGCCGCGGTCTCGGCCTCCGTGGCCGGGCCCAGGCCGCTGCGCGGAGCGGTGGGGGCGGGCCGTCCGGTGCGGGCTCCGACGAGTACACGTTCGAGGGCCTGGGCGACGGCGCGGCCCGTGCCGTAGGTCTCACCGCGCCCGAGCACCGTCTGCACGGCCTCGAGGAGTTCGCCGCGACCGGGGGCGGGCAGCCCGCGCAGGCGCGCCAGGTCCCCGGCGACCCGGACGACCTCCCGGCCGTCCGCCGGGCCGTAAGGATGGCCCTGTTCGCGCAGGGCCGCGCAGATACGGACCGCGGTGCGGATCAGTGCCTCGTGGAGCGCGGCCGGGTGCCCGGCCGCGTCCAGGACGATGTGCTGCCACTCCGGGTCCCGGATGCCGGCCGGGTACCCGGACCGTGAGTCCAGGAGTGGGTACGTGTACGGGATCAGGGAGACCGTGCACGACTCCGTCGAGGCAGCGGCGGTCACGCGGCCTCCCGCGCCCGGGCCAGCCGGGGCGGCGGATGCGTCCGGGTCGCGCAAGACCTCGAATGCTTCCGGCTCGCGCGGGACCTCCGATGCGTCCCGGTTGCGCGGGGCAGGTGCCCCGACGGCCCCGGGAGCGGACGGCAGCAGCGCCGGGGTGTGGAAGGCTCCCACCACCACGGCGGGCCGCCGCCCGTTCGCCAGGGCCTCGGCGACATGTCCGCGCATACAGGCCTCGCGCACCAGGTCCGTGCCGTCCACGCCACCCCGCGCCTCGGTCTCGTACCGCAGCGCCCAGCCGGTGAGGAGGGCGGCACGGCGGAGTGACTCGGGTGTCGATCCGGGTGCGGGGGCCTCCACCAGCCGGTCCCACAGGTCGTCGCCGTCGCGGCCGGTGAGCCGTGACCGGAGGGCGTCGGACAGCCCGAGTCCCTCCCCCCGCACAGGTGCGGAAGCGGCGCCCGGGAAGGGTGCGGGAGCGGGGGTGCCCGGCCCGCCCCGCGCCCAGGCCCGGTCGGCCAGCGGCAGATCGCAGGCCACGGCCGGGACCCCGTTCCGTGCCGCCCAGCGCAGGGCGACCAGTTCGGGAGAGAAGTCCGCGAACGGATAGAAGGCAGGCCCTCGTTCGCCCGCCGCTCCCGCCACGTCGGCAGGCACGGCGGCCAGCGCCACCGGAGCCTCGGTCTCCTCGTGGGCGAGCCAGCCCAGCCAGGGCTGGAACTCGGCGGGCAGTTCGACGAGGAGGATGTCGGGGGCCGCCTCGTCCAGGAGAGCGGGGAGGGCGGCCGCGAGCGAGGGCGCGTGGTGGCGCACCCCGATCAGGAAGGGCAGCCCGGGCCCGGCCGCGGCGAGGGCTGCCACCGCGGCCTCCGGGGTGGTGGGCCCGGCCGCCGGGCCCCGCGGTGCACCGGCGTGCGACACCTCGGTGCCGGGCTGCGTGTTCGGGGTGGTCGGCACCGAGGTGGTGGTCCGCGTGTTCGGGGGGGTCGGCGTCTCGGCGGTGGCCCGGGGCACCGAGGCGGCGGTGGGCGGCGCCTCGGTCGTGGTCCGCGTGTCCGGGGTGGTCGACTGGCTCATCCGTCAGCTCTCCAGCACCGCGCGAAGCTCCCACAGGGCACGCCAGGTGGCCGACCCCTGCTCCGCACGCCGGCGCACGGGCCCGTCCCAGTACCCCAGCAGCCGTGCCGCGTCGGCGGGGTCGTCCTTGCGCACGACGCCGAGCAGATGGCCGGGCAGGAGGGAGAGCACGTCCCGGTCGCCGGGGAAGTAGGCGGTGGCCAGGCCCAGGGATCCCGCGACGGAGACCGCTTCCGCCGTGCTCATCACCGTGGAGGGACGCTCGACCTCCCAGCCCTCCACGGAACGGCCCTCGCGCAAATCTCGAAAAGCGGTGACGAGGGCTTCGAGGACGGCGTCGTCCACCTGGTAGGAGGCGCCCGACCGTTCGACGGCCGCGCGCGACTGGCGCCTGACGAGCGCCGTCTCGGCGTCCACGTCCCCGATCGGGCCGACGGTCTCGAAGTTGAAGCGCCGCTTCAGCGCCGCGGACATCTCCGAGACGCCCCTGTCCCGCAGGTTGGCGGTGGCGATGAGGGTGAACCCGGGAGCCGCGTGCACCTGGGCACCCTCGCCGCCCGCGAGTTCGGGCACGGAGATCCGCCGTTCGGAGAGCAGTGACACGAGCGCGTCCTGGACCTCGGGCAGGCAACGGGTCACCTCCTCGACACGGGCGACGGCGCCCCGGGTCATGGCGGTGAGTACCGGGGAGGGCACCAGGGCCTGCTCGGTGGGGCCCTGGGCAAGCAGCAGCGCGTAGTTCCAGCCGTACTTGAGCTGGTCCTCGGTGGTGCCCGCGGTGCCCTGGACGGTGAGCGCGCTGGTCCCGCAGACGGCCGCCGACAGCAGCTCGGAGAGCATGGACTTGGCGGTGCCGGGTTCGCCCACCAGCAGCAGTCCGCGCTCCCCGGCAAGGGTGACCACGCACCGTTCGACCAAAGCGCGTTCGCCGACGAACTTCTGCTCGATCACCAGGCGGTGCGGCACCCCCTCGCCGGCCCGCGCGGACTTCGGCAGGCCGAGAGCCTCGCCCGCGCTGCCCATCACGAAGGTGACGACGGCGCGCGGGGTGAGCAGCCAGCCGGGCGGACGCAGCCCCGAGTCGTGGGCGGCGAGGAAGGCCAGCTCGGTGGCGTACCGGTCCTCGGGCAAGGTGACCTGGCGGTTCTCCAGGCCGGAGGCGCCGACGGGGCGCGGTGCCGGGACGCCGCCCGTGGCGGTGCTCCCGTTTGTGGTCGTGATGTCGCTCGTCATCGGCGGCGGCCCTTCCGGGGTGCGCGGGTGTCCAGTTCTTCGAAGGCGGGGGCGTCGCCGCCCCTGACCCGTGCCCAGGCTGCGGCGAACAGCTCGGGCACGGGGATGCCCGGCAGGGTCCGGGCGGACCCTGCCACGGGGTACAGCTGTTCCTTCCAGGTCTCCAGCGGCAGGCCTGGGGTGCCGCGTTCGAGCCAGCCGCAGGGGAGGAACAGGGTGCGGCCGGCACGGGAGCGCTTGGCCTCCACCACGAGGTCGGTGGCGGCGAGCTCCGCCCGGGCCTTCTTGATCCGTGCGGGCTTCCACTCGCTCCAGCGGGCGCAGTTGCGGTCCGTCGGGTCGGGCAGGGCGAGCAGCATCAGGTACACGCCGGCGGCGTCGGCGCTCAGCCCGAGGGCCGCGGCGGCCTCGGCCACCAGGTCCGGCACCGCGCGCGTCGGGTCCTGGGCCGGGTGGTGCGGGGTGCCGTCGGGGGCGCCCGCCGAGACCAGGGCGTCGGTCTCCTTGCTCAGCAGGGCGCGCAGGGCGAGGAGTTCACCCACCCGGTACGGCGCGACGATGCCCTCGACCAGGCCGAACGCCGGGTCCTCGGGGCCTTCCAGGAAGGCCGGGCGGATCAGTAGCTTCTCCTGGCTGCCGTGGCCGGCTGCGAGGAGCAGCGCCGCACCGACCCGGACCAGGCCGTCGGGCCCCGCACCGCCGGACTCGGGAAGCTGGTGGGCGGCCCGGACGACGGAGCCGATGGAGTCGCCCGCCTCGGTCCAGTCCAGCCCGAGCTCCAGCACCAGGTCCGGGTCGGCGAGGGTACGGCGCAGGGCCGCGAGCCCGACGGGGAGGTGCGCCCGCAGAGGGTGTCCGTACGGCAGCGTGTAGGCGAGGGTCCGCAGCGCGGTCAGGGCGGAGGAGAGCGAGCCGTACGCACTCACCCGGCGCAGGCCGGCCCGGCCCGTGCCGTCCTCGACGGGGGAGCCCTGGCCCAGCCATGTCCGGGAGTCCGAGTTGAGGATCAGGTCGACGGCGCGGGAGGTGGTGCCCGACAGATCGAGGTCCAGTTCCTCGGGGACGCGGACGAGGGAGGCGAGGCGGGCCTGCCAGACGTGGGCGGCGGCCCGGACGTCCGGGCCCGTGGACCACAGCTCGGCCGGGTCGGCGGGCAGCAGCGCGTGGAGCAGGGCCTGGCGGTCGGCGCGGGGCAGGGCGTTCACCCTGGCCTGGGCGGCCTCGAAGGCACGGGTCTTCGCTCCGAGCAGCGCGAGCGCCTCGGCGCCCGGCTCGTCGACGGCGGCCGACACGAGGGCGGCGGACTGGAGGGGACCGATCCCGGTGGCCGTGTGGAAGGCCTCGGCGGCCTCGGGATGCCAGGGTGCCGGGCCATGCTCCCGTACCAGGGCGGTGAGCCGGGTGAGCCGGTCGAGGGCGATGCCCTGCCGGTGGACGTGCTCGTGGTCCAGGGTGAAGCCGGGGACGGGGCCGAAGGCACCGGTGGGGTCGTGGTCCAGGGCCAGCCAGCGTGCCGCGTCGTTCCGGGCGTTGCGGCCGCGCTCGGCGATGACCACGACGGTGCGGGCGCCCTTGCGTAGCACGTGGCCGAGGCGGTGCACGGCGTCGTGCTGCCGCCCCTGCCCGGGTGTCCCGCCGACGTACGGCTCGATGAGTTCCACCTGCCGGACCGTGCCCGCCGGGTCCGCCAGCGGGCCCTGACCGAGAGTGTCGAGCAGGACCACGAGGCCGGCGCGGTGCTCGGGCGAGGTGGTCGCCGAGGCGGCCCGGTAAGCCAGTTCGGGCAGCTTGTCGAGCAGGGAGGTCCAGTCCGGGGAATGCCCGGGAACGGTGTACTCGTCCCGCTGCCAGCCGTCCACGGGGGTGGACGGGACCTTGGAGTACACGGGCGGGCCGAACGCCGGCTTACCGCCGAGGACGTGGTTGACGGCGAGGATCTGCCGGATCGCGGTCCATCGGCTCCCCCTTCCCCACCAACCGGCGTTCATGCGCTCCGAGCCCCAGACGGTGGCGTTCTGCAGGGTCACGTCGTCGCCGTGCTCGGGCGCGTGATCGAAGAACATGCCCTGGGTGCGCGCGGCGTCCACGGGAGTGGCCGGCTCCACGGCCTTGGGTGGTTCCAGGTACCGGGCGGCGTCGACGGCGCGGTCCACCGCGGTCCGGACGAGCGCGGTGACGCCCGCGAGGAGCCGGACGTCGGACACCTCGGGCAGCACCTTGGCGACGGCTTCCTGGCTCAGCTCGCGCGAGGAGGGCCCGGTGTACTCCTCGGCGGCCCGGAACGCCTCCAGGTGCTGGGCGACCGCGGTGGCGACCTCCGCGAAGAGCTCCTCCGCCCGGGAGTCCGTCAGGTTCCGCAGCGTGGTGGAGCCCTGCTCGTCCCTCGGTCGCAGGGCGTGCCAGTAGGTGACGGGAGGGACGTAGGGGGTGCCCGCGGCGTCGTTTCCGCCGGAGGAGCCGGGGGCGACGGACCACAGCCTTCCGCCGGTGCCGTCCGTGTCCGCCGGGTGGGCCTGGACGCGCCGGTCGGCGAGGGCCATGACGGGGCGTGATCCGCCGGGGAGGGTGAGAGCACCGAGCGGTACCGGGGACCGGCCGTCGGACAGCGGGTGCGGCAGGGTCACCGTGTGGCCGTCGGGGGTGCCCGCGACGACATGGTGCCCGTCCGCGGGGGCAGGCGTGCCGGGTTCGGCGACCGTGCGGCGGACCCAGCGGCCGAGGACCGTGCCGTCCGTGCCGAACGGGGTGGTCTCCAGGCCGGGCTGGAGAGGCAGCACCTGGCAGTGCTCGGTGAGCAGCCGGGTGCCGTCCCGCACCCCGGAACGGAGGAAGGCGGGCAGGGAGGCGCGGCCGTGCGTGCCACTGACCGGGTCGTACTCCAGCCACACCCGCTGCGTGCCCTGGTGGCCTTCGCGCCAGTGACCCGTCCCGTCGGAGAGTACGGCGCGCTGCGGCGGGAGGGAGGTGTCGCCGGCGTGCAGGGCCTTGCCGCCGGTGGCGCGGCCGCCGCCGGGCAGCGGCAGGCAGACCTCGTCCGAAGGGCCGGAGCTGCCCCAGCGGGGGACCTGCTCGCCGCCGACGGAGAAAACCTCGGCGGGGCGGTGCGACCAGTAGCCGCGCTGCTTGCCGTCCTCCCACCAGGTGACCAGCAATTCGCCGTCGACGTAACGGAAGGCAGGCGTCCGCCACTGGTCGACGCTGGCGGGCAGCCGCAGGGTGTGCCGCAGGAGGATGCCTTCCGGGCCGACGACGACGGCCCGTTCGAAGGTGTTCAGGATCAGCGCGGGCCAGGCGCCGGTGACGCCGACACCCTCCGACCGGTTGCGCCGCTGACGCGAGTCGGCGGCCTCCGCGGCCAGTTCGGCGTACGTCTCGTCCAGTGCGGTCCAGCCAAGTTCGTCGAGGATGCCGGTGCGCAGGGTCGAGGCGAGCAGGGGGACCACATCGTGGCCCTCGAGGAGCCGCACCGCTTCCGGGGCGACCTCGGTGACCACGGCGCGGTACGCCGACAGCTTGTTGTAGGCGGCGTTCAGCCCCGGGAGCCCTTGTGCGGCCGTGTACTCCTCGGCACAGGCGGTCAGCCATTCCCGCAGGACCCCGGAGAGCACCGGATGCGCTGCCATCTTCGCCATGCCGGTATCGCTCAGCTGCTGGCCGCGTCCGCCGCCGAGCTTGCTGACGGTCCGGCTCAGCAGGGCGCGGAAGACCGGCCGTCCGCCGATGGCGGTGAGATCCCGCGCTCCGGGCGCGGTGTCGGTGAGCCACTGGCCGAGCGCGACGCCAGGGCGCTTCGCGCTGCTCGTGTCCTGGTCGTCCGGTTCGGCGACGGGAACGCCGGAGGACAGCAGGAGGTCGAGGAGGTCCAGGTCGGCGGTGCGCACCCAGCGGCCCTGGAACACCTCGACGGGGCGCCCGTCGGCGCGCAGCCGGTCCGCCATCCGCGCGGCCAGGTCGAGGGTCTGCGGGCTGCGGCCCGGGGAGGCCTGGTTACGCCGGCGGTGCGCCTCCCAGCGGGCGAGCCAGTCCGCGGGGGAGACGGACGGGTCACCGGGAGCGGCGGAGCCGGAGGTGTCCGGGAAAGCGGTCAGCAGGTCCTCGGCACCGGATTCGGCCAGCAGTGCGAGCCAGTCGCGTTCGCCGTCCGTCCCCCGGCCGCTCTCGCCGAAGGTCTCCGGGAAGAAGCCGAGGAGCCGGACGCGCACGGCCGAATCCTGTCGGGCGAGAGTGACGAGCGCGGAGCGGTAGGCCGCCCAGAACGAGGCGGGGGCGCGGACGACTCCCGGGGATTCGAGCAGATCGGCCACAAGGTCGCGTTCGGCGGCCTCGCGGTCCAGCCCGGTGGCCTTGACCAACGCGCGCACGTCCTGCGGCAGCGCCGCATACGGGGGCATGCCGGCGGCACAGCGCTCGACCAGCAGACGACGGAACTGTGCCCAGGCGTCCAGCGGTGCGAGCCGGGCCACCAGGTCCCGCACGTACTGCCGCAGCGCCTTGACGGTCAGGGCGCCGGCGAAGGCGAACTCCAGGAAGACGGCCCGCTGCCGGTCCTCGTCCACGACCAGTCCGTGCACCCGCTCGGCCTCGCGGGCCTTGCCGAAGAAGGAGGCGGCGTAGCCGGTGTTCTCCGCATCGAGGAACAGGCGCGCCACCTGCTCGTAATAGGTGGGGAGGAAGTGGGGCACGGCCCGGCCGAGCCGGGTGCCGAGCTCGTCGAAGCCCTCCTTGGCCGCTCCGGCGCGGGACTTGGCCTGCCGGCCCAGCCGCTCGATGTCCTTGACCAGGGCCAGAGCGTGGTGCCCGTTGGCCGGGTCGTTGACCAGGGCCCAGGCCGGGAAGCCCAGCGTCTCGCGGCGCACCTGGCCCACGACGGGGGCCTCGGCGGTCCGTGCGAGTCCGAGGAACTCCAGGGCCAGGTCCTCGGCTTCGCCGAGCGTGCCGGGCACGAGCCGGACCACGGTGCGGTCGCCGAGGGCGGTGTGCGTGTAGGTGCGGGCGGTCAGCGTGTCGGCGTCGTCCCGGTCGGTGGTACCGGCGGGGAGGACCGCGCCCGCGTCCAGCAGGGCCGCCGCGCGGGCCTCGGCGGCGGGGGTGGAGGCGCTTTTGCCCCGCGCCTGGGCGGGGAGGGACGCCGCGCCCGGTGCTGCCGTGTCCGCTGCCGTCGTGTTCACGTCGGTGTCCGTCGTGGTGGTGCTCATGCCGCCCGCTCCTCGTTCTCCACGTCGCGACCGGCGTAGAGCGCCGCCGCCATGCGCATGCCCTCGGACCACGTGACAGGTCCGACCTCGGCGGCCGTCAAGGCCCGCCCCGCGGGGTCGGTCCAGCCCAGGGAGCCCGTCTCGGTGCCGTACTCGTCGTATCCGTCGTGCTCGCCGATCCAGATGCGGGCCTCGGCGGTGACGCCGTCCTCGACGACCGGGCAGACCGCGTACCCACCGCGCGACCGGTACCCGAGCTGGGTGACGCGGCCGTGCAGGAACCGCAGTTCCTTGAACACGCCGCCGGCGTAGGTGTCGACGGAGGCCGTGTCCGGGGCGAGGTCCGGCGGGCGGCGCCACACCTCGCGGAACAACTGCTCCACGTTCTGCCGCACCCCCAGCTCGACCGCGAACTCCCGCAGCTCGTCGAGGTCGTCGAGCAGGACGGGGTGAGGCACTCTGACGACGTCCGGGGTGATGCGGACCGTGTCGCCGTCCAGGTCGACGAGGCCCAGACCGCGCGCGGGGTCGACATCGCGCAGGAAACCGGCGACCCCGCCGTCCGCGCCGGTCACCACCACGTCCCGCAGGGCCGCCTGCCACGCCGGGTCGGGCCAGACCTGTGCGAGGACGGCCGTGGGGACGGGTAGCGAACGCACCATCCACTGCTCGACGTCGGTCAGGCACCTGCGCTCGTGCCGCTCCAGCCACTCGGTCAACTGCCGGAGTCCCACGACCGCGGGGTCGTCCTTCAGTTTGGCCGGGACGGACTTCAGCGGTCGGCCCTTTCCGTTGCGGCAGACCACCTTGCCTGCCTCCAGGGCGACTTCGTAGTCGCCTGCCGGTACCCACCCCATGCGCTGTTCTCCCCGTCGTTCCGGACGCCGCCGCCCTGGCGGCACACTGATGAGACCCGTCGACGGCAACGCACCGTGACGAGTGGGAGAGACTCTAGGTGTACCCAGTGACAATCCGTTCGGGGACCGTCCGCCCGGTCGCACGGGCCCGCACCGCCGGCGGCGGGAACCGCCGGCAGTACGGGTGGAGCGCACGTCTGCCCGCTGCCCACCGTCCGTCAGGCGGGGCGGCGTCAGGAGCTCGTGAGGATGACGAGCTGCTGGGTCGCCCGGGTCATGGCGACATAGCGGTCGACCGCTCCTTCGACGCCCTTGCCGAACTCCTCCGGGTCGACGAGGACGACCAGGTCGAACTCGAGCCCCTTCGACAGCTCCGGGGTCAACGACCGGACCCGGGACGTCGAGCGGAATGCCGGATCGCCGATGACGCAGGCGATCCCTTCGGCGTGCTCGGCGAGCCAGGTGTCGAGGACCGGCCTCAGCTCCGAAGCGGATCCGTGGACGACGGGGACGTCGCTGCTCCGGATGGAGACCGGAACGTTGGCGTCCGGGAGCACGGCCCGGATGACGGGCTCGGCCTCTGCCATGATCTGCTCCGGCGTCCGGTAGTTGATGCTCAGGGACGCCAGGTTGATCCGGTCGAGCCCGACCCGCTCGAGCCGTTCCTGCCACGACTCCGTGAACCCGTGCCTGGCCTGGGCGCGGTCCCCGACGATGGTGAAACTGCGGGACGGGCACCGGAGCAGCAGCATCTGCCACTCCGCGTCGGTCAGTTCCTGAGCCTCGTCCACGACGACGTGGGCGAACGGGCCGGCGAGCAGGTCCGGTTCGGTGCCCGGCAGCGCGCTCGCGTCGATCAGTGAGTCCTGCAGGTCCCGGCCTTGCAGCATCCCCAGCGCGCCCTCGCTCTCGTCGATCACCATGTTCTGCAGCAGGCTGGTGATGGACTCGGCCCTGCGCTCGCGTTCGTCGGCGACAGCGGCCTCGTTCCGCCGCCTGCGCCGCGCCGCCTCGGGGTCGCCGACCCGCTGCCGGGCCGCGTCCAGGATCGGCAGGTCGGACACGGTCCAGGCCTGGGCGTCCCTGCGCTGCAACTGCTTCACGTCATCGGGGCCGAGCCAGGGAGCGCACTTGCGCAAGTAGGCGGGTACGGACCACAGGTCTCCGACGAGGTCGGCCGCTTCGAGCAGCGGCCACGCCCGGTCGAAGGCCGTGAGCAGTTCCCTGTTCCGCAGCAGCGACCTGCGCAGCAGGTACTCCGAGCCGTCGCCGTCGTACTTGTCCACCAGGATCGTGAGCAGTTCCTCCCAGACCTGGTCGCGCGCCTCGTTGTGCGGGGCACCGGGTCCTGCCGCTTCGAACGCCACGGCCCAGTCGGCGGCGGTCAGCCGGATGTCGGACCACTGGGTCGTGACCGTCATCCCCTCGGCCGGCGGCTCCTCGTAGAAGCTGACGGCCGTCTCCACCGCCTTCACGAGGCTCGCTGACGACTTCAGGCGGGCCACGTCCGGGTCGGTCTCCACGGCCGCCGCTGCTCCTTCGGTGACCAGATCCCGCAGGGTGCAGGTCTGCACGCCCTCCTCCCCGAGGCTGGGCAGGACGTCGGCGACGTAGCCGAGGTAGGGCTGGTGCGGACCGACGAACAGGACGCCGCCCCGGCGGTGACCGAGGCGGGGGTCGGAGTAGAGGAGGTAGGCGGACCGGTGAAGGGCGACGACGGTCTTCCCCGTACCCGGACCTCCGTCGACGACGAGGGCGCCACGCGATCCCGCGCGGATGATGGCGTCCTGGTCGGCCTGGATGGTGCCGAGCACATCCCGCATCCGCGGCGACCGGTTGCTGCCGAGGCCCGCGATGAACGCGGACTGGTCGTCGAGCGCGGCGTGCCCGGCGAAGCCGTCCGGGGTGAACACCTCGTCCCAGTAGTCGCTGATGCGGCCGCTCGTCCAGCGGTACCTGCGGCGGCTCGCCAGACCCATCGGGTTGCCGTGGGTGGCCCCGAAGAACGGTTCGGCCGCGGGGGAGCGCCAGTCGAGCAGCAGTCGGCGACCCGAGCTGTCCGTCAGGCCGAGGCGGCCGATGTACACCGGCTCGGAGGCGTCCGCACCGACGATGTGCCCGAGGCACAGGTCCCTGCCGAAGCGACGCAGTGTGCGCAGACGGGCGGTCAGCCGGTGGATCTCGCTGTCCCGGTCCATGGCCTGCCGGCCGAGGCCGCCGGGAGTCCTTCGTTCGGCGGCGAGACGGTCGGACAGTTCCGCGATCGACTGCTCGAGGCACTCCGCGATGGCGGCGAAGTGCTGCTCGTCGCCGCCGATCAGTGCCGGGTCGGCCTTGGGGGAGAGGCGGTCGGGAAGGTCGAATGCGCTGGTGGTCAGCGGGTTCACGGCGTTTGGCTCCGATCTGAGGTCGCTTGCAACCATTGCGCGCAGCAAGGTGCCTGGACCGGCGTGAAGAATCTGGTGGCCGTGGCGGGCAACGGCCACCGGGGTGTCGAGGTCTGGCGCTCCGGGCTTCCAGGCTTCTGGACTTCTTGGCTTCTTGGCTTCCTGGGTTCTGGGCCGCCGTTCCCGCGCGGCCTACGCGCACATCGAGTGCCCTTCGTCGGCCACCCGTCCGGCCCAGTACGGACGGGGTACCACCGCCGGAGGAGCACCGGAGCGAGTGGCCGTCACCGCGAGTCCCATCAGCGGTTCGGCATCCCCGCCCGATCCGTCCGCCGACGACAGCACGCGCACGTCGTGGCTCCCCCATTTCCGCAGGTACTGGCTTCGGCGGATGATTCTGCGGCATGACGGGGGCCTTGCCGCAAGGCCCCCTGTGCGCTATATGTTGAGAGTGGAAAGGAGTGGGTACTCCTCTTTCCCCCCGTCCGTCCGCTCCGGACCGACGACCTCTTCGCGAATCCGCGGTGTACAGGGTACGACGGTGCCTCGGCCCAGGGGATCTCCCGTCGGCCTGCGGATGCGGCCGCGGATCGAGAAGTTCTTCATGATGCCCGCAACGATGCGGGGCTGCGACACGGCTCGACCTTGCTGTGAGACATTCATGTCTCATACGGGTTAGTGTCGTCTCATGACTCTCGACCGTGAGCAGGTGCTGCGCAGCGCCGCCGCACTGCTGACCCGTAGATCAACTGCCACCATGGACGAGGTCGCCAAGGCCGCGGGCATCGGCCGCGCCACCCTGCACCGCCACTTCGCCGGTCGGGACGCGCTGGTCAGGGCGTTGGAGAACCTCGGTATCCAGGAATTCGAGGCCGCACTGGACGCCGCGGAGCTCGACGAGGGTACCGCCGAGGAAGGCCTGCGGCGCCTCGTCGCCGCCGTCGAGCCCGCTGCCGGGCTGCTGTCCTTCCTCGTCCACGAGAACCAGCTCTTCGAAGGCGATCAGGTGAACGAGGGCTGGAACCGGCTCGACGCACGGGTCTCCGCCTTCTTCCGGCGCGGCCAGGAGCGCGGCGAATTCCGGATCGACCTCACACCGGCCTGGCTGACCGAGGCCCTGTACGGGCTCATCGGTACCGGCGCATGGGCCGTACAGGCCGGGCGGGTCGCCGGACAGGACTTCCAGTACATGATCGTCGAGTTGCTGCTCGGCGGAGCACGCCGGAGCGTGGAGAAATGAGTAGCACCCCGTACCGCCCCGGCACCTCGGACGACCGGTACCACCCGGGGCGGTGGATCGCCCTGTCGGTCCTCGTCCTGGCCGTCCTGCTGGTGGCCGTCGACGCCACCGTCCTCGGCCTCGCCACCCCGTTCCTCACCGAGGACCTCGAACCGACCGGGACGCAGCTGCTCTGGATCGGTGACATCTACTCCTTCGTCATCGCCGGCCTTCTCGTCTCCATGGGCAGCCTCGGTGACCGCATCGGCCGCAAGAAGCTCCTGCTGACCGGGGCCACGGCGTTCGGTGCGGTCTCCGTGCTCAACGCCTATGCGAACAGTCCCGAGATGATGATCCTGGCCCGCGCGCTCCTGGGTGTCGCCGGCGCCACCCTGATGCCGTCCACGCTCGCCCTGATCCGGAACCTCTTCCACGACCCGCGCGAGCGAAGCTTCGCCATCGGCATCTGGGGTGCCATGGCGTCCGCGGGCGCGGCGGTCGGCCCGGTCATCGGTGGTGTGCTGCTCGAACACTTCTGGTGGGGCTCGGTCTTCCTGATCAACCTGCCGGTCATGGCGGTCCTCGTGGCCGTGGGCATCAAGATGATCCCGGAGTCGAAGAACCCCGAGCCGGGACCCTGGGACCTGCCCAGCGTGGGGCTCTCCCTCGTCGGCATGGTCGGCGTCGTGTACGCCGTCAAGGAACTGGCGGCGCACGGGATCAGCTGGGCCGTCGTCCTCTCGGCCGTCGGCGGCGGGCTCGCGCTCCTCTGGTTCGTACGACGGCAGTTCCGGCTCCCGTCACCCCTGCTGGACATGCGGCTCTTCCACCACCGGGGCTTCTCGGGCGCGGTCCTCGCCGACCTGCTGACCATCCTCGGCCTGTCCGGCCTGGTCTTCTTCCTCTCGCAGTTCCTGCAGCTGGTCCAGGGGCGCAGCCCACTGGAGGCCGGCCTCGCCGAACTGCCCGCGGCGATCGGCGCGGTGACCGCGGGGCTGCTCGCGGGCAGGGCGGCCAGACGTTTCTCGGTGCGTTCCGTTGTCACGGGCGGGCTGGGAGCGATCGGGCTGGCGCTCGCGGTGGTCACCCTCATCCACAAGGAGACCGCGTACCCGCTGCTCGGAGCCGTGCTCCTGGTGGTGGGCGTCGGCGCCGGATTCTCGTTCACCGTCACCGCCGACGTGATCCTCGGCAGCGTCCCCAAGGAGCACGCCGGCTCGGCGTCCGCCGTCTCCGAGACGGCGTACGAGCTCGGCGCGGCCCTCGGCATCGCGCTGCTCGGCTCCATCGTCACCAGCGTCTACCAGGGCTTCGGCACCCCGGAGGGAGTCCCGGCGGCCACCTCGGAGGCGGCCCACGAATCTCTCGGCGGTGCCGTGGAATCGGCGGAGACCCTGCCGGCCCAGCAGGCGGACGCGCTGGTCTGGGCCGCGCAGGAGGCGTTCGTCAACGGGCTGAGGGTCGCCGCCGCCGTCGGCGCCGTGGTGCTGCTGGCGACCGCCGTCGCCGCGTGGTACCTGCTGCGCGGCCAGAAACTGGAGGAAGGCATCGTGGAGGACTGACGTCCCTCGCGGCGGACGCAGGGTCCACCCGAGCGGCGGACACACGAAAGGGCCCGTACCCCGCCATCCGGGGTACGGGCCCTTTCAGGCCGGGCGCGGCCAGATCCGGCTGCCTCGGCCTTGGCCGTCAGGCTGCCTTGGCCTTCGTTGCGTACATGTCGACGTACTCCTGGCCGGACAGCCGCATCACCTCGGCCATCACCGAGTCCGTCACCGCCCGCAGCACATAGCGGTCGCGGTCCATGCCCTCGTAGCGCGAGAACTCCATCGGCTCACCGAAGCGGACCGTCACCTTGCCCGGCCGGGGCAGCCCGGCGCCGCCCGGCTGCAGCTTGTCCGTGCCGATCATCGCGAACGGCACCACCGGCGCACCCGTCATCAGCGTCAGCCTCGCGATGCCCGTACGGCCGCGGTAGAGCCGGCCGTCGGGGGAGCGAGTGCCCTCGGGGTAGATGGCGAAGGCGTTGCCCCCGTCCAGCACCCTGCGGCCCGTCATGAGGGCGGCGACGCCTCCACGGCCCCCGTCGCGGTCGACCGGGATCATTCCGCAGCCCGTGAAGAACCAGGCCATCAGACGGCCCTTGAGGCCCTTGCCGGTGACGTACTCGTCCTTGCCGATGTAGAACACCGGCCGGTCGCAGCAGATCGGCATGATCATCGAGTCGATGAACGTCAGATGGTTGCCCGCGAGAATCACCGGCCCGGTCCCCGGAATGTTCGTGGCGCCTTCCACCTGGGGGCGGAACATCAGGCGCAGGATCGGTCCGAGCACTGCCTTGATGACCGTGAGTCGGGACAACGCATCCTCCGGTGTTGTGGCCGGGCCGGCCGGGTCGGAAATTAAGAGGGTCTGTGCAGGTGAGGACGATACTCGCGGGTACCCCCGAATCGCACATCGGGTTCACCGAGTGGATACGCAGTGTTGACGTGTGTTTCCGCCATGTTCGTCCACGTGCCGCCCCACGGATGGCGTAGCTGCCTACGATCAAGCCACTCGAGCCTCTCGTACGGATGGGGCCGGGCTCGCGTGCCCTTTCACCTCGCCTCCTCGTCCTCGGGCAGCTCCTCCGCCCCGCGTTCCACGGCACCGGACCCCGGCCCGATCCGGCCTGATCCACACGGAAGACCCCGGCTCGACAGGTGCCGGACATCACATGCGAGGAGTACTCATGACAGAGCGTGCGCAGGGTCCCGGCCGGCGGACACTGCTGGGAGCGGCCGTCCTCGGTACGGCCGCCCTCGGACCGATCGGTGCGGCGAACGCGGCGGAGCACGGCCGGGCCGCACAGCGCGGCGGCCACGGCTCGTACCGGGACCTGCCCGTGCCGACCGTCATCGGCCACCGCGGCGCCAGCGGCTACCGGCCCGAGCACACCCTCGGCTCCTACCAGCTGGCCCTGGACATGGGCGCGCACATCGTCGAGCAGGACCTGGTGCCGACCAAGGACGGTCAACTCGTCTGCCGCCACGAGAACGACATCACCGGCACGACGGACGTCGCGGACCACCCCGGGTTCGCGGGCCGCAGGACCACCAAGACGGTCGACGGAGTCTCCCTCACCGGCTGGTTCACCGAAGACTTCACCCTCGCCGAGCTGAAGACGCTGCGCGCCAAGGAGCGGATCCCCGGCACCCGCCAGGAGAACACCCTCTACGACGGCCGCTGGGAGATCCCCACCTTCGAGGAGGTCCTGCGCTGGGCCGACCAGGAAGGGCGCAGGCGCAACAAGCCCGTCTGGCTGTACGTCGAGACCAAGCACCCCACGTACTTCCGCAGCCTCGGGCTCGGCCTGGAGGAGCCGCTGGCCCGACTGCTGCGCCGCCACAACCGGCACCGCGCGCACTCCCCGCTGATCCTGCAGTCCTTCGAACCGACCTCCGTGCAGCGGCTGTCGAAGCTCGTCGCCACGCCGCGCGTCGTCCTGCTGTCCGGACCCAAGGAGCGGCCCTGGGACCTCGTCGAGGCGGGCGACCCGCGCACCGTCGCCGACCTCGTGAAGCCCGCCGGGCTGACGTGGATCGCGTCCTTCGCACAGGGCATAGGCCCGACGCTGGACCTGGTCATCCCCAAGGACCCGGCGGGCCGGCTCACCACACCGACCACCCTGGTCCGGGACGCGCACGCGCGCGGCCTGATCCTGCACCCGTACACGATGCGCAACGAGAACTCCTTCCTGCCGGCGGACTTCCGGCGCGGCACGGACCCCAACGCGTACGGCGACGCCTTCGGCGCCTTCCGCACGTACTTCGCGGCCGGCATCGACGGGGTCTTCTCGGACAACCCGGACACCGCGCTGCTCGCGGCGGCCGACTTCGCCGGGGACGCCGCCGGCCACTGAGCCACCACCGTCAGCGGCCCGGCCGGGATGCCCCGGTCGGGTGGAGCTCCCCGTGCACGGCAACCGGCTGTGGACGGGGAGCGTTGACGGGGCATGACACTTCTCGACCAAGCTCCCGCGGGCCGGGGCCCGCTCGCACCGGCCGCTGTCGTCCGGGCCCTGCTCCCGCTGGTGCGCGCGGAGGCGACGGCCGAGGCCCCGGCCGCCCAGGTCGATCCGGCGGACCTGGAACAGGCCGTGTGGCTGCGGCTGCTGGAGCGGCCGGCAGGGCAGGGGGCACCCGCGGATCCCGCCCGCTGGGTCCGCGCCGCCGTGCGGGCGGAGGTGCGCCGGGCCCGCCGCAGAGCCCGGCGGGAGCGTGCGTACACCGCGGGCGAACCCCCGGGAGACTGGAGCGGCTGCCCGGAGCGCCTCGCCCTGGGGGCGGACGAACGCCGGTTGCTGCGTGCGGCAGTGGACCGGCTGCCCGGGCGGTGCCCCCGTCTGCTGGCCGCGATGCTCGCTCCCCACGATCCGACCTACCGGGAAATCGCAGGGGAGTTGGGTATGTCACAGGGAAGCTTGGGCCCGATCCGTTCCCGATGCCTTGGATGTCTGCGCAGAATGCTCGCGGCGGAGGTTGTAGCTCCTGAAGTGCGGGGATAGGAGCGGTAGACAACCGGCGGACCAGGTGAGCGGGAGGCATGCACACATGGGCACGAGCGTGACCATCTCGGCGGCGACAGCACAGGACGTCGAGCAGATCTTCAAGCTTCAGTACCTCTGTTTCCAGAGGGAGGCGGAGCTCTACGGCAACTACCGGATCGACCCACTCATCCAGACCCTCGAATCGGTACGCGGCGAAGTCGCCACTGACCTGGTGTTCGTGGCCCGGCTCGGTGAGGAAGTCGTCGGTTCGGTACGCGGCTTCACCGACGGGGACAGCACCGGCCTCATCGGCAAACTCTGCGTCCACCCCCGGCTCCAGGGGCACGGCCTCGGCGCACGCCTGCTGCGCGCCGCGGAATCGGGCCTGGCCGACGCGCGTTCGGCCAGGCGCTTCCGGCTGCACACCGGAGAGCGCAGCGAGGCGAACCTGCGGCTCTACAGCAAGGCCGGCTACTCCAGGGTGGGCAACGCCACCGGCGAGGACGGCGTCCGTCTGATCCTGCTGGAGAAGGACGCTTCCGCACCGGCCTACGCGGCCAGTGCCTGAAGGACCGCAGCAGGCCTGACAGTCATGCGTTCCGTGCGCGGCGCAGCCAGATCATCCCGGTGACCGGCAGGATCACCGGGATGAACAGGTATCCCATGCCGAAGTCCGACCACACCGTGGCATCGGGGAACGCGGACGGCTCCACCAGGGTCCAGGTGCCGATGACCAGCACCCCCGCGAGTTCGGCGGCGCAGCACACCAGCGCCGCCCTGCGCGCCTTTTCTCCGCCCCGCACCAGCGAGTACGTGATGAAGCCGTATACGAGGGCGGCGACGGCGGACAGTACGTAGGCCAGCGGCGCCCTGTCGAAGTCCAGGATCATCTGGACGATCGAGCGGGACGCGGCGGCCACGGTGAACACCCCGTAGAACCAGACCAGTACGCGCCCGGGTCCGGTGCCGAGCTCGAACTGCGGCTTCGGGCCCGCGGGTGCGGAGGGAACGCCGGATTCGCCGGTGCGGTCGGTGTCGGTCACGGTCAGTTTCCCCAGATGTCGTAGAGCCGTACTTCGAGCACGGCCAGCACGACCGCGCCCGCCGCAACCGTCACCGAACCCCAGCGGGTCCGCTCGCTCAGCGACAGGAAGCCCGCCGCAGGCACGGCCGCGAAGGCGCCGATCAGATAGGCGATGAAGATCGTCATGCCCTGGTCGGGCCGCTCGCCCCGGGCCATCTGCACGATCCCCACCAGCAGCTGGGCCAGCGCCAGCACGGAGACGACGGCCATCCCGATGAAGTGCCAGTCCTTCGTGGGCTGGTCCCGGTAGGCGGCGTAACCGCACCAGGCGGCGAGGGCGAGCGCGGTCACGGCGACCGCGACCGTCAGGGCGTCAAGCATGCAGTGAGGGTATTACGGACTCCAGGACCCGCTGCGTGCGGGCCCGGCCCCCCGGACGGGCACCGGAGTCCGGACCGGCCCGGCGTCCGCACTTCGTGGCCTTGACCACAGCACGCGCCCGGCAAGGGCGTGCCGAGTACCTGCCGGGTGCGGCGGAGGCGGTATGCGTACCCCGTATCGCTGCAGGTCAGGGCGGTGCTCCTGAGAGACAGGGCCGGAGGCCGAGTGGCGCGGACCGACCATCCACGGCTGTCCGCTATCCGGACAGCTGGATCTTCCGGAACGTCACGTCTGTTTTACTGGGGCCCATGACCACGACGAGCAACCGCATCCCTGCGACCGAGGCGATCACCACGCCCGGTGCTCGTTGTATGTGTCGAATGCGCGCCTTCTGAGGGCCCCCGCCTGAGTCTCGCGCCCCGAAGCGAGACCGAGCCCGCGCCGTCCGTAGCCAACGGATTGAGCACGCCCGGGCATGCCGCGCCCCGTCCACCGACGGGCCCTGGCCGTGCCGAGACTCCCACCGGTCGACCACGAGACCACCGAGAACAGTCTCTTCAGATGAATGCCCCGTGCCCGGCGGACACCGCGCCGTGCACTCGACAGTGACGGAACCCCCCTGTGATCACCACTTCGGGCCTCACGAAGGTCTACCAGTCACGCGGCCGTGAGGTCACGGCCCTGGACGGCGTGGACCTCCATGTCCGCGAAGGCGAGGTCTACGGCGTCATCGGACAGAGCGGCGCCGGAAAGTCCTCCCTCATCCGCTGCGTCAACCTGCTGGAACGCCCCACCGCCGGCACCGTGACCGTCGCCGGCCAGGACCTCACCGCCCTCGCGGGCCGCGGCAAGCGGGCCGGCAAGGAACTGCGCGAGGCACGCAGCCGTATCGGCATGGTCTTCCAGCACTTCAACCTGTTGGCCTCACGCACCGTCCTCGGCAACGTCGAGCTGCCCCTGGAGATCCTCGGCGTCTCCGGCCAGGCCCGCACCCGCAAGGCACGCGAGCTCCTCGACCTCGTCGGACTCGCCGACAAGGCGAAGGCCTACCCGGGCCAGCTCTCCGGCGGTCAGAAGCAGCGTGTCGGCATCGCCCGCGCCCTGGCCGGCGACCCGAAGGTGCTGCTCTCCGACGAGGCGACCTCCGCCCTCGACCCCGAGACCACCCGCTCCATCCTGCAGCTGCTGCGCGACCTCAACCAGGAGCTCGGCCTCACCGTCCTGCTCATCACGCACGAGATGGACGTCGTCAAGACGATCTGCGACTCGGCCGCGCTGATGAGGAAGGGCCGCATCGTCGAGTCGGGCACCGTCGGCACACTGCTGGCCACGCCCGGCTCGGAGCTGGCCCACGAGCTCTTCCCCGTAGGGGGCACGGCCTCCGGCCCCGACTGCACGGTCGTCGACGTCACCTTCCACGGCGAGGCGGCTGCCCGGCCCCTGATCTCGCAGCTCTCCCGGACGTACAACGTCGACATCTCGATCCTGGGCGCCGCGATGGACACCGTCGGCGGCAGGCAGATCGGCCGGATGCGCATCGAACTGCCCGGCCGGTTCGAGGAGAACGTCGTCCCGATCGGCTTCCTGCGCGAGCAGGGCCTCCAGGCCGAGATCGTGGACGGCGGCCCCGTCGGCACCACCACCGTCCTCGCACAGACCCCCGCCCCGCTCACCAAGGAGGTGGCGAAGTGACCTGGTCCGAAATGCAGCCACTGCTCACCCAGGGAACCATCGACACGCTCTACATGGTGCTGTGGTCCGCGGTCGTCACGGTCCTCGGCGGACTGCCGCTCGGCGTTCTGCTGGTCCTCACCGACAAGGGCGGGCTGCTCCAGAACACCGTGGTCAACAAGGTCATCGGCGTGATCGTGAACATCGGCCGCTCGCTGCCCTTCATCATCCTGCTGATCGCCCTGATCCCCTTCACCACCTGGGTCGTCGGCACCTTCATCGGCCCGTCGGCGATGATCGTGCCGCTCGCTGTCGGCGCCATCCCGTTCTTCGCGCGCCTCGTCGAGACGGCGATCCGCGAGGTCGACCACGGGCTCGTCGAAGCCGTCCAGTCGATGGGGGGATCCATCCCCACGATCGTCCGCAAGGTACTGCTCCCGCAGGCGCTGCCCTCCATCGTCTCCGGTGTGACCACCACCGTCATCGTGCTCATCGGCTACTCCGCGATGGCCGGCGCGGTCGGCGGCGAAGGGCTCGGCTCCAAGGCCGTCACCTACGGATTCCAGCGCTTCGACAACCAGTTCATGCTCATCACCGTCGTGCTGCTGATCGTCATCGTGACCCTGATCCAGCTGATCGGCGACGGAGCCGTACGCCTGCTGGCCCGCCGGGGCCGCACCTCCTGACTTCTCCTCCCCAAGAAGCCCGAACTCCTTGTCCGGGCGCACCACCATCACCACCGGAAAGAGGCACTCTTCGTGCGTAGGAACATCAAGATCACCGCTGCAGCCGCCGCCACCGCCGCCCTCGCCTTCGGCCTCAGCGCCTGCGGTACGGACTCCGACCCGGCCGCCAAGGGCGAGACCGGCGCCAACGCCGACACCTCCAAGGCCCTCGTCGTCGCCGCGTCCCCGACGCCGCACGCCGACATCCTGAACTTCGTCAAGGAGAACCTGGCGGACAAGGCGGGCCTCAAGCTCGAGGTCAAGGAATTCACGGACTACGTCCTGCCGAACACCGCCACGGAGAACGGCCAGGTCGACGCCAACTTCTTCCAGCACAAGCCGTACCTGGACGACTTCAACAAGAAGCAGAAGACGCACATCGTCCCGGTCGTCAACGTGCACCTGGAGCCCCTCGGCCTGTACTCCGACAAGGTCAAGGACGTCAAGGACATCAAGGCCGGCCAGACGGTCGCCGTGCCCAACGACACCACCAACGAGGGCCGCGCGCTCCAGCTGCTCGCCGAGAACGGGCTGATCACCCTCAAGGACGGCGTCGGCACCAGCGCCAAGCTCAGCGACATCACGGACAGGAAGGGGCTGGAGTTCAAGGAGCTGGAGGCCGCAACCGTGCCCCGCGCCCTGAACGACGTCGACGCCGCCGTCATCAACGGCAACTACGCCATCGAGGCCGACCTGAAGCCGGGCAAGGACTCGCTGGTGCTGGAGAGCGCCGACGGCAACCCGTACGCCAACTTCCTCGCCGTCAAGGAAGGAAACGAGAAGGACGCCCGCGTCCAGAAGCTCGTGAAGCTCCTCAACTCCGACGAGGTCAAGAAGTTCATCGAGGACACCTACCAGGGCTCGATCGTTCCCGCCTTCGGAGTGCCCGCCAAGTCCTGACCTCCCGGGGTCACTTGCGTCACGAGCCCCGCACACCCCGACCGGGGGGTGCGGGGCTCCGCCGTGCGGACCCGGCCATGCACATCAACGGCCCGATGCTGCATGCTGTGCCTTTACACGGTCTTCGGCATGGAGCTGCGCATGAATACCACCTTCCCGTCCATCTCCATCAGCACGGACAGGTTGGTGCTGCGCCCCTTCGACATGGCGGACATCCCCGCGTACATCGAAATGATGAACGACGAGCTGGTCACCGCCTGGACCGATGCGCCACACCCCTACACCCAGGTCGACGCGGAACGGTGGGTCCGCAGGATCGCTCCCGCCGAGCGCACCCAGGGCAACGGCATCGTCTTCGCCGTCACCGAATTCCTCACCCAGCGCCTCGTCGGCTCCGTCCGGCTCCTCAACACCGACTGGCGCACCCTGGCGTCCGAAGTCGGCTACATCACCGCCCCCTGGGCGCGGGGCGAGGGATACGCCACCGAATCCGTCCTGGCCCTCGCCGAGTGGCTCTTCCGCGACCAGGGCTTCGAGCGCATCGAGCTGCGCACGCCCGCCGACAACACCGCCTCCCAGCAGGTCGCCCAGAAGCTGGGCTGCATCAGCGAGGGAGTGCTGCGCAACGCACGGATAGCGCGCACCCGGACCGAGAACGGCACGGACGGCGGCTGGACGGACATCAGGACCGACCTGATCGTCTGGGGGCTCCTCCCGGAGGACCTCGAAGGCGTCGCCGAGCAGCTGGCCGACGCGGGCGGTTACGGCACCTACAACGACTGGAACTGACGGCCTCCTCCGAACTCCAGGAAGCCGCTGGCCGGCCCTTGGTACGGACCGGATACGCTCACCCTTGCTCCGCCACTCCCGCGCAGAGCCCACGCCTGCGACACACCAGGAGACTGACGACGATGGCCGACCGGGTCACGGTGATCGGCTGGGACGGCTCGCCACTGACCAGAGCTGCCACGGCCGCGCTCTCGGCCGCCACGCTCGTCGCCGGAGCCGCCCACCACCTGGCGCTCCCCGAAGTCCCCGGAAGCGCCGAACGGATCCGCCTCGGCAGCATCGACCTGGCCGCCCGCAGGATCGCCGGCCACCGCGGCAGCGCCGTGGTCCTCGCCGACGGCGATCCCGGCTTCTTCGGGGTCGTACGCACCCTGCACGCACCCGAACACGGCCTCGAGGTCGAAGTCGTCCCCGCGGTCTCCTCGGTCGCCGCCGCCTTCGCCCGCGCGGGAATGCCCTGGGACGACGCCCAGGTCGTCGTGGCCCACCCGCGCACCCTGCGCCGCGCGGTCAACGTCTGCCGCGCCCACCACAAGGTCGCGGTCCTCACCTCCCCGGGCGCGGGACCCGCCGAGCTCGCCCTGCTCATGGAAGGCGTCCACCGCACCTTCGTGATCTGCGAGGAGCTCGGCACAGAACGCGAACGGGTCACCGTCCTCACCTCCGACAAGACCGCCGACCACACCTGGCGCGACCCGAACGTCGTCATCGTCATCGGCGGCGGGCCCGAGAGTCCCGCCACCGGCGCCTGGATCGCCGGCCGTGAGCCGGTCCACCCCCGGGGAGCCCGCGGCTGGGCCCTGCCGGCCGGCACCTACGGCCCTGTCGGGGCGGAGCCCGGCGAAGGCGAGTCGCCCGGCCTGCGGGCCGCCCAGCTGGCCCGCCTCGGCCCGCGCACCGGCGACCTGGTCTGGGACATCGGCAGCGGCAGCGGCGCCCTCGCGGTGGAGGCCGCCCGCTTCGGCGCGGCGGTCCTGGCCGTGGACAGTGACCCGGACGCCTGTACCCGTACGACGGCAGCGGCCCGGACCTTCCAGGTCCCGGTCCAGGTCGTCCACGGCCGGGCCCCGCACGTCCTCGAACGCCTGCCCGAGCCCGATGTCGTACGGATAGGCGGCGGCGGCGTTCCCGTGGTCACCGCCGTCGCCGCCCGGCGCCCGGAGCGCATCGTCACCCATGCCTCCACCCGGGACGAGGCCGAAGCCCTCGGGGCGGCACTCACGGAGAACGGCTACACCGTCGAGTGCGCACTGCTCCAGTCCGTCGAACTCGACACCTCTGCCTGGGTCGAGCGCGAACGGTCCGTCGTGTTCCTGCTCTCCGCGCTTCGTTCCGACCTCGCCCCCTGAGGTGCTCGCCACGGAGCGCGAGGTAGGCTGACCGATTGTTGTACCGCGCCCGGCCGTTCGTCGCTTCGTTCGTCAATGTCCGGAAAAGTGGCCCGTTTTGGTCCGCGATGTGGTACGGCGAAACCGGGGGACGCGCAACGTGGCGCAGTCCACAGCAAGCCGTGGCAGATCTGCCTGTCGCGGCGGCGAACGACCGCGAGAATGTATAGCTCCGCGCGCGTTTCGTGCCGCGCGGCGAGCCCGCTCGTTCTTGTTGACGAGCACCGGCGTGCCGTGGTTCGGGCATCCCGGGCGAAGGGCCGAAGGAGCACTGACGATGGGCGAGGGGTACGCATGACTGACACCGGCCAGATCCCGGGCGAGGGACTGCCGGAGAACGCAGGCATGGTGGAGCAGCCGGGCATCCCCGCCCCGGACGCGTACACCTACCTCGACCCCTCCGAGCACGCACCCGAGGACGAAGACCTTCTGCTGATGCCCGCGCCCCAGGGCGCGTGGAGCGACGCACCCGCCGCCCCGGCACCGGCGCCCGCGCCGCCGGGTCTGCCCGAGCAGTCGGCAGGACAGCAGTCCGCCTTCCAGCCGCAGCACTACGCGCATGTTCCGGCACAGGGCCAGCCCCTGTACGTCGCCGAGGCGCAGACGTCCTCGACCGGCACCCATGAGTCCGGAGGCCGTGACTCCGGCTCCGTCGACCTCAACGGGGTACGGATCCCGGCCCCCGCCCCGGTGCAGACTCCCGCCCAGGTCCCCGTCGCCGCCCAGACCGCCGCCCCGGCGAGGCGGCCGCTGCGCCGAGGCCCCGCCCCGGGCGACGCCCCCTCCTACGGCGGTGCGCCGAGCGGCGGTGTCGTGCGCTCACTCGCCGACCGCGGCCCGGCCGGCGCCCCGCAGAGCTCGATGCCCGCACGGCACGCCGGGTCGCCCACGACGGGTCCCGAGTACTTCGACATCCCGGCGGACGACCAGTCCCGGCTTCCGGGCCCGCAGCTGGGCGAGATCCCGCCCCAGCTCGCCGACCCGTGGGGCGCGCAGGCGCCCGAGCAGGCTCTCCGGCCCGAACCCGTTCCGGCCGTCCCCGCAGAAACGGTCGCCCCCGCAGAACCGGTCGCTCCAGAACCGGTCGCTCCGGAACCGGTCGCACCGGAACACGTGGCCCCGGAGCCGGTGGCCGAGGCGGCACCGGAGGTGCCGGCGGAGGCGCAGACCGAAATTCTCGACGGGCTTCCTGAGGGTGTTCCCGAGGGAACTCCCCTCACGACGCCCCTCGACGCGTCGTTCGAAACTGCCGCTGCCGGGCCCATGGGGCAGTTCGTGCCCGTGGAGGGCTCGGTACCGACGACTCCGCACCTCGCCCCGACGCCCGCTGCCCCGGCAGCCGGACCCGGACAGCCGGAAGCCGGGGCCGTGACGGCTGAGGAGGCGCGGACCGACGCGGTTGTCGACCAGGAGCCCTTCGCCGTCGCCCCGGCCGCTCCTGTCGCGTTCGTGCCCGAAGCCGCCCCGGAAGCGGGGGCCCCGACCGCGCCGGAGCCCACCACTCCTGTGGTGGACGCCGCCCCGGTGCCGGTGGAGGCCCCGGAGCCCGAGCAGACGGTCGAGGCGCCGGACGTCTTCGCCCCGGTCGAGCCGGTCACCTTTGCCGAACCGACCCCCGTGGCGGAACCCGTCGCGATTGCCGAGCCGGTTGCCGTGCCCGAGCCGGTTGCCGTGCCCGAGCCCGAGCCGGTTGCCGTGCCCGAGCCGGTTGCCGTGCCCGAGCCCGAGCCGGTTGCCGTGCCGGACCCCGAGCCGGTCGCGCTCGTGACGTCGGCACCCGTCGCGGAGCCCGAGCCCGCCGCGGAGCCCGTCTCCGTACCGCCGGCCGAAATCCCCGTGGAGGCCGAGGCCGAACCGGGCACCGGACCGGAGATCATCGAGACTCCGGCCCTGGAGATCCCTGCTCCGGCCACCGAGCTCCCGGACAGCGCGGCGGCCGAAGCCGTGACGACGGAGGCCGAGCCCCGCTCGGCCGAGGCGGTGCCCGCGCAAGCGGCTCCCGCCGGGGCCGTGTTCGTCGAAGCGGCTCCCGACGTCGCCGTCGTCGCCGAGGCCGCTCCTGCCGCGGCCCCCGAGCCCGCCGAACCGTCGCCCGCGACCCCGCCCGCCCCCGGCTACGACGACGCCGAGCGCGAAGCCGTCCTCAAGGTCATGCGCGAGCGCCGCGACATCCGCAACGGATTCCGCAGCGACCCCATCCCGCACGAGGTCCTGCTCCGTGTGCTCGAAGCCGCGCACACCGCACCGAGTGTCGGTCACTCCCAGCCGTGGGACTTCGTCGTCATCCGTTCCGCGGAGACCCGCCGTTCGATGCACGAACTGGCTCAGCGCCAACGGGAGGCGTACGCCAAGTCGCTCCCCAAGGCCCGGGCCAAGCAGTTCAAGGAACTGAAGATCGAGGCCATCCTCGACACTCCGGTGAACATCGTCGTCACCGCGGATCCGACCCGCGGCGGCCGCCACACGCTCGGCCGGCACACCCAGCCGCAGATGGCCCCGTACTCCTCGGCGCTCGCCGTCGAGAACCTGTGGCTCGCCGCCCGCGCCGAGGGCCTCGGAGTCGGCTGGGTCAGCTTCTTCGACGAGCGTGAGATGGTCCGTGCCCTGGGCCTGCCCGATCACCTCGAAGTCGTCGCGTACCTCTGCGTCGGTTACGTCGACGAGTTCCCCGAGGAGCCCGAGCTGATGCAGGCGGGCTGGTCCAAGCGCCGCCCGCTGTCCTGGGTCGTCCACGAGGAGACGTACGGCCGTCGTGCCCTGCCCGGCGAGGAGCCGCACGACCTGCTGCAGGACACCATCGCGAGCATCCGCCCGCTGGACGCGAAGGCGCTCGGCGAGGCCTGGGAACGCCAGAAGCGGATGACTAAGCCCGCAGGCGCGCTCGGCATGCTGGAGATCATCTCCGCCCAGCTGTCCGGACTCTCGCGGGTCTGCCCGCCGCCGGTCCCGGAGCCCGCCGCCGTCGCGATCTTCGCCGGTGACCACGGGGTGCACGCCCAGGGCGTCACGGCGTGGCCGCAGGAGGTCACGGGCCAGATGGTCGCCAACTTCCTCGGCGGCGGAGCCGTGTGCAACGCGTTCGCGGCCCAGGTGGGCGCCGAGGTCTGCGTGGTCGATGTCGGAGTCGCCTCCGACCTGCCCTCGACCCCCGGCCTCCTTCCCCGGAAGGTACGCCCGGGGACGGCCGACTTCACGACGGGCCCCGCGCTCACCCGCGACGAGGTCCTCGCGGCGATCGAGGTCGGCATCGAGACCGCGCGGGACCTGGTGGCGGCAGGCAACAAGGGCCTGCTCACAGGTGAGATGGGCATCGCCAACACCACCGCGTCGGCGGCTCTGATCTGCGTGTACACGGGCATGGACCCGGCCGAGGTGACCGGGCGAGGCACCGGGATCAACGACGAGATGCACGCCCGCAAGGTCGACGTGGTCCGGCGCGGCCTGGAGCTGCACCAGCCCGACCCGGCCGATCCGATCGGCGTGCTGGCAGCCGTCGGCGGTCTCGAGCACGCCGCGATGGCGGGCTTCCTGCTGGGGGGTGCGTCGCTCCGCACACCCGTCATCCTCGACGGTGTGAGCGCGGGCGCGGCTGCCCTGGTCGCCCGTGCGATCGCCCCCGAGGCGCTCGCCGCCTGCATCGCCGGACACCGCAGCGCGGAACCCGGCCACGTCGCCGCCCTCAACAAGCTGGGCCTGCGCCCGCTGGTCGACCTGGACCTCAGGCTCGGCGAGGGGACGGGCGCCCTGCTCGCCCTGCCGATCGTGCAGAGCGCGGCGCGCGCGATGCACGACGTGGCGACCTTCGACTCAGCAGGAGTCACGGAGAAGTAGCGGGCACCGCACCGCCGGAGCACCGGTCCCACCCGTGTGGGACCGGGGCCGCGTGTGCGAGCACGACCGAGGACCGGGGACGGGCGCAGCCCCGGTCACGGGCAGGGCGGGCAGGGGACCAGGCCCACCGCGGGCGCCCACCGGACCGCCGCACCGCACACCGACCCTCGCCCCCACCACCCCGTATCGTGGTTCCACACGCCACACGCCACAGCCCCCCACACGCCACAGCCTCACGTCACAGCCGCTCCACCGCCGCAGCGGCCCGCAGCACACCGCACCCTGCACGAGGAGCCCGTACCGCCATGGCCGAGTACGACGATCACCCTGCCTACCCCGTCGGACTGCGCCTGACCGGGCGCCGCGTCGTCGTGGTCGGCGGCGGCCAGGTCGCGCAGCGCCGGCTGCCCGCCCTCATCGCGGCCGGCGCCGACATCACCCTGATCTCGCCGTCCACCACCCCGTCCGTCGAGGCGATGGCGGACGCCGGTGAGATCCGCTGGGAGCGCCGCCGGTACGAGGACGGTGACCTCGCCGACACCTGGTACGCCCTCGTCGCGTCCAGCGACGCCGCAGCCAACGACGCCGCGTCCGTCGAGGCGGAGCGCACCCGCACCTGGTGCGTCCGCAGTGACGACGCGGAGGCGGCGACCGCCTGGACGCCGGCCACCGGCCGCAGCGAGGGCATCACGGTCGCCGTCCTCACCACCACCTCGCAGGGCCGGGACCCCCGCCACTCCGCCGCGGTCCGCGACGCGATCGTCGAGGGCCTGCGCGACGGTACCCTCGCCGCCCCGCATCACCGCACCCGTGCCCCCGGCGTCGCGCTGGTCGGAGGCGGTCCGGGCGACCCCGACCTGATCACGGTCCGGGGCCGGCGTCTCCTGGCCGAGGCCGATGTGGTCATCGCCGACCGGCTCGGTCCCCGCGACCTGCTCGACGAACTCCCGCCGCACGTCGAGGTGATCGACGCGGCGAAGATCCCGTACGGCCGCTACATGGCGCAGGAGGCGATCAACCAGGCGCTGATCGACCACGCCAAGGCGGGCAAGGCCGTCGTCCGGCTCAAGGGCGGCGACCCCTTCGTGTTCGGCCGCGGAATGGAGGAGGCCCAGGCGCTGGCCGCCGAAGGCATCGCCTGCACGGTCGTCCCCGGCATCTCCAGTTCGATCTCCGTACCTGGGGCGGCCGGTATCCCGGTCACCCACCGCGGAGTCGCCCATGAGTTCACCGTGGTCAGCGGGCACGTGGCCCCCGAGGACCCGCGCTCGCTGGTCGACTGGGAGGCCCTCGCACAGCTGCGCGGCACCCTCGTCCTCCTGATGGCCGTCGACAAGATCGGCGCCATCGCCCGCGCGCTCATCTCCCACGGCAAGTCCCCCGATACGCCGGTCGCCCTGGTCCAGGAGGGCACCACGGCCGCTCAGCGGAGGGTCGACGCGACCCTCGGAGACGTCGGGGAACGCGTGGTCGCGGAGGACGTGCGTCCGCCTGCCGTGATCGTCATCGGCGCCGTCGTCGGCGTCGGCACCGGCCCGGTCACCGGTGAGGAAGCATCGTCCCGTGGCTGAACTCATCACCGTCGAGGACCCCGACGACCCCCGTCTGAGTGACTACACAGGTCTCACGGACGTCGAACTCCGGCGCCGCCGGGAGCCCGCCGAAGGCCTCTTCATCGCCGAGGGCGAGAAGGTCATCAGACGGGCCAGGGACGCCGGCTACGAGATGCGGTCCATGCTGCTGTCCGCCAAGTGGGTCGACGTGATGCGCGACGTCATCGACGAGGCCCGCGAACCCGTGTACGTGGTCACACCGGAGCTCGCCGAACGCGTCACCGGCTACCACGTGCACCGCGGAGCCCTCGCCTCCATGCAGCGCAAGCCGCTGCCCGACGTCGGCTCCCTCCTGGCCCCGGAGTCCGGGAACGTCCGCCGGGTGGCCGTCTTCGAGGACATCGTCGACCACGCCAATCTCGGAGCGGCCTTCCGCAACGCGGCAGCGCTCGGCGTCGACGCCGTCCTCCTCACCCCGCGCTGCGCCGACCCCCTGTACCGGCGGGCGGTGAAGGTGTCGATGGGGTCCGTCTTCCTGGTCCCGTGGACCAGGCTCGGTTCATGGCCCGATGACGTCGAGCTGTTCCGCTCGGCCGGCTTCACCACCGCCGCGCTCTGCCTCAGCGAGCAGTCGATCACCCTGGACGCCCTGGCCGCACGTCAGCACGAGAGGCTCGCGCTCGTCTTCGGTACCGAGGGGGACGGGCTCACCCCCGAGGCGCTCGCCGCCGCGGACGAACACGTCCGCATCCCCATGGACGCCGGAGTCGACTCACTCAACGTCGCGGCGGCCTCGGCCGTCGCCTTCTACGCGACGCGGGCCGTTTCCGCCTGACCGGGCCGCGCCACCTGCTGATCCACGGCCCCGTACGCGTCGTGGGTCCGGGACGGCGTGCTGCCCAGCCCCTGCGAGGGGCCCTGACAGCCCTGCGCGGCCGCGATCCCCAGCGCCACGAGCAGGGTCACGACGACGAACACGACGAGCCGCTGGCGCAGCAGCCGCGGATTGGCGGGCCGCCGCTTGCCGCCCTTCCCGGTGGAGGTCGTACGGACCCCGGGGCGGGTGCCCGGCCGGCCGGCCGTCCCGTTGGTGCCCTGCGGACGCTTCCCGGAAGGCCCGGTGCCCCGCGCCGCCTGGGGGCGTGAGCCACCGGTACGTGGCGGCGCGGAGCGCGACGACGAGGGGCGCCCGGCCGCGGGACGGGGCGCCGGAGTGGGGCCGGCCGCCGCGCGCCGGGTGTGCTGCTCGGTGTACGGGCCGTCGAGGAGACCGGTCGGCCGGTCCAGCTCCTGCTCGGCCCGCTGGGCGGGCGGCCTGCGCTCTTGCAGTCCCTGCGCCTCGCGCGCGGCGATCTCCTTGAGGCGCATCGAGAGCTGCAGCGTGCTCGGCCGCTCCTCCGGGTCCTTGGCCAGACAGGCGCGCACCAGCGGGGCGAGCGCATCGTGCACTTCGAACAGATGCGGCTCCTCGTGCACCACGCGGTAGAGCATCACCTCGGAACTGCCGTGCCCGAAGGGCGAGTCGGCCATCGCCGCGTACGCCAGGGTGGCGCCCAGCGAGAACACGTCCGTGGCGGGCGTCACCGCCGCGCCCCGCACCTGCTCGGGCGCCAGGAAGCCCGGCGAACCGACAGCCGTCCCGACGTGGGTGAGCGTGCTCGCCCCGGTCGCCCAGGCGATACCGAAGTCGATGATCCGGGGGCCCTTGGGGGAGAGGAGGATGTTCGACGGCTTCAGATCACGGTGAACGACCCCGGCCTCGTGCACCGCCACCAGTCCTTCGGACAGGGCCGCACCGATCGAGGCCACCTCGGCCGCCGACAGCGGACCCTCCTCGACGACCTTGTCGTGCAGCGAAGGCCCCGGTACGTACTGCGTCGCGAACCACGGGCGGTCCGCCTCCAGATCGGCGGCCACCAGGCGCGCCGTACAGCCGCCGCGGATCCGGCGGGCGGCGGACACCTCGCGCGCGAAGCGTGAGCGGAACTCCTGGTCCTCCGCCAGATCCGGCCGGATCACCTTGAGCGCCACCCGCTGGCCCCTGCGGTCGGAACCCAGATAGACCACACCCATGCCGCCCGCACCGAGCCGCCGGTGCAGCCTGAACGAGCCGACGACACGCGGGTCCTCGCGCCGGAGCCGCATCATCGCCATCGTCTGCCCATCCCCGCTGCCGGTCCGCCTGACGAGGCACAGCTTACGTACCCGCGGCGCGGCGCGCTCAGAGGCCGCGCCCTCGCCGGCCCATCGATTGTCAGTGCCCGGTGGGAGAATTGAGGAGTGGTCAGGGAGCCGGAGATCCAGGCCCTGTGACCCGTGCGAGATCTCAAAGGACCGTCGCAGAAGGGGGATTGGATCAATGAAGGGCGATCGCGTGGAGATAGTCGTGGACGCGGGAGACACGACGCGTACGTACGAGGTGGTGGCCTCCAGGGCAGGCCGCCGGGTGGAGACAGCAGTCCGTCGCGGGGTGGTCGAAGTGAGCGAAGTCACCCGAAGTGGATCAGTTGTCCGAACCGCCCGCTTCATGGCGACCAGGGTGCTCGCCCTGGTCGAGCAACCGGTCCCCAGGGAGGACGACTCCGAGCGTCCCCTCCGGGAAGACCCCAAGGCGTAGCGCCGCATCTCCACCCAGGGGAGTACACCGAATGCCGACGGCTCATCCTCCGGGAGGCCCGGTAATCGGTACGCGGGCATGACGCCCGAGGGTGTTCGCCTCCCTAATGTTGAAGTCAAGCGGCGGGCGCAGAACTCGTCCCCCGAGGTCGAACGCCCGCCGCTCCGAAACAGGTCAGGAGAGGAACCATGGCGGACACGGCAACGCGGACCATGATCCGCGCACAGGGACGCAGGGCCTACGCCTCGTTCGGTGCACGCCCGTCCGGTACGCGCCACCCCCTGGTGGCGACAGCCATGGTCCTTCCCCTGGCGGCCCTGCTCGTAGTCGTCTTCGGCGGCTGGGACGCAGTGGTCACACAAGCGTCGTCCGTGGGCGTGATGCTGGGGCGCTGAGCGGCGCCCCGTGGTCCGGAAGAGCGGTCCGGACCAGGACATCCGGCCAACAACCCCGTGGGGACGGGGGTGCGGCGGACGGCAGCGTTTGTCCGGCCAGCTGGGGAGCTGGCCGGACATCGCGCTGTCCGGGCCCCTTCAGGGCTGCCGGGCGGCCACGCCCCGTACGCTCGTCGGCGGGACCGGCCGCAGGGCCGGCCGACCACCGCCGGGGGAGCCGAACCGATGACCACCACCCCTGTCGTACGCGTGCTGGGCGACCTCGCCCATGCCGGCAGTCATGTCTCTGCCGTCGCGTGCGACTGCCCCCCGCCCCGGGTGCTCGCGGACCGGCCCGACGGAACCGTGGTCCGCAGGGGGTCGGTGGTGGCCAAGGCGCACGCCCCGGACACCGACCGGCCGGACCTGGCGGACCGCCTCGCCCTGGCCGCGGCACCGCTCCTCGCGGGCATCCTGCTCCCGCCCCTGCCGGTCCCCGCACCCCGGCAGGATCCGCAGACCGCTGCGCACCCCGCGCCGGGCGTGCCCCCGACCGTCCACCTCGGGGTGACGCCCGACGGCCGCCCCGTCAGCCTCTGGCCGCACGGTGAACCCGTCGACCCCTCGGACCCCGAGGCAGCTCCCTGGGCGGAGGCGGGCACCCTCCTGGCCCGGCTGCACCGCACCTCGTCGCCCCATCGGCTGCCGCCCATGCGCGGGCCCGCAAAGGCCGCCCGGGCCGTCGCGCGGATGCGTGCGGCCCTGCCCGGCGCCCCGGACACCGCTCCCGTCCTCGCGGCCTGGCGCGGCCTGCCCGCCTGGGCCCGTGACGAGGCGCCGGCCACCGGACCCCGGGCCGGCTTCGTCTGCCACGGAGATCTGCACCTCGGCCAGCTCGTCCGCCACCCGGCCCCGCACGGGCCCTGGTTGCTGATCGACGTCGACGACGCGGGCCTCGGCGACCCCGCCTGGGACCTGGCACGTCCCGCCGCCTGGTACGCGGCGGGGCTGCTGGCTCCCGAGGTCTGGCTGCGTTTCCTGGACGCCTACCGGGCCGCGGGCGGTCCAGCCGTACGCGCCGAGGGGGACCCGTGGCCAGACCTGGACGTGGCCGCGCGGGCGCTCACGGTGCAGACGGCGGCGCTCGCCTTCGCCAAGTCCGCGGCGGAGGGCCGAAGTCCGGATGAGGTGGAACAGATGATGATCGACGCGTGTGTCCGAATTGCGTCCCTCCCGCCCGAGTTGACACCCGAGCTCTCGTCGTAGGGTGAACCGACTGTCGCCGGGCATGCATTCCGGCGACATCGAAACGACGGTGAGGAGCCGGCCCGATGATCCAGTGTCCCAAGTGCCATGCACAGATGAACACGTACAACCGCAACGGTGTCCAGATCGAGCAGTGCACCGGCTGCCGCGGCATATTCCTCGACTACGGCGAGCTGGAGTCGCTGACCCGCCTCGAGTCGCAGTGGTCGCAGCAGGCCCCGCCCGCCCCCCAGGCGTACCCCGCCGCCCCACAGGCCTACCCCGCGGCCCCGGCTCCCGCGTGGGGTGCGCCGCACCAGGGTCACCACGGACACCACCGCCAGAAGAGCTTCGGCAGGATGCTCTTCTCCTCCTGAACCCCTGCGGGGCCCGGACGCGTTGCGTCCGGGCCCGTCGCGCCCGCATTGCATACCGTCGACGAAGTTCGGTTCACGATCTAGTCATGAGCATGATCGCTGCCTAGAGTGCGGGGCCATGAACTTCCTCGACAGGTCCCGAACTGTCGCACCCCCGGGCTGGAGCCGCTGGCTCGTGCCACCTGCCGCGCTCGCCGTGCACCTCTCCATCGGACAGGCCTACGCCTGGAGCGTGTTCAAGCCCCCACTCGAATCAGCCCTCGGGCTGTCGGGCACCGTGAGCGCCCTCCCGTTCCAGCTCGGCATCGTGATGCTGGGCCTCTCCGCGGCCTTCGGCGGCACGCTCGTCGAACGCAACGGTCCGCGCTGGGCGATGGCCGTCTCCCTCGTCTGCTTCTCCTCCGGCTTCCTCGTCGCCGCCCTCGGTGCGGCCACCGGCCAGTACTGGCTCGTCGTCCTCGGCTACGGCTTCATCGGCGGGATCGGGCTCGGCATCGGATACATCTCCCCGGTCTCCACCCTCATCAAGTGGTTCCCCGACCGCCCGGGCATGGCCACCGGCATCGCCATCATGGGCTTCGGCGGCGGCGCCCTCATCGCCTCGCCCTGGTCCACGGGCATGCTCGAGAGCTTCGGTACGGACCGCTCCGGCATCGCGAGCGCCTTCCTCGTCCACGGCGTCGTCTACGCGGCGTTCATGGCGCTCGGCGTCCTCCTGGTGCGGGTACCGCCGGACGGCTGGCTCCCCGACGGCTGGGAGCCGAAGCAGGAGACCCGCAGGCTCGTCACCAACGCCCAGGTCTCGGCCCGCAACGCCCTGCGCACACCGCAGTTCTGGTGCCTGTGGGTGGTCCTGTGCATGAACGTCACCGCGGGCATCGGCATCCTCGAGAAGGCCGTGCCCATGATCCAGGACTTCTTCGCGGACACCTCCACCCCGGTGTCGGTCTCCGCGGCGGCGGGCTTCGTCGCCCTGCTCTCGCTGGCCAACATGGGCGGCCGCCTTCTGTGGTCCTCCACCTCGGACCTGATCGGCCGCAAGAACATGTACCGCGTCTACCTCGGTGTCGGCGCGCTGATGTACGTGATGATCGCCCAGCTCGGCAACGGCTCCAAGCCGCTCTTCATCTGCTGCGCACTGGTGATCCTCTCCTTCTACGGAGGAGGGTTCGCGACCGCTCCCGCCTACCTGAGGGACCTCTTCGGCACGTACCAGGTCGGAGCCATTCACGGCCGACTGCTGACCGCATGGTCCACGGCGGGCGTACTCGGTCCGCTGATCGTCAACAGGGTCGCCGACGCGGGGGAGCGCGCCGGCCACAGCGGCCCCAGCCTCTACACGACCTCCCTGACCATCATGATCGGGCTGCTGATCGTCGGTTTCGTCGCCAACGAGTGCATACGCCCCGTCCATCCCCGCTTCCACGAGACACCGGAAGGGAGCAGCCCCCGTGTCCACCAGGAGTCGTAAGCCGCTCATGGTCCTCGTCTGGCTCTGGGTCGCCGTGCCGTTCGGCTACGGGCTGTACGAACTGGCCCGCAAGGCCACCCAGCTGTTCACCGGCTGACCCCACGGGACAACGACGAAGCCCCCGGTCGTCGAGACGACCGGGGGCTTCGAACGGTGCGCGATACTGGGATTGAACCAGTGACCTCTTCCGTGTCAGGGAAGCGCTCTCCCGCTGAGCTAATCGCGCAGGGTGACCCTGCGTGTACTGCGTGCGCGATACTGGGATTGAACCAGTGACCTCTTCCGTGTCAGGGAAGCGCTCTCCCGCTGAGCTAATCGCGCGGGGGTCCTTGCGGACCGGTGGACGATACTGGGATTGAACCAGTGACCCCTTCCGTGTCAGGGAAGTGCTCTCCCGCTGAGCTAATCGTCCTTGGAGGTGGAGACGGGATTTGAACCCGTGTAGACGGCTTTGCAGGCCGTTGCCTCGCCTCTCGGCCACTCCACCAGGGGCGGGGGTTCGGGAAGGATCCCCCACCTTCTGCGAGCGGACGACCAGGTTCGAACTGGCGACCTCAACCTTGGCAAGGTTGCGCTCTACCAACTGAGCTACGTCCGCTTGTCATTCCCGGTCGGCTTGCGCGTCCCGGTGACGTGTTGAACTCTAGCGGATTCCCGGGCCAGCACAAAAACGCGTTTGCGCAGCGTGCTGCGCTGCCTCTGCCCCGCCGCAGGTCACCGTGCACCGTTCTAGACTCACCAGAGTGCACGACCTTGCCCCCATGGCCCGCTTCGGCGGCCTCATCGCCTCAGGCCTGCAGGATGTGACCAGCGATCCTGCGGCACTCGAATCATCCGGTTTCTGGGCCGTATCAGCTGATTTCGAGGGCCGTCTCGTCTGCGCCCGCTTCTCCACCGTACGGACCGAGCAGGTGCCCCTCCCCGTACCCGGGGCCTGGCGGGGACCGGCGCCGCAGGACTGGACCTCGTCGCTCGACGAGGACGCCTACAAGGCCGGCGTACGGCGGATCCGTGAACACATCGCGGCGGGCGAGGTCTACCAGGCCAACCTCTGCCGGGTCCTGTCCGCCCCGCTGCCCGGCCCCGCCGCCGACGTGGACGCCCTCACCGCCCTGCTGGCCCGCGGCAACCCCGCTCCTTACGCGGGGACGATCCGGCTGCCGGCCCAGGGCGTCGAGATAGCCACCGCATCCCCCGAGCTCTTCCTCAGGCGCGAGGGCCGGACCGTCGAGTCCGGGCCGATCAAGGGAACCGGGCGGACCGAGGACGATCTGCTGGAGAAGGACCACGCCGAGAACGTGATGATCGTCGACCTGGTCCGCAACGACCTGGGCCGGGTCTGCGCGACCGGCAGCGTGAGCGTCCCCGACCTTTGTGTGGTGGAGAAGCACCCCGGACTCGTCCACCTCGTCTCCACCGTGCGCGGCCGGCTGGCCGACGGTGCAGGCTGGCCGGAGCTGCTCACCGCCGCGTTCCCGCCCGGATCCGTCACCGGTGCCCCCAAGTCCAGTGCGCTGCGGATCATCGACGCCCTCGAGACATCGCCGCGCGGTCCGTACTGCGGAGGAATCGGCTGGGTGGACGCGGACAGGGACACCGCGGAACTGGCCGTCGGCATAAGGACCTTCTGGATCGACCGCACGGGCACGGCACCCGAGCTGCGCTTCGGTACCGGAGCCGGCATCACCTGGGGATCCGACCCCCAGCGCGAATGGGCGGAGACCGAGCTGAAGGCGTCCCGGCTGCTCGTTGTAGCGTCGGGCGCCTACGAGGAGACAGGAAGGACCGCGTCATGAGGATTTGGGTCAACGGTGAACTCCGGGACGCCGATGACGCACGGGTGTCCGTGCTCGATCACGGACTGACCGTGGGGGACGGCATCTTCGAGACGGTCAGGGTCGACCGGGGCCGCCCCTTCGCCCTCACCCGGCATCTCGACCGGCTGACCCGCTCGGCCAGGGGCCTCGGACTGTCCGACCCTGACCCGGACGAGGTCCGCCGCGCCGCGGAGGCCGTCATCGCGGCCAATCCCATGGCGCTCGGCCGGCTGCGGATCACGTACACCGGCGGCCTCTCGCCCCTCGGTTCCGACCGCGGCGACGCGGGTCCCAGCCTCGTCGTCGCGCTCGGCGAGACGTCCCGCCGTCCCGACAGCACAGCCGTGATCACCGTTCCCTGGACGCGCAACGAACGCAGCGCGGTGGCGGGGCTCAAGACCACCTCGTACGCCGAGAACGTCGTCGCCCTCGCACGCGCCCACGAGCAGGGCGCCTCCGAGGCGCTCTTCCCCAACACGGTCGGGCAGCTCTGCGAGGGCACCGGATCCAATGTCTTCGTCGTGCTCGACGGCCGGATCCACACCCCTCCCCTCACCTCCGGATGCCTCGCCGGGATCACCCGCGCACTGGCCGTGGAGTGGACAGGGGCGCAGGAGACGGAGCTGCCGCTGGACATCCTCGAAAGGGCCGAGGAGATCTTCCTGACCTCCACGCTCCGGGACATCCAGGCCGTCCACCGGGTGGACGGACGGGGGCTGCCGGGCGCGCCGGGGCCGGTGACCGCGAAGGCGATGCGGATCTTCGACGAGCGCGCGGGCGACGACCTCGATCCCTGAGCCGTCCGGCAAAAACAGGTGACGGACCGAGACCGAGCGGATAGAACACCCCTGATGACCACGACCCTCCGGCCGACCGGGCCGATCCAGCAAGGCGCCGACGGCGCACAGGAACGCACGTACGACGTGTGCGACAACGGGCGTCCCGTCGGTGCCGTCGCCGTCTCCACCGATCCGGTGTTCGGCGCGTCGGCCGGAATAATCCGGTCCCTGCGCATCGAGGAACCGCACCGCAGGCGGGGCCGGGGCACCATCGCCGCCCTCGCCGCGGAAGAGGTGCTGCGCAGTTGGGGCTGCACCCAGGTCCGGCTGGTGGCTCCCGCGGACAACGGGGCCGCCCGGGGGCTCGGGGCCGTGCTCGGCTACACCGAACGCAGCCGGAACATGGTCAAGGAGCTCCGCCGGACCGCACCCGCACTCCCGGACGGGGTCACCGGGCGTCCCATGAGCGGCCAGGAGTTCGCCGACTGGGCGAGCACCAGCGTGGAGGCGTACGCGCAGAACTGGATCGAGCGCGGCGTCCCGGAGGAGCAGGCCCGGCGGAAGTCCGAGACCGACCACGCCACCAACCTGCCGGACGGTCTGGCCACCGAAGGCATGCACTTCCACGTCCTCGTCCACGGTGGCGACGTCATCGGCCATGTGTGGGTGGCGCGGCACGAGACGCCGCAGGGCGAGGCGATCGGATACGTCTTCGATGTCGAGGTCCGGGGAGAGCACCGCGGACACGGATACGGCCGTGCGCTGATGCACCGTGCCGAGGACATCACGCTCGACTCGGGGCTCGGCAGGCTCGGCCTGCACGTCTTCGCGTCCAACACCCCCGCGCTGCGGCTGTACGAGTCGCTCGGTTACCAGCCGACCCAGTACAACCTGGCCAAGACGCTGTAGGCGGGCCTCGCGGCCCGTCGCCCCCGGCGGACCCGAGGTCAGCCGCGGTCGGCCAGCAGACGGTCGGCGATCTCCTCGATCCGCTCGCGCAGCCCCTCCTGGCTCTTGCCGCCGTCCAGCCGTTCGTCACCGATCACGTACGTCGGGGTTCCGGTGACTCCGATGGCCTTGCCCTCGGCCTGGTCCGCGTCGGCGATCAGCATGTGCCGGCCGTCGATCAGCGCGGTGTCGAACTCCTCCGCGTCCAGCCCCAGTTCGCGTGCCACATCGAGCAGCACGGGCTCACCTGTACGGGCGAGGTCGGCGGTGCGGGCCAGTACGGCCTCGATGTACGGCCATCCCTTGCCCTGTTCGACGGCCTCCTCGGCCGCCTGCGCCGCGGCGTACGCGTACGTGTGCTTCTCCAGCGGGAAGTGGCGCAGCCGGATCTCCAGCCGGTCGCCGTAGCGGGCGCGTAGGGCTCGGACGTCGGAGAGGGCCTGATGGCAGTCGGGGCACTCGAGATCGCACCAGATGTCCAGGACGACCGGGGCTGCGGGGGTGGAATCGCTCATGGGATCAGTCTTTCAGGCCGGACCCGCGCTTCCCAATCGGGACCTGGGGAGGACGGCAGCCCTGAAATGTCCCTGATGTGGCCGGGGACCGTGGCCCCGGAGCCGTGACCGGTGCAGGATGGAAGGGACGTTTCCCGATGTGCTGGAGGCACCGATGCTTGCCGAGACCATCTGTTCCGCGGTGTCGGCGGCGGGCCTGGGCATCGCCGCGCTCACCGCGTACCGCAAGCGATTCCTCGCGGCGACCCGGATCGCCGCCTACTCGCTGGTGCCTGTCGGCCTCGTGATGACCGGTGTCGTGGAGTGGTTGTCCGACATCGTGTTCAAGCCCAGTGTCTGGCTCGGCTTCGGGCTGCTCGCGCTGGCGTGGCTCCTCTTCATGACCACACGGGCCGTGGAGCGCCGTGGTGGCTCCACCCGCAAGGAACGCAAGGCCGCGCGGGCAGCGTCGCAGGGTGGCGCCGTCTCCCCGGCAGCTTCGACCCCCTCACTGACGTCCGCGAACACGACGGCCGGTCCGCAGCCGAAGAAGAAGCCGCAGCAGGCCGCCGCGCCCGGTGAGGACTTCAGCGACATCGAGGCGATCCTGAAGAAGCACGGCATCTGACGAGGCCGGCGGGCGCTGCGGGGCGCTGTGAGAATGGCTGTCATATGAATCGATTCATGCGCTGACTCGTGCGCGAGCCGCTCGCCTCCGCTTCACGCATCGGTATATTCGGGGTTGCTTCGATCCGATCTTGACGGTACCCGGGGATGGAGCTAGCGTCCCGAACGGATTGAAACAATTCATTCCTGGGCCGCAAGGCAGGCGCGACGGGCCGGCGGATCATGCCGGATGTCGTCGGCGGGACAGGGATACGCTGCGCCGGTGCGCGGCGGCCGGACGCATCAGTGGGGCAGGGCAAGTGGGGCGTGTGGCAGGGATCAAGGATGTGGCCCGGCAGGCCGGAGTCTCGGTGGGCACCGTCTCCAACGTGATCAACCGCCCCGAGGCGGTGCTTCCGGACACCCGGGCCCGGGTGCTGGCGGCGATCGAGGAGCTCGGTTACGTACGCAGTGAGTCGGCCAGGCAGCTCAGGGCAGGCCGCAGCCGGATCATGGCCCTGCTCGTCCTCGACATGGGCAACCCCTTCTTCGTCGACATCGCCCGCGGCGCGGAACGCGCGGCCCGGGCCGCCGGCCTCGGCGTGATGGTGTGCAACAGCGGCCAGAGCCCCGAGGAGGAGGCCGAATACCTCGGGCTCTTCGCCGAACAGCGCGTCTGCGGGGTGCTCGTCACCCCGGCCGACGCCACCGGCGGCAACCTCGAGGCGTTCGGCCGCCACCGGATTCCGTACGTGCTCGTGGACCGGGTCGCCCCGGGTGCCGAGACCTGCGCCGTCTCCGTCGACGACGTACGCGGCGGCAGGCTTGCCGTCGGGCACCTCGTCTCGGCGGGGCACCGCTCCGTCGCCTACGTCAGCGGTCCCGGCGACCTGCACCAGATCAGGGACCGCCGAGAGGGTGCCCTCTCCGCCCTCGCCGAGGCCGGATTCGGCCCCGAAGCCCTCATCGAGATCCCGTCCGACCGCCTGGACGTGGCGGCTGGCCGGGACGCCGGGGCACGGCTGCTCGGTCTCGTACCGCGCCCGACCGCCGTCTTCTGCGCCAACGACCTGCTTGCCCTCGGTGTCCTTCAGTCGCTCTACGCGGCGGGCGTCCGGGTGCCGCAGGACGTCGCCATCGTCGGTTACGACGACATCGAGTTCGCCGCGGCGGCCGCCGTGCCGCTGACCTCGGTCAGGCAGCCCGCCGTGCTCATGGGCAGGATGGCGGCGGAGCTCCTTCTCGAGGAGGCGGACGACGGGGACGGCAGCCACCGGCACCGCAGTGTGGTGCTCCAGCCGGAGCTCGTCGTACGCGCCTCCAGCGCCGCTCCCCGCTGACCCGCGGACCGTGCCCGGAGCGGGATCCACGGGTCGTGGGCGGTGGGTGCGAATGTGTGACGGAGGATCGGACGCCGGAGCGAATCCGCGACGTCCACGGAGGGTGAACTCCCCGTGCGAAAAGGCGTGTTGATCGCCAACGGGGGTGTCTCTGCGTCATGATCGCCTCGAGATGGTGGACACATACCGGGGCGAGGCCCCCGCACCCCCCGCCGAAGAGCCCCGTGGCTGCCTCTTCGCGCTGTCCCAGCCACCCCTGATGATCTTCCTTACGGTGATCGGCGGTCTCCTGCTGATGGCCGCGCTGCATGATCTTTTTCTGCTGTGAGCGGGCACCGGCCTCCGGGACCGCCGCATCGCCCGCCACCCTGCAGGGGTCCGTCGGGCGCGTGCGGCGACCGTCAGCGCGCCGCTTCCCTGCGGCGTGCCCGGTACGCGGCGACATGGAGCCGATTACCGCAGGTGCGGCTGGAGCAGTAGCGACGCGAGCGGTTGCGGGACAGATCGACGAACGCGCGCCGGCAGTCCGGCGCCTCGCAGCGGCGCAGCCGCTCCTGTTCGCCCGCCACGACGATGAAGGCCAGGGCCATTCCGCAGTCGGCCGCGAGATGGTCCGAGACGGAGGCGTCCGGCGCGAAGTAGTGGACATGCCAGTCGTAGCCGTCGTGGTTCGTGAGCTGTGGGGTGGTGCCCGCGGCGGCCACCAGCCGGTTGACGAGATCGGCGGCCGTGCGGGCGTCGGGCGCCGCGAACACCTGCGCGAATGAGCTCCGCACGTCCCGTACGGCGCGCAGGTCCTTCTCGCCAAGCTCGCCCACGCCGCTGATGAGATGGCGTTCCGCGAAGTCGTAGAGCGCATCGACGTCGGGGAGTCCGTCGGCCGGCTCGCTCTCCGGCGCGGTGTTCACCAGATCGACCACCGTGTCGAGGGCGATCCGGGTGTCGTGTGGGATCAGCACGCTTCGCTCCCTGGCCTCCGGCGGGCGGGTGCCCGCCGATGCCGGGTGACTCTACTGGCTCGGCGAAGGCGCCACGGGCCCGGTAGGGGCTTACGGGCGAGCGGGAGGGCCTTTGCCGGTCGGGCGTGCCGCTGGAGCGCGTGACGGCCGCCTGGCGGCTCTGGTGGTCACTCGACGGTCACTCGTGAGTCGCTTGGGTACTTGTGGGGTGGGTGGGGCACGTGGGGTCACAGGGGGCGGGACCGTGACTGTCGGTCCCGGGGCCGGCGGTGGGAAGGGCCCGCGCCCCCGGCGCGCGCCGACGCCGTCGCCGCGGTGGGTTCCGCGGCGACGGCGCCGGTGTCTGCCGTATGAGGTTGTCCGCGCGACGCCGTCTCCCCGAGTCGGACGGCGTCCCGCAGCTCTCGGCCTGGTTCAGCTCTCGGCCAGGATGTGTGAGAGCTCCGTATCGAGATCGAAGTGACGATGCTCGGTGCCCGGCGGAACCGCGGCGTCGGTCCTCTTCAGGAACGACTCCAGGGCCCTCGCAGGAGCCTCTAGCAGGGCTTCTCCCTCCGGGGAACTCAGTGCGATGCAGACGACGCCCTGGCCGTGACTACGAGATGGCCAGACACGGACGTCTCCGGTGCCGGTGGGCCGGTGCAGCCCTTCGGCAAGGAGGTCACGGGCGAAAACCCACTCGACCGTCTCCTCCGCTCCGGTGTGGAAGGTGGCGTGCACGGCATAGGGATCGGCCGTGTCATACCGCAGGCCCGCGGGTACAGGCAGTGAGGACTCGCTCGACACAACGAGGCGCAGGTGCAGCTCGCAGCTGACCGTGGTGTTCATAAGCGCCAGGGCCTTTCGCTCAGTGTGCGCTCGGGGATTCGCACGTCGGCGAAATCGACATGCCACCTACGGTGGTGTTGTAAACCCCTCTGACCTATTTGTGATGCTTCGGGCGTGTTGTGGGGCGGTGTGTAACTTTGGGTGATGCGTCCATTCCAGTGACCGACACCGTTCGGGTAGGTTGGGGCTCATGAATGCGGAGAGTGACGAGCGGAGCGAGGTCGCCTCACGGCCGGCCGCGGAGTCCGCGACGGGGGATGCGGCGAAGGCCGAGAGGGAGCTGGGCTCGCGGGCGCCCGGGTTCATCAAGGCCTCGCGGCTGTTGCATGTGAGCTGGCAGGTCGGCATTTTCGTCGTCGGTCTCGCGGTGGTCGGAGCCGGCATCGTGATGCTGCCGCTGCCCGGCCCCGGGTGGCTGGTCATCTTCGGGGGCATGGCGATCTGGGCGACCGAGTTCGTGTGGGCGCAGCTCGTCCTGCGCTGGACCCGGCGCAAGGTCACCGAGGCCGCCCAGCGCGCCCTCGATCCCAAGGTGCGGCGGCGCAACATCATCCTCACCGCGGTGGGGCTCGTGATCATCGCCGTACTGGTCGGGATCTACGTCTGGAAGTTCGGGATCACCATGCCGTGGAAGATCGAGCAGTGACCCGTTGATGGTCCGGAGGCACTGCTGACATGGGGTAATGTTTGCGGTGCGCCGGGGCGATTAGCTCAGTGGGAGAGCGCTTCGTTCACACCGAAGAGGTCACTGGTTCGAACCCAGTATCGCCCACCCCGTACCGATGGCCCGGAAGCTTCACTCGAAGCTTCCGGGCCATCGGCGTTTTTGCGTGCAGGTGTTCGGCGGGCCGGGCGTTCCGCCGCAGTTGTTCGGCGGGCCGGGCGTTCCGCCGATTTTCGCCCGAACCGTTGACGAGCCGGGTGCCGCTCCCTACCTTGACCCAGCAAGCGCTTTCTAAAACGATTCAATGCGATGGTGGGGGCGAGAGATGTCTCGGAACAACGGCATGGACCGGCGGCAGATGCTGAAGCTGGCCGGCCTCTCGGCGGCCGGTCTCGGACTGACCGCAGCCGGTTGCGGTTCGGGCGGAAGCGGCAGTTCCGGGGGCACGGTCACCATCCGGCACTCCTGGTGGGGCGCCGACGACCGGGCGAAGAAGGTCCAGCAGTGCGTCGCACTCTTCGAGAAGAAGCACCCGAAGATCAAGGTGAAGACGGACTTCCAGCAGTACCCGGACTTCTGGAAGAAGTTCAACACGCAGGCGGCCGGCGGCAACCCCCCGGACGTCATCCAGAACGCCGTGACATTCCTGCGCAAGTACGAGGCGAAGAACGTCCTCCTCGACCTCCACCCCCAGGTGGAGAAGGGCAACCTCAGCCTCGACGGCTTCCGTTCCGGGTTGGAGAAGTTCGCCGAGGTCGACGGCAAGCTCCTCGGCGTGCCGGTCGGCAGCAACTCGATGGCCCTCGTCATCGACGAGAGGGTCTACGAGAAGGCCGGCATCGCTCCCGAGATCGGCTGGACCTGGGACGACTGGTACGCGGGCCTGCAGAAGATCAAGAACGGCCAGAATCTCGCCGGTGACGCCGGACCGCACGGCGTGATGTACCTGTACGACCTGATACTCCGCCAGAACGGCAAGGCCTTCTTCACCGAGGACGGCATGGGCTTCGGCGAGACCGAGCTGCTGCCGTACTGGACCGAGGCCCTGGCGCGGGTCAAGTCCGGCGTCTACGCCGACCCCAAGAAGGTAGAACAGGTCAAGCCGGCCTCCGCGACCGCCAAGGGACTCTCCGGCGGTGAGTTCACCTGGGACAACTTCTCCGTCCGCTACAGCGCCGAGGGTAAGAGCAGCTACGGCCTCGCGCCCATCCCCAGCACCGACGGCAAGAAGACCGGCCAGTACCTGGGTTCGCTGATGCTCAGCGGCACGGCGCGCACCAAGCACCCGGCCGAGGTGGCCACCTTCATCGGCTTCATGACCCACGAGCCCGCGGTCGCCAGGATCATGGGGTACGACCGCGGCGTGCCCGCCACCACCGCCCAGTTCGAGGCCTACCAGCCCGCCGACGCCCCCAGCAAGGCGATTGCCGCGTACGAGTCCGCGATCGCCGGCGCGGGCATCCTGGAGCCCATCACACCGCACCCGGCGGGCGCCGACGTGATCGAGGCGGCCTTCCTGCGCATCTCCGCCGACCTCTCGCTGGGCAAGGCCTCACCGAAGGACTCCGTGAAGCAGTTCTTCTCCGAGGCCAAGACCGCCCTCGCCTCGAACTGAGAGGGACCGCGGTGACTCACATCCAGACCTCCTCGGGCGCACTCGCGCCCGGGGACGACCGGTCCGCGGAGAAGCGGACCGGTCCCGTGGGAGACGTGCCGCCTGACGGCCCCGGGCGGGCCGGCAGCCGCGAGAACCTGGCCGGCTACCTGTTCATGTCGCCCTGGATCGCGGGCTTCCTGTTCCTGATCGCCGGGCCCATGGTGTTCTCGCTGTACCTCTCGTTCACCGAGTACAACCTGTTCGAAGCCCCGCGCTGGATCGGCCTGCAGAACTTCACCGACATGTTCGCCGACCCCCGCTGGCGCCAGTCGGTCAAGGTCACCTCCTGGTACGTACTGATCGGCACCCCGGTCAAACTGGCCGCCGCACTCGCCGTCGCGATGCTGCTCGCGCAGAAGCGGTGGGGCCAGTCCTTCTACCGGGCGGCCTTCTACGCCCCGTCCCTGATCGGCGCGAGCGTGTCGGCGGCCATCGTCTGGCGCGCGCTGTTCTCGGACGACGCCCTCGTCGACCGTACGCAGAAGGTGTTCGGCGTCGAGGCTGGCGGCTGGATCGGCGACCCCGGGATGATCATCTACGCGCTGATCGCCCTCACCGTCTGGCAGTTCGGCGCCCCGATGGTCATCTTCCTGGCCGGTCTCAAGCAGGTCCCGCGCGAACTGTACGAGGCGGCGGAGGTGGACGGGGCCGGCCCCTGGCGCAGGTTCTTCCACATCACCCTGCCGATGATCTCGCCGGTGCTGTTCTTCAACGTCCTGCTGGAGACCATCCACTCCTTCCAGATCTTCGGCTCCGCCTACATCGTCAGCAACGGCAGCTGCGGACCGGCCGACGCGACGCTCGTCTACACCTGCTACCTGTACGAACAGGGCTTCGTGAACAGCCGGATGGGGTTCGCCTCCGCCATGGGGTGGCTGCTGCTCGTCGCGGTCGGCCTCGTCACCGCCGTGCTGTTCTGGTCCCAGAAGCGCTGGGTGCACTACGAGGAGGGCGGCCGATGAGTCTCCGATACGCAGCCGTACGGCGCCGGGGACCCGGCGCATTCGCCTGGCACCTCGGTGCACTGGTCATCCTCGCCGTGGTCCTCTACCCGGTGGTGTGGACGATCGGCGCCTCGTTCAAGCCCAGCGCGGACATCATCGGCGCCCTCGACCTGTTCCCGACCGATCCCATCACGGACAACTACACCCGGCTCACCGAGGGCATCGCCGACATCCCCATCTCGACGTTCTTCCTGAACTCCGCCTACATCGCGGTCGGTTCGGTCATCGGTGTCGTGCTGTCCTGTTCGCTGACGGCCTACGCCTTCGCGAAGGTCCGCTTCGCCGGCCGCAACGTCATGTTCACCATCATGATCGGCACCCTGCTCCTGCCGTACCACGTGCTGATCATTCCGCAGTACGTGCTGTTCCAGAAGCTGGAACTGATCAACACCTTCACGCCGCTGCTCATCGGCAAGTACCTCGCCACCGACGCCTTCTTCGTCTTCCTGATGGTGCAGTTCATGCGTGGCCTGCCCAAGGAGCTCGACGAGGCGGCGCGGCTCGACGGCTGCGGGCACCTGAGGATCTACTGGTCCATCGTCATGCCGCTCTGCCGTCCCGCGCTCATCACCAGCGCCATCTTCACCTTCATCAACGCCTGGAACGACTTCATGGGGCCCCTGCTCTATCTCAACGAGCCGGACAAGTACACCGTCTCCATGGGGCTGAAGATGTTCATCGACCAGGACGCCGTGGCCGACTACGGCGGCATGATCGCCATGTCACTGGTTGCCCTGCTGCCCGTACTGGCCTTCTTCCTCGCCTTCCAGCGCTATCTGATCGACGGCATGGCCACCTCCGGCCTGAAGGGCTGAGGCAGCCGTGACGACGAAGACCCGCACCGCGGAACGCCGGTCGCGATTCATGGACCGCTTCGGCCTGTTCTCCGAATGCCTGCTCACCGGCGTATGGATCGCCGTCGCCGCCCTGCCGCTCCTCACGTTCCCCGCGGCCTTCGCCGCGGGGACCCGGCACCTGCGCCGCCATCTGGCGGGCGAGCAGGGCGGCCTCGGGGAATTCGTCACCGACGCACGCGCCGCCGCCCGCCGCGGATGGCTCGTCGGCGTATCCGTGTGGGCCGCCGGAGCCCTGCTGTGGCTGGATCTGTCGGCCGTACGGGCCGGGCTGCCCGGCGGCCCCTTCGTGGGCGCCGTCGGCATCCTCGCCCTGATCGGCTACCTGGTCGCGGTCCTACGCGCCGCCGCGTCGTGGGAGCCCGGCGGCAGCTGGCGGACCCTCCTCGCCGCCGCGGGCCGCCGCACGGTCCGCGACCCGGCCGGCTCCCTCCTGCTCGTCTGCGGGATGGCCGTCGTCGTTCTCTCAGGCGCACTCGTACTGCCGCTGGCCGTCCCCGTCGTCGGGGCCGTCGCCGCCGCGGCCACTGCCGTAGAGGCCCGCCGACTCGCCCGCTGAGACCCCGCACCGTCCTTTCGATGTCCCCGATCCGCACGGAGAGAGGCACAACCATGTCCAGGATGCCCCGCAGAACACTCCTGAAGGCAGCGGCGGCGGTCGGCGCCGCCGCCCAGTTCAGCTGGTCCCTCGGTGCCACCACCGCAACCGCCGCCCCGACCGCTGAGCGCACCACCGAGCCCGTCCCCCTCACCTGGCTCGAGCCCGGCGGCCTCGGCGCCGCCCCCGGGTCCACGCTCGGTGTGCCCTGGCCCAAGGGGCAGTACGCGAAGGACCAGACGTTCGCTCTGGCCACCGAGGACGGCAAGGACGTCCCCGTACAGACCTGGCCCATCGGCTACTGGCCCGACGGCTCGCTCAAATGGACCGCGCACGCGGTCGGCCCCGAGGTCACCGCGAAGAAGTTCGCGCTCACCACCGGGGCCCCCGCCGCCCCGGAGAAGAGGGTCACCGTCATCCGCACGGGCGGCACCATCACCGTCTCCACCGGGGTGATCACCGCCGAGCTCGGCACCAACGGTTCCGCCCTGGTCAAGACCGTCACCCGCGGCTCCACCGAGATCGCCCGCAACGGCCGGCTCGTCCTGCTGCGCCAGAACGAGATCGAGGACGGCGACCAGGGCAACGAGAAGTACGAGCGCTTCGAGAGCGTCATCGACGCGGCCGAGACGGAGCAGGACGGCCCCGTCCGTGCCGTCGTCCGCATCGACGGCAAGCACCGCAAGGGCTCCCGCTCCTGGATGCCGTTCTCCGTGCGCTTCTACTTCTACGCGGGCGCCGACTCCTTCCGGATGATGCACACCATCACCTACGACGGCACCCAGGAACCCGGAAAGGCGAGCGGCGACTTCATCCGCGGCCTCGGTGTCCGCTTCGGCGTCCCGATGCGCGACGCCGCCCACGACCGCCACATCCGTATCGGCGGCGACGGCACCGGCCTCCTGCGCGAGGCCGTGAAGGGCATCACCGGACTGCGCCGGGACCCCGGCGTCGCCATACGCGAGGCACAGTTCGCCGGCCACAAGCTCCCCGACCCCGCCACCTGGGACCAACGGGTCACCACCCGACTCCAGTACATCCCCGAATGGGGCGACTACACCCTCTCCCAGCTCTCCGCCGACGGCTTCGGGCTGCGCAAGCGCACGAAGAAGGGCCACGGCTGGATCCCCGCCGGAGGCGGCACACGGGCCTCCGGCTTCGGATACGTCGGCGGACCGAGCGGCGGATTCTCCTTCGGACTGCGCGACTTCTGGGAGAAGCACCCCGCCCAGCTGGACATCCGCGACGCCCGGACCGACGAGGCCGAGGTCACCCTCTGGCTCTGGTCACCCGAAGCCCAGCCCATGGACCTGCGCTTCTACCACGACGGCATGGAGCAGGACACCTACGCCGAACAGCTCGAAGGCCTCAACATCACCTACGAGGACTACGAACCCGGCTTCGGCACCCCGTACGGCATCGCGCGGACGAGCGAACTCCTCTTCTGGGCCAACGAGTCCACCCCCGCCGCCGAGACCCTCGCCCGACAGGTCGACGCCGTACGCACCCCGCCGCAGCTCGCCGCGCCGCCCAAGCAGCTCATCGAGGCCAAGGTCTTCGGCGGGCTCTTCGCCGAACCCGACCGGTCCACCGCCGCCACGTCGAAGATCGAGGACCACCTGGACTTCCTCTTCACGTACTACAAGGACCAGGTGGAGATGCGCCGTTGGTACGGCTTCTGGGACTACGGCGACATCATGCACACCTACGACCCCACCCGTCATCAGTGGTGCTACGACGTCGGCGGCTACGCCTGGGACAACTCCGAGCTCTCGCCCGACCTGTGGCTCTGGTACGCGTACATGCGCTCGGGCCGCGCCGACATCTACCGCTTCGCCGAAGCCATGACCCGGCACACCGGCGAAGTCGACGTGTACCACCTCGGCAAGTGGGCGGGACTCGGCACGCGCCACGGCGTCCAGCACTACGCCGACAGCGCCAAGCAGCAGCGCATCGCCAACACCACCTACCGCCGGATGTTCTACTTCCTCACCGCGGACGAGCGCGTCGGCGACCTCATGCACGCCAACGTCGACTCCGACGAGACCTTCCTCGCCCTCGACCCCATCCGCAAGATCCGCACCGAGCCCTACACCCCGGACCGGCACGCCTTGTCCATCGGCTTCGGCACCGACTGGAGCGGCCTCGTCTCCGCCTGGCTCACCGAGTGGGAGCGCCGCGGCCCCAAGTGGGAGAAGGCCAGGGACCGGGTGCTGTCCACCATGGAGACCATCGCCGCCCAGCCCAACGGCTTCGTCCAGGGCGTCGGTCTGTACGACCTCGACACGGGCAAGTTCGCGATAGCCGAGAAGCCCGAGGTCGGTGTCTCGCATCTCTCGGCCATGTTCGGCCTGGTCGAGCTCAACGCCGAACTCATCGACATGATCGACATGCCGGAGTTCGAGGCTGCCTGGATCGACTACTGCCGCTACTTCAACGCCACCAAGGCGGAACAGACCGCCCGCTACGGCAGCAACTTCGGCACCCTGCTGCTGTTCCAGGGCCACTCCCGCCAGGACGCCTACGCCGCCGTACGGACCGGCGACGTCACCCTGGCCACCCGGGCGTGGAAGCAGTTCTACAGCAGCGCCGACACCTGGGACTACAAGGAGACCACCGACTGGAGCACCCACGAGGTCGAGGGACCGACCGGACCCGTACCGGGCAGTGAAGCGGCCTGGGTCAGCACCAACTCCACCGCCCTGTACGGACTCGCGGCGATCCAGAACCTCGCACTCGTCGGCGACAAGATGCCCTAACGCATCCGGCCGAGGCTCTCCCGCACCCGGCGCGCGTCGCGCAGCCGCTGCTCGTACGTCGCCCCGAGGGCGAGCAGCAGCAGCCCGGCGAGCGCCGGGGGCGCCCAGCGGGGGAGTGCGTCGAAGACCTGGACGACATGCGGGGCCAGCTCGTGGAGCCCGACCAGCGCCAGGACCGAACCGCCCAGCACCAGGGGCGCCTGAAGCCGGAAACGTGCGCCCACCAGCGTGACCACCAGCGCCGCCACGCCCAGAAGCAGGGGCCGCAGCCAGTGCGGATCGACCCACGCCACCACGAGGCTCGGCACCATCGTCATCGAGAGCGCGGGGCCGTACGCCACCCAGGAGGACGCGGCCGGATCCGTGCGACGGCGCAGGTACCCGACCGCGAACGCGATCACCGACACCGGCAGGGTGTACGCCTCCGGGTCCGACACCTGCGAAGCCGCCAGCCGCACCCACGCCGCCATCACGAACAGCACCGCCGCCACGTACCCCGCCACCGGCCGGCGGTCCGGCCGCACCGCGGTACCCGCGGCCAGCACCCCGCACAGCGCCAGCACCAGGGCCAGGAAGGGCGCGTCCGTCACCGCGAGCGCCACGGCCACCACCGCTCCGAAGGCCCCGGTGAGCTCCAGCGTCAACGCCACCGCGGCCACCCGCAGGCGGGCCCCGAGCAGCACCGTCACCGCGGGAACGACCAGGACCAGAGGGGCCGTGTGCGGCGCGCTCCACCCCAGCGAAGCCCCCGCCGCCGACACGGGCACGATCGCGCACAGGACGGAAGCACCGGCGAGAACCGACTGCACCGCAGCCGCCCTCGACCGGGCCGCCGCACCCGCGAACAGCACCGACAGGCCCACGAACACCGCGTACGTGGCCGGTTCGGCGGCCAGCGCGAGCAGGCCCGCACTCACCGCGCCCACGAGCGCGCACACCAGGGCGGTGAGCGAGAGCGCTCCGGCCGCCTGCCGCACGGCGACCGCCAGCAGCCCCGCCACCAGCAGCAGTTCCACGCCCACCGCCACCGCGTACGGCACGTCCATCACAGCCGGAAGCGTCAGCGCCGCACCCCAGCCCAGGACCATCGCGCCGGCCGCCGCAGCGACACGCCACCCCGGCCGGGGCGACAGCAGCGTGCCGCGCACCCGGTCCCAGCCGGCGTACAGAGCAGCCAACGGGCCCGCCACCAGCACCAGAACCACCGGCGAGGCAGCCGAATCAGGCCACGGCATCGACGGTCCCAGCGCGCCCCGGACGCTCCCCGGCGCCCCGGCCCACACATCGGTCAGCAAGGACACCGGCCCCAGCAGCACAGCCGCCACCGCGGGCGACGCCCACAGCACCGCACCCGCCGTCACCGCCGCGGACGCCGCCAGCACACCCCGGCCCACCGGCTGCGGAACCCGGACCCGTACCACCGCCGTCAGCGCCGCACCGCACAGCAGGTACACCACCACGGACCAGTTCCACGGCAGACCCGTACGCAGTACACCGCCCACCGCGGCCACCGTGGCGAGACCCGCCACCGCACCCGCGGCAGCGGCCCAATCCTTCGGCGCGCGCCATGCCCCGAACAGCGCCACCACCGCACCGGCCAGCAACAGCGCACCCGGGCTCGCGGCCGCGAGCGGTCCATCGGCCGACACCGACCGGCTCAGGCCGATCAGCATCGCGATCAGCCCGGCCGACGCCGCCCCGATACCCGCTGTGATCCGCACCGCGAGCCCCCGGCCCCACAGCGCCACCGCGGCATCCGCGGCCGCGGTCACCAGCAGCGCCCATCCGAAGACCACGGCCTGCGCCCCGGCGGCCCACGCTGCCAGCACCAGCGGCAGCTGCCCCGCCACCACGGCGGCGGGCAGCGGCAGCCGCAGCCGCCCGAGCGCCAGCCCGTACGCCGCCCACGACGCCGTCAGCACCGCGGACGAGACCGCCGCGAAACCGAGCCCGTCCGTGTCCGGCAAGGCCACCGCGTGCAGCGCGTACGCGTCCAGCACCGTCAGCACCAGCGCCAACGCCGCCAGCGCCTCAGCCGTCGCTGACAGTTTGCGCCTCAGCAGCAGCGCGGGAGCCGCGAGCGCGGCCACCGTCACCGTCGCCAGGACCGCCGAACGGCCGGCGATACCCATCTCGCCCCAGCTGAACAGGGTGAACGCGATCGCCGCGATCGTCAGCAGCAGACCACCGAGGACCAACAGCACGTTCTGCACACCGGACGCACCGGACACCGGGGCAGCGGGGGCGGCCCCCACCGGCGGCCCCCAGCCGAACGGTGTGGCAGGAAGCCGTGCGGGAGGTGCCGCGAACGGGGGCGGCGCCACCGGCGCGCGCAGCACGCTCATCAGCCAGGCGCGGCGGTTCAGCAGCTGGAGCCGACGGGCGTCGAGCCGGACAAGTTCTTGGTCGAGGAGCGCCAATTCCTCGGCGGGTGGCGGCACATGTTCCATGTTGGGAGTGTGGCGCCGACCACACGCTCGTACATGCGCTCGGATACTCAGTTCCGCCCATGAGTAGGTCCGCCACGCGCAGACTGGACCCATGGACTGGAACCACTACCGCTTCACCAGCGTCTGGGACCTGCCCGCCGCTCCCGACACCGTGTACGCGGCCCTGGAAGACGCCGAGGACTACCCCCGGTGGTGGCCGCAGGTCCGCGAGGTCACTCCTGTCGACGACACCTCCGCCACGACGCGCTTCCGCTCCTTCCTCCCGTACGACCTGGTCGTGACCGTCGTACAGAACCGTCGTGAGCCCGCGTCCCGGATCCTCCAGGCCTCCATGACCGGCGATCTCGAAGGCTGGGTCCGCTGGACCGTCACCGCGCACGACGGCGGCAGCCGCGTGCTCTACGAGCAGGAGGCCGTCGTCCGCAAGAGGCTGCTGCGCCGCCTCGCCGTACCCGGACGCCTGGTCTTCCGCGCCAACCACACGCTGATGATGCGCGCCGGACGCCGCGGGCTGGCGGCATGGCTGCAAGGAGTTTGAACGGAGACCGCCGGGCCCTGTATGGTTCAACCCGTTCCCGGGCGATTAGCTCAGTGGGAGAGCGCTTCGTTCACACCGAAGAGGTCACTGGTTCGAAACCAGTATCGCCCACCCGGGAAGAGCCGGTCCGTCAGCACCACCGACGGACCGGCTTTCGCGTACCCGGCCCGGATCAGGCCGCCGCCGGCAGCTCCGGACGCAGCGGCCACGCCGGATCCACCGCCTCCGCCTCGCCGTTCTTCTCGAACCACGCCTGCAGACCGCGCGCCTGCGCCGCGTGCCACACCGCCTGCAACGAGTGCAGCTCCGCCGGCGACAGCCGCTCCAGGCGGGCGGAGAACCTCCGCCCCACCGCACGCACCAGCTCCAGCGACGCCGCCGCGTCGGCCGCCGCGTCATGCGCCCCGTCCAACACCACCCCGTACAGCTCGCAGAGATCCGTCAGCGTGCGCCGGCCCTTGCGATAGCGGTCCAGATGCTTGTCCAGGACGCGCGGGTCCAGCACGCACAGGGGCGTGTTCTGCAGATACGTCCCCAGCGACGACGCCCGGTGCCGTTTCAGCTCCCGGTCCAGCAGCGTCAGATCGAACGGCGCGTTCATCACGACGAGCGGCCGGCCCGTCGCGCACTGCTCGGCGAGCGCCCGTGCTATCTCCTCGACGACCGGCGCGGGCCACCGGCCGTTGCGCTGCAGGTGATCGTCGGTCAGACCGTGGATCTCGGTGGCCCCGACGGGTACCGGTATCCCGGGATTGACCAGCCAGCGGGTGACGCGAAGGCGTCCGCCCGCGGTGTCCTGGACGACGAGAGCGGCCGAAACGATCCGGTCCTCCTCGACGTCCACGCCTGTCGTCTCCGTGTCAAAAGCGGCCAACGGCCCTTCGAACCAGTGCATCATCCCCGAACTCCTCGCCCCTGCGCGGCAGATGACGGGATTCCTCTGCCCGATTCGGTGATACCCGGGCCCTTTGCCTGATACGCCGTTTGCGGACCGTCTCCTGCGGTGACAACACAGGAGACGGGAAATGAAGTTGGCCGTCCCGTCAGCGGAGACCGGGCAACCGGTCGGCACAGCCCGGAAGGCACACGGAGCCATGGCGCTCGCGCAGCCGAACCCAGGGGGTCCCGCCCGCGCCGAGGACTACGGGGGAGGACCGCCGCCGCAGCGGATCGCACCACCACTGCGCGGCACACTCGCCACCACCGCCTGCATGGAGACCCTCCAGGTGGGCTACTTGCACGCGGTAGCGGCCGCGGCGGGGTGTTCCCTGTCGCAGCCCTTTCCCGACAACGGCATCGACTGGCACGTCAGCCACGGCGCCCCCGACCACACCGTCGACGACGAAGTGACCATCAAGGTGCAGCTCAAGTGCACCTACCAGATTCCCCCGCACCCACCTGGCGCGGCGTTCTCCTTCACGCTCGACAACGCCCACCTCGTGAAGCTCGCACGGACACCCGTGTCGGTGCACAAGATCCTCGTCGTGATGATCGCGCCCCGCAGCCAGGACGACTGGCTGCGGGCCGGACACGACCGTCTCGACCTGCGGCACTGCTGCTACTGGACCAACCTGGCCGGCCACGCGGTGACGGGCCGGCACAGGACCACTGTGCGGATCCCGACCTCGCGGATCTTCGACGACCGAGCACTCTGCGAGATCATGGCCCGGGTCGGGGCGGGAGGGAGACCCTGATGCACCGGTCGATGGACGAGCCCGCCGGCGGGATGACCCCGGCGGGCACACGCGCGCACCCGTACGCCGAGGACGTGGACCAGGGGCCCGACCCCGCCCTCGTCGACCCGGCCGTACTCGGCACGCTCCTGCGCCGGCACGGCTGGCGCCGTCGCGGGGGTGCCGCCGGGCGCTACAGCCGGTGGACCCCTCCCGGTGCCGCCGCCGCGGGCACCAGCCTGCTCGTGCCCGACACCGCCGCCTTCCCCGACAGCGAGGACCTGCTCGCCGAAGCCCTCACCGCGCTCGCCCGCAGCGCCGCGCCGTCGGCACGTGACGTCCTGGTCTCCCTCGCCGTGCCCAGCGACGAGATCCGCTGGTGGCGCGACGTTCCCGAGGAGGCCGCCGGGGCCGCGGGCTGGACGGAGGCCGAACAACTGCGCACGGCCGCCCGGCAGATCCTGCTCGCCGGAGCACTCGCCGTACGCGGACTCGCCGGCTACCACGGCGCACGCCACCGCGGGAAGGCGCGCGCGGCCCTGGACGGCACCCTCGTCGGACCCGCGCCGGGCGGTCGCCGGCTCACCGTCTTCGTCCCCGTCGCGTCCGGGCGGGCCGTCGCCGTACAGCTCTACCAGGCGCTGCACGCCACCCGGGAGGCCGTCGACTACCAGCGCGCCACCGGAGGCATGGAAGCCTTCGACAGTGCCGTCGCCGCGGGCGTCAGCAGGGAGCTGACCGAGGCGGTCGTCGCTCTGGTCCGGGGATCCGAAGGAACCAGGATCACCCTGGACTGGGCGCCCGCCGCCGGTACGCCCGACGGCTGCCCCGCGCGGCCCGAGCCCGTCGAATTCTCCCCGGGCGACCTGCCCGCCCTGCGCCTGGCAGGGGTGCGCTACCTCCAGGACGAGCCCGCCGTCCCGGTACGGGTCACCGGGGCCGTCGTGCGGCTGCGCCGCTCCGGGCCCCGCGGCCCGGGCATCGTGCGGCTGCGCGTGCTGGCCGGTGCCGAGGTCGCGCACGTCCGGATCGAACTCGACGAGGAGGCGTACCGGATCGCGGGGCACGCCCACCTCGTCGGCCTGCCGCTGCGGGTGGAGGGCCGGCTGGAGAACCGTGGCGGCTTCCGGCGGCTCACCGGAGCCTCGCAGGTCGCGCCCGTCCAGGTGGACGAGGCGGAGCGGGACCGGCTGATGAAGTCGCTCCAGGAGAACGTCGACTTCTTCGAGGAGGCGTGCACCGGGGACGAGGGATAGCCCCCGGGGTACCCCCGCGGTATCCCTTTCGCGTCCGGGGCCTCCGGCTCGGTACGATTCCTCTTGCGCGCAGAGGAATGCGACGCACCCCCTCAGTCAGGAGAGACCGGTGTCAGACGTCCGTGTGATCATCCAACGCGATTCCGAGCGGGAAGAGCACGTGGTGACGACGGGAACGACGGCCGGCGAGCTCTTCCCCGGACAGCGCACCGTCGTCGCCGCACGGGTCGAGGGGGAGCTGCGGGACCTCGCGTACGAGCTCAAGGACGGCGAAGTCGTCGAGCCCGTCGAGATCTCCTCCGAGGACGGCCTCAACATCCTGCGGCACTCCACCGCGCACGTGATGGCCCAGGCCGTGCAGGAACTGCACCCCGACGCCAAGCTGGGCATCGGCCCGCCGGTCAAGGACGGCTTCTACTACGACTTCGACGTCGAGAAGCCGTTCACGCCCGAGGACCTCAAGGCCATCGAGAAGAAGATGCAGGAGATCCAGAAGCGGGGGCAGAGGTTCTCCCGCCGGGTGGTCACCGACGAGGCCGCCCGTGAGGAGCTCGCCGACGAGCCGTACAAGCTGGAGCTCATCGGCATCAAGGGCTCGGCCTCCTCGGACGACGGCGCGGACGTCGAGGTGGGCGGCGGCGAGCTGACCATCTACGACAACTTCGACGCCAAGACCGGCGAGCTGTGCTGGAAGGACCTCTGCCGCGGTCCTCACCTGCCCACCACCCGGTTCATCCCGGCGTTCAAGCTGATGCGGAACGCCGCGGCGTACTGGCGGGGCAGCGAGAAGAACCCCATGCTGCAGCGCATCTACGGCACCGCGTGGCCCACCAAGGACGAGCTCAAGGCGCACCTGGAGTTCCTGGAGGAGGCCGCCAAGCGCGACCACCGCAAGCTCGGCAACGAGCTGGACCTCTTCTCCTTCCCCGACGAGATCGGCCCCGGCCTCGCCGTCTTCCACCCCAAGGGCGGCGTCATCCGCCGGGCCATGGAGGACTACTCGCGGCGCCGCCACGAGGAGGAGGGCTACGAGTTCGTCTACAGCCCCCACGCGACCAAGGGCAAGCTCTTCGAGAAGTCCGGTCACCTGGACTGGTACGCCGACGGCATGTACCCGCCCATGCAGCTCGACGACGGGGTGGACTACTACCTCAAGCCGATGAACTGCCCGATGCACAACCTGATCTTCGACGCGCGAGGCCGTTCGTACCGCGAACTTCCGCTGCGCCTCTTCGAGTTCGGCACGGTGTACCGGTACGAGAAGTCGGGTGTCGTCCACGGCCTGACCCGCTCGCGCGGCTTCACCCAGGACGACGCGCACATCTACTGCACCAAGGAGCAGATGGCGGAGGAGCTCGACCGGACGCTCACCTTCGTCCTGAACCTCCTGCGCGACTACGGTCTGACCGACTTCTACCTGGAGCTCTCCACCAAGGACCCGGAGAAGTTCGTCGGCTCCGACGAGATCTGGGAAGAGGCCACCGAGACGCTGCGCCAGGTCGCCGAGAAGCAGGGGCTCCCCCTGGTCCCCGACCCGGGCGGCGCCGCGTTCTACGGCCCGAAGATCTCCGTGCAGTGCAAGGACGCCATCGGCCGTACCTGGCAGATGTCGACCGTGCAGCTCGACTTCAACCTGCCGGAGCGCTTCGACCTGGAGTACACCGGCCCGGACGGCACCAAGCAGCGCCCGGTCATGATCCACCGCGCACTGTTCGGCTCCATCGAGCGCTTCTTCGCGGTGCTGCTCGAGCACTACGCGGGTGCGTTCCCGGTGTGGCTGGCCCCGGTCCAGGCGGTCGGCATCCCGATCGGTGACACCCACATCCCCTACCTCCAGGAGTTCGCCGCCGAGGCGCGGAAGAAGGGCCTGCGGGTGGAGGTCGACGCCTCTTCGGACCGGATGCAGAAGAAGATCCGCAACCACCAGCGCGCCAAGGTGCCGTTCATGATCATCGTCGGTGACGAGGACATGAACGCGGGCACGGTGTCCTTCCGCTACCGCGACGGTTCGCAGGAGAACGGCATCGCCCGCGACGAAGCGATCGCCAAGCTCGCCGACGTGGTGGAGCGCCGCGTCCAGGTGTGATCCCTGTTCGCAGAGGCCCCCGGGGAGCTACACGCTCCCCGGGGGCCTCTTCTCGTCCTCACGGGCGAACACCTGCAGCAGCCACGACGAGAACGATCCCGTCACCGCCCCCAGCAGGGCCAGCCCGCAGGCCATCAGGCCCGTCGCGATGACCCGGCCGGCGAACGTGACCGGCACGGCGTCCCCGTACCCCACCGTCGTGAGGGTCGCGCCCGCCCACCACACCGCGTCGCCGAACGTGCGGATGCTGGCGTCCGGGACCGTGTGCTCCAGGTGGTACACGGCGAGCGACGCCGAGAAGCCGAGCAGTACGGTCGTGAGCCCCGCGTAGGCGATCACGCGGGCGTACAGGCTCAGCCGTGGCTCGTCCCGGCGCTTCTGGACCGCCGTGTAGATCTGGACCACACGCAGGGGGCGCAGCAGGGGCAGTGCGAGCACCACGGTGTCCAGCCAGTGGGTGCGGACGAAGTGCCGGCCGAGGCCGCTCAGGTGCAGCCGTACGCCGTAGTCCACCGCGAAGAGCAGCCAGGTGGCGGCGACCAGGGCGAGGGCGATGTCGCGCCAGGGTTCGCTGTCGTGGGGGGCCAGGACGCGGACCGCGTAACCGGCGAGGAAGACCAGCGCCGCGACGAAGAGCGGGCCCTCCGTGCGCTGCTCCCATTCCTTGAGCCGGTAGGGGGCGGGAGGGTCGCGGCGGTCGCTCATGGCCTCAGCATTGCGGTGCGCTGCCCGGCCGGGCCCCGGCGACACGCTCCGCGGGGGTGAAGCAATATGCTGACCGGCATGACGAGTGAGCCGGAGCAGCAGATCGGAGTGGGGACGCCCGACGCGTTCCAGCGCCTGTGGACGCCCCACCGGATGGCCTACATCCAGGGTGAGAACAAGCCGAACGGTCCGGGGGCCGAGGACGGCTGTCCGTTCTGCGTGATTCCCTCCAAGTCGGACGAGGACGGGCTCGTCGTCGCGCGCGGCGAGAAGGTCTACGCCGTGCTCAATCTGTACCCGTACAACGGCGGCCACCTGATGGTCGTGCCGTACCGGCACGTCGCGGACTACACGGAGCTGGACGGTCCGGAGACGGCCGAACTCGCCGATTTCACCAAGCGGGCGATGGTCGCGCTGCGGGCGGCATCCGGTGCCCACGGTTTCAACATCGGGATGAACCAGGGTGCGGAGGCCGGGGCGGGAATCGCCGCGCACCTGCATCAGCACGTGGTGCCGCGCTGGGGCGGGGACACCAACTTCATGCCGGTCGTCGCCCACACGAAGGTGCTGCCTCAGCTGCTCGGGGACACCCGGGCGATGCTGGCCGGTGTGTGGCCGTCCGAGCAGCCCTCGGGCTGAGACCTTCCGCATCGCACGTGTGGGGGCCCGCGGCCAGGTGGCCGGGGGCGCCCACAGTCGCTTGTCACGCGTCGTAGACGTCGGCCTTCCGCGGTGCCGGGTCCTGGACGAGACCGCTGAGGATCATGGAGCGGTTGTCGAAGCGTTCGGTGTCGACGCCGTTCTCCTGCAGGACCCGCATGGCGGCGGAGTGCACGGATCGCAGGACGGGGGTGGCTGCCCGCATGGCGTCGTCGGCCATGAAGCGGTGGCCCCACGGCTTGGCGGCCCAGGCGTGGCGCAGGCCGAAGGGCTCGGGGAGGACGATCTTGCCGCCGAGGTAGTCGAGCAGCGGCGGGTGCCAGGTGAACGGGGCACGCAGCGCGAGCCTGACGACCTCCTTCGCCTTGACGAGGGGGAGCGTGATCTTGCGGGTCTCCCAGAACTTGACGGCCTTGTTCACCGTCTTCGTCTCGGCTTCCGGCTTGGAGAGGAAGAGTGAGTGGACCGGACCCAGCGCGTGTCCGGTGACCTCGATCCGCAGGGTCTCGTGGAGCACGGTGACGGTGATCAGCATGGTGATCACCAGCTGGCCGTCCCAGAGGGTGAACTGGACGCCCAGGTAGTGCCGGTTCCCGCTGCCGAACTGCTGGTGGTTGCAGATCCGCTGTATCTCGTGGGGCTTGACCTGGAAGGTGGCGACGTCCTCGCCCTCGGGGCGCGAGACGGAGTCGGCGTTCTCACCGACGGGCGACACGATCCAGTGCTTGACGGAGGGGGTGGGGAAGCCTCCGGTGTTCAGCGGGCCGCGCTCCAGCATCTTGAGCTGGTCGTGGATGACCCGTATCAGGTCCCAGCTGCGGAACTGGTGGATCTCCTTGGTGGGGTCCTTGGGTACGAGCTCCTCCGCGAGCTGCCAGCTGCCCCAGCGGGTGCCCATGCCGAGGATGCCCTTGGGGCCGGCGTAGAAGACCGCGTTCGACTGCTGTTCGGCGGAGAGCTTCTCCAGGCCCTGGCGCAGGGCCTCGCGGGCGGTCTCGTTGGGGTTCTTCGGTACGGCCTCGGGGATCTTGGCCCTGACGCCGGTGCCGGAGAGGAGCCCTTCCCAGCGGTCGCGCATGTCCTTGGCGGACGTCTCCGCGATCCGTTTGGCGAGCAGCCAGCCGATGACCGGGGCGACGACCATGGCCCGGAGATAGAGGGCCAGGAGCCCGGTGACCGGCATGGCGATCAGGAAGATGACGGCGACGACACCGACGGCGGCGAGGAGGACGCCCCCCAGGGACTGGAAGACCTTGTCCTTGGAGTTGTTGAGGGAGTCTCGAAGCCGGAAGGCCAGGACCCACAGGACCAGTCCGGGCAGGAACGCGAAGCCGAAGAGAGCCGTCACCAGGGTCAGCCGGGTGTCGCGCGCCTTGCGCAGCCGGGTGGCGGACAGGCAGTGCTCGACGACGGTCTGCGGGTCGGTGCCGAAGGACTGGATGAGTGCCTTGCGGTCGCCCCCGAGCGTGCGCTCCTGGACGGCGCGGGAGAACGCCTCACCGAGATTCGGCTTGAAGTAGTCGGACTTAAAGAGCTTGGAGTCGCCCGGCTTCACCTCGGACTTGTGCCACTCGCTGTTGGCCTTGAGGATCTCCGACACATCGCTGTCGCGGTACGCGGCGGAGGCGAGGGCGTTGGTCGCCACCGCCTGTCCGGCCGAACCCTGGAGAGGGATCTGCGCTCCGGGAGAGAAATCGAATCCGTTGTTGGCCACTGTGCCGCCCCCACTTGACGCCTGGTCTGCTCCTGCGGCTGTTCCCAACTACCGTACGTCGCACACCTTCTGAGCTGGGACCACAGCGTATCGTCCGGATCGCGACGCCGCCCGGCTGTGGGGGCCGGAGCGGGGTGGCAGGTGTCAATTCCGGTCAGCTACGTTCCGTTTGTTCCGTTTTCCTGCTCTTCGCGGATGCGGTCGGCGAGTTGGGGAGGCATGGCCTCGTGCCGGGCGTACGCCCGGTCGAATCGTCCGGTGCCGTGCGACAGGGAGCGTAGATCGACCGCGTACCTGCCGATCTCGATCTCGGGCACCTCGGCGCGTACGAGCGTCTGCTCCCCGGACGCCTGCTCGGTGCCGACCACCCTGCCCCGCCGGCCGGCGAGATCGCTCATCACGGCTCCCACGTAGTCGTCGGGGACCAGCACCCGGACCTCGGCGACCGGTTCGAGGAGCTGGATACGGGTGTCGGTGGCGGCCTCGCGCAGTGCCAGGGCGCCGGCGGTCTGGAAAGCGGCGTCCGACGAGTCGACCGAGTGTGACTTTCCGTCGAGCAGGGTGATGCGGACGTCGACGAGCGGGTGCCCCGCCGCTACGCCTCGGGCCGCCTGGGCGCGCACGCCCTTCTCGACGGACGGGATGAACTGGCGCGGCACCGCGCCGCCCACCACCTTGTCGACGAACTCGATGCCCGTACCGGGAGGCAGCGGCTCCACCTCGATCTCACAGATGGCGTACTGGCCGTGGCCGCCCGACTGCTTGACGTGACGGCCCCGCCCGACGGTCCGCGAAGCGAACGTCTCCCGCAGGGGCACCCGGTGGGGGACGGCGTCGACCTGAACGCCGTACCTGCTGCGCAACCGCTCCAGCGCGACGTCCGCCTGGGCCTCTCCCATGCACCACAGGACGACCTGATGGGTGTCCTTGTTCTGTTCCAGGCGCAGGGTGGGATCCTCGGCGACGAGCCGGGCCAGGCCCTGGGAGAGCTTGTCCTCGTCGGCCTTGCTGTGCGCGCGCACCGCAAGGGGCAGCAGCGGGTCCGGCATGGTCCACGGCTCCATGAGCAGCGGCTCCCCGGTGCCGGAGAGCGTGTCCCCCGTCTCGGCACCGCCCAGCTTGGAGACCGACGCGAGATCTCCGGCGATGCAGTGGGTCAGGGGGCGCTGCTGCTTGCCGAAGGGGGAGGAGAGCGCGCCGACCCGTACGTCCGCGTCGTGCCAGGGGCGCGGTTCGTGCCCCGGGTCGGTGAGGCCGTGGCCGCACACGTGCACCGTGTCGTCGGGGCGCAGGGTGCCGGAGAAGACGCGCACGAGGGAGACCCGTCCGACGTAGGGGTCGGACGCCGTCTTCACCACCTCGGCGACCAGAGGCCCCTGCGGGTCGCAGACCGGCGCGGGGCGCGGGGCACCCTCGGGGGTGGTGACTGCGGGCAGGGTCCGCTCGAGCGGGGAGGGGAAGCCGCCGGTCATCAGGTCCAGGAGCTCGACCGTGCCGATCCCCTGACGTGCGCCGTCGACGGCCGGGGCGGCGGTGAGGACGGGGTGGAAGGCGCCGCGCGCGACAGCGCGCTCCAGGTCGTCGACGAGTGTCCCGGTGTCGATGTCGCCACCGCCGAGGTAGTGGTCCATCAAGGTCTCGTCCTCGCTCTCGGCGATGATCCCTTCGATGAGCCGGTTGCGTGCCGCCAGGAGCGGCGCACGTTCGTCGCCGGCGGGCGGGTTCTCCTTCCGCTCCCCGGAGGAGTAGTCGAAGATCCGCTGCGTGAGCAGTCCGGTGAGGCCTGTCAGCGGCGCATGACCGTCCGGGGCTTCGGGGCCCTGCACCGGCAGATAGAGGGGGAGTACGGCGTCGGGGTCCTCGCCGCCGAAGAGCCGGCCGCAGACCCGGGTCATCTCGTCGAAGGAGGTGCGGGCGGTGTCCAGGTGCGTGACGACGATCGCGCGCGGCATCCCGACGGCGGCGCACTCCTCCCACACCGCGCGGGTGGTGCCCGCGACCGCGTCGGCCTCCTGCGCCGCCGAGACGACGAAGAGGGCCGCGTCCGCCGCGCGCAGACCGGCCCTGAGTTCCCCGACGAAATCCGCGTAGCCGGGCGTGTCCAGCAGATTGATCTTGTAGCCGCCCCATTCGACGGGGACCAGCGAGAGCTGTACGGAACGTTGTCGGCGTTGCTCGATCTCGTCGTAGTCGGAGACGGTGCCGCCGTCCTCGACCCGGCCGGCCCGGTTGACCGCGCCCGCCGTGAGCGCGAGAGCCTCGACCAGAGTGGTCTTGCCGGAGCCGCTGTGGCCGACCAGTACCACGTTCCGTACGGAAGCGGGCCGGTCGGCCGTCACTGCTCTGCCGGCGGCCCCGGTGTGTGAATGCGTCCTGTCGCCCATGATGCGTTCCTCCCGATCGGTGGGGCCGTGAAGGCCCTGGGGAGCAGGGGTCACGGGCAGGAGGAGCCGACGCGGCTCCGGCGGCGCCCGCGTCATTCGAGCTTTCCACTCGGGCCGGGCCGCGTCCATATGTCGCACCTCGACGCCGGTGACTTCCGGGTGACCCACCGGGACGGGGTGCCCCGCCGTGGGACGGCACGGCTCGTGACTACGATGGGCCAGCCGGTGGCCGAAGTGGCCGCGCGGCCCACCGAACCTCGGGAAGGCCATGCTGAACAAGTACGCGCGTGCATTTTTTACGCGTGTCCTCACACCGTTCGCCGCTCTGCTGCTCCGCCTCGGGGTCAGCCCCGACGCGGTCACTCTCGTCGGCACGGCCGGAGTGATGGCAGGTGCGCTGGTCTTCTTCCCGATGGGGGAGTTCTTCTGGGGCACGATCGTGATCACGGTCTTCGTCTTCTCGGACCTCGTCGACGGCAACATGGCGCGGCAGGCCGGGATCTCCAGCCGGTGGGGCGCGTTCCTGGACTCGACGCTCGACCGGGTCGCGGACGGGGCGATCTTCGCCGGGTTCGCCCTCTGGTACGCGGGGGGCGGCGACGACAACGTGCTGTGTGCGGTCGCGATCTTCTGCCTGGCCAGTGGCCAGGTGGTCTCGTACACCAAGGCCCGCGGTGAGTCGATCGGCCTGCCGGTCGCGGTCAACGGGCTGGTGGAACGTGCCGAGCGGCTGGTGATCTCGCTGGTCGCCGCCGGTCTGGCCGGTCTGCACGGGTTCGGCGTGCCCGGGATCCAGATCCTGCTGCCGATCGCGTTGTGGATCGTCGCCGTGGGAAGCCTGGTGACTCTGGTCCAGCGAGTGGTGACCGTGCGCCGGGAGTCGGCCGAGGCCGACGCTGCGGCCGCCGCCGCGGAACAGGGGAGCGAGGCCGCGCAGTGAGCGGCACCGGATCCGATCTCAAGGGGCGGCTCACCGACGGGCTCTACGGGCTCGGCTGGGGTGCGGTCAAGAAGCTGCCCGAACCGGCCGCCCGTGCGCTCTTCCGCAGCATCGCCGACCAGGTCTGGAAGCGACGGGGCAAGTCGGTGCTGCGGCTGGAGTCGAACCTGGCCAGGGTGGTGCCCGACGCGGACCCCGCTCGCCTCGCCGAGCTGTCGAAGGCCGGCATGCGCTCCTACATGCGCTACTGGATGGAGTCCTTCCGGCTGCCGACCTGGAGTGCGCAGCGGATCAGGAACAGCATCAACGTCCGGGACGCCCACCGGCTCACCGAAGGCATGGACGCCGGGAACGGGGTCATCCTCGCCCTGCCGCACCTGGGGAACTGGGACCTGGCGGGCGCCTGGGTCACCACCGACCTGAAGGTGCCGTTCACGACGGTCGCCGAGCGGCTGAAGCCGGAAACCCTGTACGACCGGTTCGTGGCCTACCGCCAGGGCCTGGGCATGGAGGTCCTGCCGCACAACGGAGGCGCCGCCTTCGGGACCCTGGCCAGGCGGCTGAGGTCCGGCGGTCTGATCTGCCTGGTCGCCGACCGCGACCTGTCGGCGTCCGGCGTCGAGGTGAACTTCTTCGGCGACACCGCGCGGATGCCCGCAGGACCCGCGCTGCTGGCCCAGCAGACCGGCGCGCTGCTGCTGCCCGTCACGCTCTGGTACGACGGCACGTCCGTCATGCAGGCGCAGATCCATCCGCCCGTCGGCGCACCGGCGACAGGTACCCGCGCCGAGAACACGTCCTCCATGACACAGGCGCTGGCCGATGCCTTCGCCACCGGGATCGCCGAGCATCCGGAGGACTGGCACATGCTGCAGCGACTCTGGATCTCCGATCTGGACCCCCAGGGGGAAGCTCCGTGAAGATCGGCATCGTCTGCCCGTACTCCTGGGACGTCCCCGGCGGGGTGCAGTTCCACATCCGTGACCTGGCCGAGCACCTGATCCGCCTCGGCCACCACGTCTCGGTGCTGGCGCCCGCCGACGACGAGACGCCGCTGCCGCCGTACGTGGTGTCCGCGGGCCGTGCCGTACCCGTCCCCTACAACGGCTCGGTGGCCCGGCTGAACTTCGGGTTCCTCTCCGCCGCGCGGGTGCGCCGCTGGCTTCACGACGGCACCTTCGACGTCATCCACATCCACGAGCCCACCTCGCCCTCGCTCGGGCTGCTCACCTGCTGGGCGGCACAGGGGCCGATCGTCGCCACGTTCCACACGTCCAATCCCCGCTCCCGGGCCATGATCGCCGCGTACCCGATCCTCCAGCCGGCTCTGGAGAAGATCAGCGCGCGGATCGCGGTGAGCGAGTACGCGCGGCGCACCCTGGTCGAGCACCTCGGCGGGGACGCGGTGGTCATCCCCAACGGCGTGGACGTCGGCTTCTTCGCCGACGCCGAACCCAAGGCCGAGTGGCAGGGCGGCACGCTCGGCTTCATAGGGCGCATCGACGAACCGCGCAAGGGCCTGCCCGTCCTGATGAAGGCGCTCCCCGCGATCCTCGCCGCCCGCCCCGGGACCAGGCTGCTGGTCGCGGGCCGCGGTGACGAGGAGGAGGCGGTCGCCTCACTGCCGAAGGAGATGCGCGAGCGCGTCGAGTTCCTCGGCATGGTGAGCGACGAGGACAAGGCGCGGCTGCTGTGCAGTGTCGATGTGTACGTGGCGCCGAACACCGGCGGCGAGAGCTTCGGCATCATCCTGGTCGAGGCCCTGTCGGCGGGAGCGCCCGTGCTCGCCAGCGACCTCGACGCGTTCGCGCAGGTGCTGGACCAGGGCGCCGCGGGCGACCTCTTCGCCAACGAGGACGCCGACGCGCTCGCCGCGGCCGCGATCCGACTGCTGGGCGACCCGGAGCGACGGGCCGGTCTGCGGGAGCGGGGCAGCGCGCATGTGCGCCGGTTCGACTGGGAGACGGTCGGCGCCGACATCCTCGCGGTGTACGAGACGGTCACGGACGGGGCCGCATCGGTGGACACCGACGAGCGCACGGGTCTGCGCGCACGGTTCGGGCTGGCCAGGGACTGACCCCTGGGCTCGCGGGCCGTTACGGCGCACCGGCGGCCCGGGGGCGCACCCGGCGACGGTAGCCTTGCCGCCCGTGATCGAAACCTTCATCTGGATTGCCGTCGCGCTCCTCGCGATCGGCCTGTACCTCAGCTGGACCGCCGGCCGGCTCGACCGGCTCCACGCCCGTATCGACGCTGCCCGGGCGGCCCTGGACGCCCAGCTGCTGCGCCGCGCCTCGGTCACCCAGGAACTGGCCACGGCCGGGGTGCTGGATCCCGCGGCGTCGATCGTGCTGTACGAGGCGGCGCACGCCGCACGTCAGGCGGAGGAGGAGCAGCGCGAGGTCTCCGAGAGCGAGCTGAGCACCGCGCTGCGGGCCGTGTTCGGTGAGGCGGCGCAGGTCGAGGCCCTCAAGGAGTTCCCCGGCGGACAGGACGCGGCGAAGGAACTGGCCGCCGCCGTGCGCAGGGTCCCGATGGCCCGGCGCTTCCACAACGACTCGGTGCGCGCCGCCCGCGCGCTGCGCAGGCACCGGACCGTACGGCTGTTCCGGCTTGCCGGACACGCCCCGTTCCCGCTCGCGTTCGAGATGGACGACGAGCCACCGGTCGCACTGGCGGACCGGCCCGGCAGCTGAGGCGACGCGCAAAACGATCCACGGGGTGTCCATTGGCCCTTGCAGTGGACTGGTCCCGGAGCGTTTGCTCGTGCCTGCAGTCCCCCGTCTCTTTTTCACCCCAGTGAGGTCGATCCGTGTCCACGCTTCCCAGCACCCCGCAGTCCACCGAGTACCCGGCCACCGGCACCGCCCGAGTCAAGCGCGGCATGGCCGAGCAGCTCAAGGGCGGCGTGATCATGGACGTCGTCGACGCCGAGCAGGCGAAGATCGCCGAGGACGCGGGCGCCGTGGCCGTCATGGCACTGGAGCGGGTTCCGGCCGACATCCGCAAGGACGGCGGCGTGGCCCGGATGTCCGACCCCAACATGATCGAAGAGATCATCGAGGCCGTGTCCATCCCCGTCATGGCCAAGTCCCGCATCGGCCACTTCGTCGAGGCCCAGGTCCTGCAGTCCCTCGGCGTCGACTACATCGACGAGTCCGAGGTCCTCACCCCGGCCGACGAGGTCAACCACAGCGACAAGTTCGCCTTCACCACCCCCTTCGTCTGCGGTGCCACCAACCTGGGTGAGGCCCTGCGCCGCATCGCCGAGGGTGCCGCGATGATCCGCTCGAAGGGCGAGGCCGGCACCGGCAACGTCGTCGAGGCGGTCCGGCACCTGCGCCAGATCAAGAACGAGATCGCCCGCCTGCGCGGCTTCGACAACAACGAGCTGTACGCCGCCGCCAAGGACCTCCGTGCCCCGTACGAGCTGGTCAAGGAGGTCGCCGAGCTCGGCAAGCTGCCCGTCGTCCTGTTCTCCGCCGGTGGTGTCGCCACCCCCGCGGACGCGGCCCTGATGCGTCAGCTCGGTGCCGAGGGCGTCTTCGTCGGCTCCGGCATCTTCAAGTCCGGCGACCCCGCCAAGCGCGCCGCCGCCATCGTGAAGGCCACCACCTTCTACGACGACCCGAAGATCATCGCGGACGCCTCCCGCAACCTGGGTGAGGCCATGGTCGGCATCAACTGCGACACGCTGCCCGAGGCCGAGCGCTACGCCAACCGCGGCTGGTAACCCACTGATGACCGACAACCCTGTCATCGGAGTCCTGGCTCTCCAGGGCGACGTACGGGAACATCTGATCGCCCTGGCCTCGGCGGACGCCGTGGCCAGGCCGGTCCGGCGTCCCGAGGAGCTCGCCGAGGTCGACGGGCTCGTCATACCCGGTGGCGAGTCCACCACGATGTCCAAGCTCGCCGTCCTGTTCGGCATGCTGGAACCGCTGCGCGAGCGGGTCGCCGCCGGTATGCCGGTCTACGGCACCTGCGCCGGGATGATCCTTCTCGCCGACAAGATCCTGGACCCCCGCTCGGGCCAGGAGACGGTCGGTGGCATCGACATGATCGTGCGCCGTAACGCTTTCGGGCGGCAGAACGAGTCGTTCGAAGCCGCCGTCGAGGTGGACGGGATCGCGGGTGGTCCGGTCGAGGGCGTGTTCATCCGCGCACCCTGGGTCGAGTCGGTCGGCGCGGAGACCGAGGTCATCGCGGAACACGGCGGGCATATCGTCGCCGTACGGCAGGGAAACGCCCTGGCTACGTCATTCCACCCCGAACTGACCGGGGACCACCGGGTCCACGCACTCTTCGTCGACATGGTGCGCGCAGTGTGCTGACTCGATCCCGGTAGGATCTCTCGGGTTCGTTCAGATTTTGGTGACGCGAAGGAGAAGGCAGATGTCCGGCCACTCTAAATGGGCTACGACGAAGCACAAGAAGGCCGTGATTGATGCCAAGCGCGGCAAGCTCTTCGCGAAGCTGATCAAGAACATCGAGGTTGCGGCGCGTTCCGGCGGCGTCGATCTCGAAGGCAACCCGACGCTCGTCGACGCCATCCAGAAGGCGAAGAAGAGCTCCGTCCCGAACAAGAACATCGACTCCGCGGTCAAGCGCGGCGGCGGTCTCGAAGCGGGCGGCGCCGACTACGAGACGATCATGTACGAGGGCTACGGCCCCAACGGTGTCGCGGTGCTCATCGAGTGCCTCACCGACAACCGCAACCGTGCCGCATCCGACGTACGCGTCGCGATGACACGCAACGGCGGCTCGATGGCCGACCCCGGTTCCGTCTCGTACCTGTTCAACCGCAAGGGCGTCGTCATCGTCCCGAAGGGCGAGCTGTCCGAGGACGACGTCCTGGGGGCCGTGCTCGACGCGGGCGCCGAGGAGGTCAACGACCTCGGTGAGACCTTCGAGGTCGTCAGCGAGGCCACCGACATGGTCGCGGTCCGCACCGCGCTCCAGGAGGCCGGGATCGACTACGACTCCGCCGAGGCCAACTTCCTGCCCACCATGCAGGTCGACCTCGACGAAGAGGGCGCGCGCAAGATCTTCAAGCTCATCGACGCGCTCGAGGACAGCGACGACGTGCAGAACGTCTTCGCCAACTTCGACGTCTCCGACGAGGTCATGGAGAAGGTCGACGCCTGACATCCGGGCACCCTCCGCACGAGCGGAGCCGACGGGCCGACGGGGACACACCCCGTCGGCCCGTCGCATTGTCGGTGCGAGCCGATAGCCTGCGGGAACAGTTGACCGATCGGTGAGGGGAGGGGGCGCTCCATGCGTGTTCTGGGCGTGGACCCGGGGCTGACCCGGTGCGGTGTCGGAGTCGTCGAGGGGGTGGCGGGCAGGCCGCTGACGATGGTCGGCGTCGGCGTCGTACGCACCCCGGCCGACGCCGAGCTCGGACACCGACTGGTCGCCATCGAGCAGGGCATCGAGCAGTGGCTCGACGAGCACCGTCCCGAATTCGTCGCTGTGGAGCGGGTGTTCAGCCAGCACAACGTCCGTACGGTGATGGGCACCGCCCAGGCCAGCGCGGTCGCCATGCTCTGCGCCTCCCGCCGGGGCATCCCGGTCGCCCTGCACACCCCGAGCGAGGTCAAGGCGGCCGTCACCGGCTCGGGCCGAGCCGACAAGGCGCAGGTCGGAGCGATGGTGACGCGGCTGCTGCGGCTCGACGCACCGCCCAAGCCCGCCGACGCCGCCGACGCACTCGCCCTCGCCATCTGCCACATCTGGCGCGCACCCGCGCAGAACCGACTGCAGCAGGCCGTCGCCGCCCACCGCACGCTGAAAGGCCGTACCGCATGATCGCCTTCGTCTCCGGCCCGGTGGCCGCCCTCGCCCCGACCACGGCCGTGATCGAGGTCGGCGGCATCGGCATGGCCGTCCACTGCGCCCCCGGCACACTCGCGGCCCTGCGGATCGGCCAGGAGGCGAGGCTCGCCACCTCCCTCGTCGTGCGGGAGGACTCGCTCACGCTGTACGGCTTCGCCGACGACGACGAGCGGCAGGTCTTCGAGCTCCTCCAGACCGCCAACGGCGTCGGCCCGCGCCTCGCCCAGGCGATGCTCGCCACCCACAGCCCGGACGCCCTGCGCATCGCCGTCGCCACCGGTGACGAGAAGGCGCTCACCGCCGTTTCGGGAATCGGCAAGAAGGGCGCCCAGAAGCTCCTCCTCGACCTCAAGGACCGGCTCGGCGAGCCGGTCGGGGCGCACATCGGGCAGCAGGGCATCGGCACCGCGGTCAGCTCCTCCTGGCGCGACCAGCTGCAGGCCGCCCTGATCGGCCTCGGCTACGCGACGCGCGAGGCCGACGAGGCCGTGACCGCCGTCGCCCCGCAGGCCGAGGCCGCGATCGCCGGCGGCGCACAGCCGCCCGTACCGCAGCTGCTGCGCGCGGCCCTGCAGACACTCAACCGCGCACGCTGACCCCGGGGGCCGACGCCCCGTACGCCGGCCGGGGCACCGCACGGCCCGGCACCGAAACACCCGAGGCGGGACTGACGAGATGAACTGGGACGAGACCGGAGCCGACACCGGCGCGACGGACGACCTGCTGGACGACCGGCTGGTCGCCGCCGGTGCGGACGGGGAGGACACCGCGGTCGAGGCCGCACTGCGCCCGAAGGACCTCGACGAGTTCGTCGGCCAGGAGAAGGTACGAGAACAGCTCGACCTCGTGCTCAAGGCCGCCCGCGCCCGCGGCGCCACGGCCGATCACGTCCTGCTCTCCGGCGCCCCGGGCCTCGGCAAGACCACGCTCTCCCTGATCATCGCCGCCGAGATGAACGCCCCGATCCGCATCACCTCCGGCCCCGCCATCCAGCACGCGGGCGACCTCGCGGCGATCCTCTCCTCCCTCCAGGAGGGCGAGGTCCTCTTCCTCGACGAGATCCACCGCATGTCGCGGCCCGCCGAGGAAATGCTCTACATGGCCATGGAGGACTTCCGCGTCGACGTCATCGTCGGCAAGGGCCCCGGAGCCACGGCCATCCCGCTGGAACTGCCCCCCTTCACCCTGGTCGGGGCCACCACCAGGGCCGGACTGCTGCCGCCCCCGCTGCGCGACCGGTTCGGCTTCACCGGCCACATGGAGTTCTACGCCCCCACCGAGCTGGAACGGGTCATCCACCGCTCCGCGGGCCTCCTCGATGTGGCCATAGACACCGAAGGAGCGGCCGAGATCGCCGGACGCTCCCGGGGCACACCCCGCATCGCCAACCGGCTGCTGCGCCGCGTCCGGGACTACGCGCAGGTCAAGGCCGAAGGCCGGATCGACCGGGACATCGCCGCAGCGGCCCTGCGCGTGTACGAGGTCGACGACCGCGGCCTGGACCGGCTGGACCGCGCGGTGCTCGGCGCCCTGCTGAAACTCTTCGGCGGCGGCCCCGTCGGCCTGTCCACACTCGCCGTGGCGGTGGGGGAGGAGCGTGAGACGGTCGAGGAGGTCGCCGAGCCCTTCCTCGTACGGGAAGGACTGCTCGCGAGGACCCCCAGAGGCCGGGTGGCCACCCCCGCAGCCTGGGCCCACCTCGGCCTCGTACCGCCGCAGCAAGGCGTAAAGGGACAACAGGGCCTGTTCGGGGCGTGATGCGTCACAGGTTGGCCACCAGGGGAACCACGGTGCCATGCTGGGCGTTGTTCCAATGATGCGGACTCGCTTAGACTCCGCCGATGCCGCCCGTACAGGTCGGTGTACCCACCCCCGTAGATCAGGCCGCATTTCAGCGCGGTCGTGCGAAGGAAGTTCCGTCCCGTGAGTCTCGTGACCCTCCTCCCCTTCATCGTGCTCATCGGGGCCATGTTCCTGATGACCCGGTCCGCCAAGAAGAAGCAGCAGGCGGCTGCGCAGATGCGCAACGACATGCAGCCCGGCACGGGCGTCCGGACGATCGGGGGCATGTACGCCACCGTCAAGGAGATCCAGGACGACACGGTTCTCCTCGAGGTCGCGCCCGGCGTCCACGCCATCTACGCCAAGAACTCGATCGGCGCCGTCCTCGACGACGCGGAGTACAACCGCATCGTCCACGGTGACGACGACGACCTGAAGGTCGACGGCGCGGTCGTGCCCGACGACGCCTCCTCGCTGACCGCCACCGAGACCGCCGAGGCGGACACGGAAGCGGCCGATGACGCGGACGTCGCGAAGATCGACCTGGGCAAGAAGGCCGAGGACGGCACCGCCGAGTCCAAGGACTCCGAGGTCAAGGACGCCAAGGCCGACGGCGAGGGCGACGCGAAGTAGTTCCACGATCCAGGGACGCCGGGCACCTACAGGTGACCGGCGTCCCGCGGACCGTGCGGTCTTCTGCGGGGGCGGGTCCCCACAACACTTCGTGGCCGCTCGGGCGCGTACCCGGCGCGGGGCGGTTGGACAGGGAGAAACGAGAAGGTGGCAGCACCGAAGAAGGGCCGAGGGCCGGCCGGCGGTCAGAGCAGGCCGGGGCGTGCCCTGGCTTTCATTCTGATCGCCATGGTCGCGCTCACCGGCGGGATGTTCCTGTCCGGTCACACCACGCCCAGGCTTGGTATCGACCTGGCGGGTGGCACGTCGATCACGCTCGAGGCCAAGAACCAGCCCGGCAAGCCGAACGCGATCAACAAGACCAACATGGCCACGGCGGTCAGCATCATCGAACGCCGCGTCAATGGTCTTGGTGTTTCCGAGGCCGAGGTTCAGACCCAGGGCGATCGCAACATCATCGTCAACATCCCCAAGGGGACGAACTCGAAGCAGGCGCAGGAGCAGGTCGGTACGACTGCCCAGCTCTACTTCCGGCCCGTGCTCACCGTCACCGGCGGCGAACCGACGCCCACCGGGTCCGCCAGCCCTTCCGCGAGCGGTACCGGCAAGGCGAGCGCCACGCCCAGCGCGAAGGCGAGCGACCCGGACACTGCCTCCGATCCGAAGAGCACGCCCTCGGCGAGCGCCACCACCCAGGGACGTGCGGTCACCGGCGCCCTGAAGAAGGACGCGACGCCGACCCCCGGTGCCTCGGACAGCGCGAAGACGTCCGGGACCCCGGCCGCGACGCCGACTCCCGACGCGGCGACCGCCGCGCTGGAGAAGAAGTTCACCGAGCTGGACTGCTCCGACAAGTCCGCCCGTGCCACGGCCGGTGACGGAGTCAAGCCCGAGGACCCCACGGTCGCGTGCAGCTCCGAAGGTGACGCGAAGTACCTCCTCGGCCCGGCCGAGGTCTCCGGTACGGACGTCGACGACGCCAAGGCCCAGTTCGACCAGCAGCGCGGCATCTGGCTCGTCTCGATGGAGTTCACCGACAAGGGCTCCAAGAAGTTCCAGACGATCACGAAGAAGCTGTCGACCCAGCAGTCCCCGATGAACCAGTTCGCGATCTCCCTCGACGGCGAGGTCGTCTCCGCGCCGCAGGTGAACGAGACCCTCAGCGGCAGCGCCGAGATCTCCGGCAGCTTCACCCAGCAGTCCGCCGAGGACCTGGCCAACGTGCTCTCCTACGGTGCGCTCCCGCTCTCCTTCCAGGAGCAGAGCGTCACCACCGTCACCGCCGCACTCGGTGGCGAGCAGCTGAAGGCCGGTCTGATCGCCGGTGCCATCGGTCTGGCCCTGGTCGTCATCTACCTGGTGGCCTACTACCGCGGTCTGGCGCTCATCGCGCTCCTCAGCCTCGCGGCGTCCGGTGTCCTGACCTACACGATCATGGCTCTGCTCGGCCCGGCCATCGGCTTCGCGCTGAACCTGCCCGCGGTCTGTGGAGCGATCGTGGCGATCGGTATCACCGCGGACTCGTTCATCGTGTACTTCGAACGCGTCCGTGACGAGATCCGTGAAGGCCGCACCCTGCGTCCGGCGATCGAGCGGGCCTGGCCCCGTGCCCGGCGCACGATCCTGGTCTCCGACTTCGTGTCGTTCCTCGCCGCCGCGGTGCTCTTCCTGGTCACCGTCGGCAAGGTCCAGGGCTTCGCGTTCACGCTCGGCCTGACCACGCTGCTCGACGTCGTCGTGGTGTTCCTCTTCACCAAGCCCCTCATGACGCTGATGGGCCGTACGAAGTTCTTCGCCAGCGGTCATCCGTGGTCCGGGCTGGACCCGAAGCGGCTCGGTGCCAAGCCGCCGCTGCGCCGCTCGCGCCGTGTCAACGCCCCCACCGACCACCCGAAGGAGGCGTGAGATGTCGCGACTCGGCAATCTCGGCGCCCGGCTCTACCGTGGCGAGGTCGGTTACGACTTCATCGGCAAGCGCAAGATCTGGTACGGCGTCTCGATCCTGATCACGATCACGGCCATCCTGGGCCTCGCGGTCAGCGGTCTGAACATGGGCATCGAGTTCAAGGGCGGCGCGGTCTTCACGACCGACGAGAAGCCCAACGTCTCGGTCTCCCAGGCCCGCGAGAGCGCGGTCGAGGCCTCCGGCCACGAGGCGATCGTCCAGGAACTGGGCGACGGCAACATGCGCATCCAGATCACCGAGGTCGACACCGCCAAGGCCAACGAGGTCAAGACGCAGCTGTCCGAGGACCTCGGCATTCCCGAGGCCAAGATCAACGCGGACCTGGTCGGCCCCAGCTGGGGTGAGCAGATCGCCAACAAGGCCTGGACCGGCCTCGGCATCTTCATGGTCCTCGTGGTGATCTACCTGGCCATCGCCTTCGAATGGCGCATGGCCGTCGCGGCCCTCATCGCGCTGATCCACGACATCACCATCACAGTCGGTATCTACGCCCTGGTCGGCTTCGAGGTCACCCCGGGCACCGTGATCGGTCTCCTGACGATCCTCGGTTACTCCCTCTACGACACCGTCGTCGTCTTCGACAGCCTCAAGGAGGGCCAGAAGGGGATCACGAAGCAGACCCGCTGGACGTACAGCGAGGTCGCCAACCGCTCCATCAACAGCACGCTGGTCCGCTCCATCAACACCACCGTCGTCGCGCTGCTGCCCGTCGCCGGGCTGCTCTTCATCGGTGGCGGTGTCCTCGGCGCCGGCATGCTGAACGACATCTCGCTGTCGCTCTTCGTCGGCCTCGCGGCCGGTGCGTACTCCTCGATCTTCATCGCCACACCGCTGGTCGCCGACCTCAAGGAACGCGAACCGCAGATGAAGGCGCTGAAGAAGCGGATCCTCGCCAGGCGGGCTGCCGCAGCCGCCAAGGGCGAGTCCGTCGAGGACGAGCGGGACGACCGGGCGCAGGAGGATGACGGCTTCCCCGAGGACGCCGCAGCCGCCGGCTCCGTCGTCGGACAGCGCCAGCAGCCCAGGGGCCACGGGCGGACTCCGGGGAAGCGTCGATGACCAGCACCACCGACTCGACCCGGGAGCTCCTGCTCAGCCGGATCCGCGACGTACCGGACTATCCGAAGCCCGGAGTGGTGTTCAAGGACATCACGCCGCTGCTCGCGGACCCGGTCGCCTTCACGGCGCTCACCGACTCCCTCGCGGAGATGTGCGTACGGCACGGGGCCACCAAGGTCGTCGGCCTCGAGGCGCGCGGTTTCATCCTGGCGGCGCCCGTCGCGGTCAAGTCCGGGCTCGGCTTCGTACCCGTCCGCAAGGCCGGGAAGCTGCCCGGTGCCACGCTCGGGCAGGCGTACGAGCTGGAGTACGGCACGGCGGAGATCGAGATCCACGCCGAGGACCTGTCGGCCGACGACCGGATCATGGTCATCGACGACGTCCTGGCCACCGGAGGCACCGCCGAGGCCTCGCTGGAGCTGATCCGGCGGGCCGGCGCCCAGGTCGCGGGTGTGGCGGTCCTCATGGAGCTCGGCTTCCTCGCCGGCCGTGCACGACTCGAGGGGGCCCTGCGCGGCGCCCCGCTGGAAGCGCTGATCACGCTCTGAGCCGCGCTGCCCAGCCGTAGTGGCAGCAGCCGGTCACACAGGACGGGCACCCGGGACACCCGGGTGCCCGTCCTGCTGTTGTGACAGGTTCCACGGTCCCCGGGCGAGGACCGGCCCGGGGATCGATACCATGGGCTTTCCGGGTAGCCCGGATCCGCACGAGGAGCGCACTTGCCAGACGAGGCCCAGCCAGTCGCCGCCCCGCAGCCCGACGAGCCCGCTGCGGACCCCGCCACGCCCGAGGAGGCGCAGCGCGCGCAGGAGCCGGAGCCCGGGGAGCAGCAGCCCGCGGACGGCTCGGGCCAGGACCGGGGCACGGCCTCCGAGGCACCTGCCGCACCTGTGACGGCGAAGCCGGGCCCTCCTCCCGGCACGAAGGCGGCGTCCCCGGCGAAGCCGGACGCCGAGCCCGCGTCCTCCGACGGGCCCGCGCAGGCTGCCCCGAAGACCCCCGTGGCGCCTACGGAACCCGTACCGGCCGCGAAGCCCCCGGCAGCGACGGCTCCCGCTCCCGTCGCGAAGCCCCCGGCCAAGCCCGCCGCCACCCCGCCGGCCCCGCCGACCCGCTCCGGTGGTTCCTCCAACCGCGTCCGGGCCAGGCTCGCCCGGCTGGGCGTGCAGCGCTCCAGCCCGTACAACCCGGTGCTCGAACCGCTGCTGCGCACGGTCCGCAGCAACGACCCCAAGATCGAGTCCGCCACACTGCGGCAGATCGAGAAGGCCTACCAGGTCGCCGAGCGCTGGCACCGCGGGCAGAAGCGCAAGAGCGGCGACCCGTACATCACCCATCCGCTCGCCGTCACGACGATCCTCGCCGAGCTCGGCATGGACCCGGCGACGCTGATGGCCGGACTGCTGCACGACACGGTCGAGGACACCGAGTACGGCCTGGACACGCTGCGCAAGGACTTCGGCGACCAGGTCGCGCTCCTCGTGGACGGCGTCACCAAGCTCGACAAGGTCAAGTTCGGCGAGGCGGCGCAGGCCGAGACCGTGCGCAAGATGGTCGTCGCCATGGCCAAGGACCCCAGGGTCCTCGTCATCAAGCTGGCCGACCGCCTGCACAACATGCGCACCATGCGGTACCTCAAGCGGGAGAAGCAGGAGAAGAAGGCCCGCGAGACCCTCGAGATCTACGCACCCCTGGCTCACCGCCTGGGCATGAACACGATCAAGTGGGAGCTGGAGGACCTCGCCTTCGCGATCCTCTACCCGAAGATGTACGACGAGATCGTCCGCCTCGTCGCCGAGCGCGCGCCCAAGCGTGACGAGTACCTCGCCATAGTGACCGACGAGGTCCAGTCCGACCTGCGCGCCGCCCGGATCAAGGCCACCGTCACCGGACGGCCGAAGCACTACTACAGCGTCTACCAGAAGATGATCGTGCGGGGCCGGGACTTCGCCGAGATCTACGACCTGGTGGGCATCCGTGTCCTCGTCGACACGGTCCGCGACTGCTACGCGGCGCTCGGCACCGTCCACGCGCGATGGAACCCGGTACCCGGCCGGTTCAAGGACTACATCGCGATGCCGAAGTTCAACATGTACCAGTCACTGCACACCACGGTGATCGGCCCCAGCGGCAAGCCCGTCGAGCTCCAGATCCGTACGTTCGACATGCACCGCCGCGCCGAGTACGGCATCGCCGCGCACTGGAAGTACAAGCAGGACCCGTCCGCCGGCGCCTCCAAGGTGCGTACCGACGTACCCAAGAGCACCGGCCGCGGCCAGGACACCGTCAACGACATGGCGTGGCTGCGCCAGCTCCTGGACTGGCAGAAGGAGACCGAGGACCCCAGCGAGTTCCTGGAGTCCCTGCGCTTCGACCTCTCGCGCAACGAGGTCTTCGTCTTCACACCCAAGGGCGATGTCATAGCGCTGCCCGCGGGTGCGACTCCGGTCGACTTCGCGTACGCCGTCCACACGGAGGTCGGCCACCGGACCATAGGAGCACGGGTCAACGGGCGGCTCGTACCGCTCGAGTCGACGCTCGACAACGGTGACCTGGTGGAGGTCTTCACCTCCAAGGCGGCCGGCGCCGGACCCTCCCGGGACTGGCTCGGGTTCGTCAAGTCGCCGCGGGCGCGCAACAAGATCCGTGCCTGGTTCTCCAAGGAGCGCCGCGACGAGGCGATCGAGCAGGGCAAGGACTCCATCGCGCGGGCCATGCGCAAGCAGAACCTGCCGATCCAGCGGATCCTCACCGGCGACTCCCTGGTCACCCTCGCCCACGAGATGCGGTACCCCGACATCTCGTCGCTGTACGCGGCGATCGGTGAGGGGCACGTCGCGGCGGCAGGCGTCGTCCAGAAGCTGGTCCAGGCGCTCGGCGGCGAGGACGCCGCCAACGAGGACCTCGCGGAGAGCTCGCCGCCCTCGCACGGCCGCAACAAGCGCCGTGCCAAGGCGGATCCGGGTGTGGTCGTCAAGGGCGTCGAGGACGTGTGGGTCAAACTGGCCCGCTGCTGCACGCCCGTTCCCGGTGACCCGATCATCGGATTCGTCACCCGTGGCAGCGGTGTCTCCGTGCACCGTGCCGACTGCGTCAACGTCGACTCGCTCTCGCAGCAGCCTGAGCGGATCCTCGAGGTCGAGTGGGCTCCCACCCAGTCGTCGGTCTTCCTCGTCGCCATCCAGGTCGAGGCACTGGACCGGTCGAGGCTGCTCTCCGACGTCACGCGGGTCCTGTCCGACCAGCACGTCAACATCCTGTCGGCGGCTGTGCAGACGTCCCGCGACCGGGTGGCCACCTCGCGCTTCACCTTCGAGATGGGCGACCCCAAGCACCTCGGCCACGTCCTGAAGGCCGTACGGGGCGTCGAGGGCGTGTACGACGTCTACCGGGTCACCTCGGCCCGTCGGCCGTAGGGACCGTCCCGTTGACGGTCCGCTCCGGCGTCGGCGATGTGGCGTCCGGCCCACGTCGCCGACGGACGGCGGATGCTCGTGCGACAACCCCAGGGTGCGGTCCCGGTCCTTCCGCCGGAAGCGCACGGCCCGGGCGGCCTCGCCGATGACCGGCATCCGGCCATCGGCGAGGCCGCGCAGCAGCGTTCGCAGGCGCGCAGGCCCACGTGGGGTGTGACCGAGACACGCACCAAAGGGGCAACGGGATGATCTTGAAGCCCTGATCTGCTCGGATCTACGTGCGGCGGCGTGCAGCGTCAGCGTCCATCTCGTCCCCCCCCCCGCGGGTCGGCCGGCTCGGCCAGGACCTCCGGCAGTGCCGGGTCGTCGATCGCGGCGACGGGGAAGACGGGCGGCTTCGCACCTCGGCGGGCAGGTCCGGTCGGCGCGGGTTCGCCGGTGATCATCCATCCCCACGTCGTCAGCGAGATCCGGTAGATCCGCGCGGAGGACTTCACGATGCCCGCGCCGGTGAGGTGACGCTCGACCGCCGCGGTGTACGACGCGAAGCGGGGCGGACAGAGGCAGGACCCGAGCGCCCGGCAACCGAATTGCGCCCCCGCTCCCGAGCCCGGTCACTCGCTCGATCGTCATGCCGCCCCGCCCCTTCCGGTACTGCCGCCGTAGATGCGTACACCTCGTCCCGGCGAGAACAGGGCCGGAACGGAAGGCGCTTGCCGGTACTCGGCAACGGCGGGACGGGGCCGCAACCGGCGCCCGTAGCCAGAGCTTCTGTCCCGCGCCTCGGACGAGCAGCACACGGCGTCCTACCGACCGGCGCCGAGCCGCTGCCCGAAGCCATGCCACCTCCGCGCGGTAGATGGCATCCGACCGGCCGGACGCCGGTACCAGCTACGCGCGCCGGGTCAGCAGACCGGCGTCGATGACCTCAGCTATAAGGGTGGCGCCGCGGCTGTTCTGGTGGATGTGGTCGGTCGTGAGCAGGAGACCTCGCCGCCGCGAGATCGTGTCGAGGCTGCGGCGCAGCACTGCGTGCTGGACGAGGACGCCGACGCCCGCTGCGGGCGTCAGTTCCCGGTATGAGATCGGCGGCGGGTCCGCTCGGCGCAGTTCCTCGATCTGGCGTTCGTGGAGCGGAAGGTGGGCCACCTCGTTGGTGGCGGCGACCTCGGCGATCATCCGGCTGTACGCCTGCGATGCCTTTGCCGCTGCTCCGTCGAGTTGTTGGCCGAGTACAGGTAGCGACGGCAGACCGATCGTCGCGTCGGTCTCCGCCCGCAGCCGTGCGACGACGGCTCCCAGGCACTGTTGGAACCAGCCGGCCGACGGGCGATCGGGGAGCTGTTTGCGCTTCATGGCCTGCTCGACGGGGTAGCCGGCAAGGCTTGCTCGGGCGTCGTTGGTCCCGATCAACACGGTGATCACATCGGGTGGGTTCGTGACGACGGTATCGAGGCGCTGCAAGAGGTTGTAGGCGAAGTCGCCGTTGGCGCCGAAACGGGCAAGCTGCACGTCACCGGGAGGATGGCGTCGTCCGAGAAGATCCAGGTAGTCGACGCTGAACTGCGCGCGGGTGAGGCTGTCACCGAGGCACGCGATGCGTGTCGTCACGGCGCTCCCTCCGGGCCTGGCGTGCCGACGCGTTCGGTCGGGCGGGTGTCGGTCCGAGGACGGTGGTCGGTGCCGAGGGTCGCAGTGATGGCCAGGATGGACGTCGGCCCCTCCATGTCGACCACGTGCCATACCCCGGCCGGGTTGATGGTGGCCTGGCCCGGCCCGAGCTGAACGTGTTCGGGCACCCCGTCCACATCGCGGGTGACCGTCACGGACCCGCTGAGGCAAACGACCAGTTCGTCGCCTGCAGGGTGGCTCTCCCAATGGTCGCCGAGCCCGTCGCCGTCGAAGATCATCACTATCCGGCCCTCGGCGCCGTCTGCAGCGACCGCGGAGCTGTAGGCCTGGAGCACCTCCGGGTCCCAGGTGAAGCCCTCGACGGGTTTCGCTCTCGATCCCGGTCCGAGGTGCACAGGGGTGGTCCGCAGGTCCATGGCATTGCGTTCGTGGTTGACGAGTCTCATGCCGACGATCGTCCACGACAGCGATCGGGCGGTCTTGAAGAAAAGGGAAGAGAAGTCGACGCGACGGGCAGACGGTTGGCGGCTACCCGGCTCCGAGGAGGACTTCGCTGCGACGCCAGGCCGTCGGCGATCGGCCCGTGAACTCGCGCCAGTCCCGAACGAGATGGGCCTGGTCGGCGTAGCCGGAGACGGTTGCCACATCGCCCCACGGGAGCGGGTCCTGCGCCGCCGCCAGTTCGTGCGCGTGCTCGAAGCGCAGGACTCGGGCGAAGGTCTTCGGCGACAGGCCCACCTCACCGCGAAACCGCTCGGCGAGGTACCGACGGCTCCAGCCGAGTTCCGCGGCGACCGTGCCGACCTGGACGCAACCCCGCGCGGCGACGAGGCGGCGCCACGCCTCGGCTACCTCGGGGCGCACCCAGCGCGCGTGGTCGCCGCAGGCGCCACGGCCGACAGCTCGGAGGAGCAGTTCGTCCAGCGCGGTGAACCGCGCCGCCCAGGTTGTCGCCGATCGGAGCCGGTCGACCAGCTCGACGGCAAGCGCTCCGAGAAGCTCGTCGAGTGGGACCAGTCGGTGGGCGAGCTCGGCGGCGGGCATGCCGTAGATGGCCCGGGCCCCGAACGGTGTCAGCGATACCTGAACACCTTGCTGGCGTCCGTCGTGGTGAATCGCGACGGACCGGCACATCAGACCGCCGGCCACGCTGCCGAATCGGGTGACCGGTGACCCGTCGTCAACGCCCGCCGCCACCTCCAAAGGATCTGACAGGCTGATCACCGCAGTGAGCGCGCGGCTCGGCGGGCCGCAGTGCACTCCCGTCGGGAGCCCGCGGAGGTCGAAGCCGACATACGAGTCGACGTACTCCCGCAAGACGGGCGCCGGACGTGCACCGATCCCGCCGGCCGTGTGGTCCTCCATTTTCGTCAGTGTACGAGCCGCCCAGCCCAGGAACGGCGCATACCGCGGGACCTACCGGCGCATCCTCGACGCCGGCCACCCCGTCCTGACCGTCCCCGCCCCGGTCCCTGTCGCCGAGCAGCTGCGCGCCGACCTGGATTGGGCCCACGAGCACCGTCGACGCCAGGCCGGACAGGCGCTCGGCCTGGCCACCGGCGCCTGACCTCGCACAGCACCGACGAGAGGCGGCGCCCGAAGCCATTTCGGCGTAGGGGTCGTCGGTGAAAGGGACAGGGCGAGGTCCGCAGGCTCGGTGGCAGCCGGGGGCCACCCGGAGGGCTGCGAAGGCGCCCCATGAGATGCCCATCATGCCGGCGCTGCCTTCGCACCAGGGCTGACCGGTCGGCCTGGCGAGCACGCCCTCGGCATCGGTCTGCTCAGGTTCCAGGCAGTCACCCGCGAGCACGCCATTTTTCCCGAGGGGGTGTGTATCAATTCGGCGGGGGTACGCGCTGGTTCGCTCACGGGGGTCCAACGGGCAGATGACAGCGGAGGGGAAGATCGTGATATCGACGTCCAGGCAGGCCTCGGTCGTGGACCCGGCGGTTGGGGCAGGGCTCCCGCAGGTCGACGATCCTCAGAAGATCGCTCCGAAGGACGCACGGGCGATGGGCAAAATCTTCTTCGACCGGCTCCAGGTCCTGGAAGAGGGCACGGCCGAATACCAGTACGCCCGCAACACCTTGATCGAGATGAATCTGTCGCTGGTCCACTTCGCTGCCAAGCGATACCGCAACCGCGGTGACGGGCAGATGGAGGACATCATCCAGGTCGGCACCATCGGCCTGATCAAGGCGATCGACCGCTTCGAGCTCTCCCGCGAGGTCGAGTTCACCTCCTTCGCGATCCCTTACATCGTCGGCGAGATCAAACGCTTCTTCCGGGACACCACATGGTCGGTCCACGTCCCGCGCCGTCTTCAGGAACTGCGGGTGACCCTCGCCAAGGCCAAGGAAGAGCTGGCCACCAGACTGGACCGGGACCCCACGGTCGCCGAGATGGCCGCCTTCCTGAACATCGGCGAGGAGGACGTCATCGAGGGTCTCGTCGCAGCCAACGGCTACACCGCGGGTTCCCTGGACCTGCCCGTGAGCCATGCCGAGGAGAACAGCTCCCGGAAGGGCGGCCATACGTTCGCCGAGATCACGGGCTGCCCGGACCCCAACATGGAGCTGGTGGAGAACCTCCACGCACTGGCCCCACTGATGCAGTCGCTGGACGAACGTGAACGCGCCATCCTTCGCATGCGATTCGGCCAGGAGATGACCCAGTCCCAGATCGGCGAACGCCTCGGCCTTTCTCAGATGCACGTCTCACGCCTCCTCACGCGCATCCTGAAACAGCTCCGCACGGGCATGCTCACCCAGGAGTGACCTGCCCTCCCGCAGAAACACCCGACGTGGCAGCCGTCGGCCCGAGGCGCAGGCACCCTTCGCCTCCGCCACCCTTCTGAACGGCCATCCAGCGACGACGGCACGATGCCATGCCGGGCGAGACCGGTGTGCGTGTCACCCGCCTGACCAGCGGGCATGCAAGAGGGGCTTCCCCGCACAGATGCGGGGAAGCCCCTCCGGGCAGGTCGGGAGGCTGTCAGCCGCCGAACTCCTCCAGGCCCTTCAGCGCCTGGTCCAGCAGCGCCTGCCGGCCCTCGAGCTCGCGGGACAGCTTGTCCGCCCTCGCGTTGTTGCCCGAGGCACGCGCCGTGTCGATCTGCGTGCGCAGCTTGTCGACGGCAGCCTGGAGCTGACCGGTCAGACCCTCGGCGCGGGCCCGCGCCTCCGGGTTCGTCCGGCGCCACTCGGACTCCTCGGCCTCCTGAAGCGCCTTCTCCACCGCGTGCATCCGGCCCTCGACCTTCGGGCGGGCGTCACGCGGGACGTGGCCGACGGCCTCCCAGCGCTCGTTGACGGAGCGGAACGCGGCCCTGGCCGCCTTCAGATCCGTCACCGGCACCAGCTTCTCGGCCTCGACGGCGAGTTGCTCCTTCAGCTTGAGGTTCTCGCCCTGCTCCGCGTCACGCTCCGCGAAGACCCCGCTGCGGGCCGCGAAGAAGACGTCCTGGGCGCCGCGGAATCGGTTCCACAGATCGTCCTCGGACTCGCGCTGGGCGCGGCCCGCGGCCTTCCACTCGGTCATCAGGTCGCGGTAACGGGCGGCCGTCGTGCCCCAGTCGGTGGAACCGGAGAGCGCCTCGGCCTCGGCGACCAGCTTCTCCTTGACCTTGCGGGCCTCCTCGCGCTGGGCGTCCAGCGAGGCGAAGTGCGCCTTGCGGCGCTTCGAGAACGCCGAACGGGCGTGCGAGAAGCGGTGCCACAGCTCGTCGTCCGACTTGCGGTCGAGTCGCGGCAGACCCTTCCACGTGTCGACGAGCGCCCGAAGCCGCTCACCCGCGGACCGCCACTGCTCGCTCTGCGCCAGCTCCTCGGCCTCGACGACGAGCGCCTCCTTGGCGTGGCGCGCCTCGTCGGTCTGCTTCGCCTTCTGGACCTTGCGCTCCTCCCGCCGCGAGTCGACGGTCGCGACGAGGGAGTCCAGCCGCTTGCCTAGCGCGGCGAGGTCGCCGACGGCGTGGTGCTCGTCGACCTGCTGACGCAGATGCTCGATCGCCGCCGTCGCGTCCTTCGCCGAGAGATCGGTGGTCTTCACCCGCCGCTCGAGGAGGCCGATCTCGACCACCAGGCCCTCGTACTTGCGCTCGAAATAGGCCAGTGCCTCCTCGGGGGTACCGGCCTGCCACGATCCGACGACCTGCTCGCCCTCGGCCGTACGCACGTACACGGTGCCCGTCTCATCGACACGGCCCCACGGGTCGCTGCTCACAGCGCCTCCTCCACCTGATGCCTACGAGGGGGTTCGCCCCCCGGACATCGTCCACAGTTTCCTGGGGCGGGCAGCGCCCGCCCTGCACAACGCCAATCTAGGCGACCGGCCACCCGGCTGTCCGCACTCAGCACGGCCGAAATTCTCCGCCCGCACCGAGTGACCGGGGCCGGCCGGCCGCCCCGCCGGTCAGGCCTTGTCGACCGTCGCCTTCTCGACCGTGACCGCCTTCTTCGGAGCGCCGTCGGCCGCTCCACCGGTGACGCCCGCCGCGGCGATCTTCTTGACGGCCTTCAGGCCGGCATCGTCCATGGTGCCGAACGGCGTGTAGCTGGGCGGCAGTTTGGTGTCCTTGTAGACGAGGAAGAACTGGCTGCCGCCGGTGCCGGGCTGGCCGGTGTTCGCCATCGCGACCGTGCCCGCCGGATACGTCACCGCACCGTCGTCGCCCGCCTTGCCGAGCGCGGTCAGGTTCTCGTCCGGGATCGTGTAGCCGGGACCGCCCGTTCCGTCTCCCTTGGGGTCACCGCACTGCAGGACGAAAATGCCCTCCGTGGTCAGCCGGTGGCACTTCGTGTTGTCGAAGTACCCCTTGTCCGCGAGGGCCTTGAACGAATTCGTGGTGTGCGGGGTCTTCGCCGCATCCATCGCGATCGCTATGTCGCCCTGGCTCGTCTTCAGCGACATCGAGTACTTCGCTTTTTTGTCGATCTTCATCGCGGGCTCGGGAGCCTTGCTCTCGCTCGCCGAGGGAGAGGCCGACGGGCTCGCGCTCGCCGCCGCATCCGCGGAGTCCTTCGTGTCGTCGCCGTCCCGGGAGACGTACGCGCCCGCGCCGATGACCGCCACCACGGCCACGGCCGACACGATGATCACGGCCAGGCGCCTGGTCTTCCGGCGCCCTTCCTCCCGGCGCTGCTGCTGCCGCTCGAACTTCTCCCGGGCGAGCTGCCGCCGCCGCTGATCGCTGCTGACCACCGGTTGGTCTCCTTGTACGTCGTGTAATCGGGCCTGGGTTGCCCCGTACCGTATATGGGTTAGCTGTGGAATGAGGAGCGCCGGTAGGCTCTGATCTGCCGCATCCGTCTCCACAGCCCTCTCCCGTCGGACGAACACTAAGGACGATCGTGCTCATTGCCGGGTTCCCCGCCGGGGCCTGGGGGACCAATTGCTACCTGGTCGCCCCCGCCGCAGGCGAGGAGTGCGTGATCATCGACCCGGGCCACCAAGCGGCCCAGGGCGTCGAGGAAGCGCTCAAGAAGCATCGGCTCAAGCCCGTCGCCGTCGTGCTCACCCACGGCCACATCGACCATGTGGCCTCGGTCGTCCCCGTGTGCGGCGCCCATGGCGTCCCCGCCTGGATCCACCCCGAGGACCGGTACATGATGAGCGATCCGGAGAAGGCGCTGGGCCGCTCCATCGGGATGCCGCTCATGGGTGAGCTGACGGTTGGCGAACCGGACGACGTCAAGGAGCTGACCGACGGCGCCCTGCTGAAACTGGCGGGCCTGGAGTTCGGCGTCGCCCACGCACCCGGCCATACCAAGGGGTCGGTGACGTTCAGGATGCCCGAGGCCGCGGATGTTCCGCAGGTTCTCTTCTCGGGCGACCTGCTCTTCGCCGGCTCCGTCGGACGCACCGACCTGCCCGGCGGCGACCACGCCGAGCTGCTCGCGTCGCTGGCCCGTGTGTGCCTGCCGCTCGACGACTCGACCGTGGTGCTGTCCGGCCACGGCCCCCAGACGACCATCGGCCGCGAGCGCGCCTCCAACCCGTATCTGCACGGCATGGACGCGCCCCGCCGAGGAATGTGACGAGAGAAACTCCTGTGAGTACCTTCCAGGCCCCCAAGGGCACGTACGACCTGACCCCGCCGCGCTCCGCGAAGTTCCTCGCGGTGCGCGCGGCGATCTCCGACCCTCTGAAGAACTCCGGCTACGGCTACATCGAGACGCCCGGCTTCGAGGACGTCGCCCTGTTCGCGCGCGGAGTCGGTGAGTCCACCGACATCGTGTCCAAGGAGATGTACGCCTTCGAGACCAAGGGCGGCGACAAGCTCGCCCTGCGCCCCGAAGGCACCGCCTCCGTGCTGCGCGCGGCGCTCGAGGCCAACCTGCACAAGGCCGGAAACCTCCCGGTCAAGCTCTGGTACTCCGGCTCGTACTACCGCTACGAGCGTCCGCAGGCGGGCCGTTACCGGCACTTCTCGCAGGTCGGCGCGGAGGCCATCGGCACCGAGGACCCGGCGCTGGACGCCGAGCTGATCATCCTGGCCGACCAGGCGTACCGCTCGCTCGGCCTCAGCCAGTTCCGCATCCTGCTGAACTCGCTGGGCGACAAGGAGTGCCGCCCCGTCTACCGGGAGGCGCTCCAGGCGTTCCTGCGCGACCTCGACCTCGACGACGACACCCGTCGGCGCGCCGAGATCAACCCGCTGCGGGTCCTCGACGACAAGCGGCCCGACGTCCGGAAGCAGCTGACCGGCGCACCCAAGCTGCGCGACTACCTGTGCGACGCCTGCAAGGCGTACCACGAGGAGGTCCGCGATCTGCTGACGGCGGCCGGCGTGGTGTACGAGGACGACGAGAAGCTGGTCCGGGGCCTCGACTACTACACGCGCACGACCTTCGAGTTCGTGCACGACGGTCTGGGTTCCCAGTCCGCCGTGGGTGGCGGCGGTCGCTACGACGGACTGTCCGAGATGATCGGCGGCCCCGCGCTGCCGTCCGTCGGCTGGGCGCTCGGTGTGGACCGTACGGTGCTCGCACTGGAGGCGGAGGGCATCGAGCTCGCCGTTCCCCCCACCACCAGCGTGTACGCGGTACCGCTCGGCGAGGAGGCCCGTCGCGTGCTCTTCGGCCTGGTCACCGAGTTGCGCCGGGCAGGTGTCGCCACCGACTTCGCGTTCGGCGGCCGGGGCCTCAAGGGTGCGATGAAGAGCGCGAACCGCTCCGGTGCCCGCTTCACGATCGTGGCGGGTGAGCGCGATCTCGCCGAGGGCACGGTCCAGCTCAAGGACATGGAGTCGGGCGAGCAGCAGGCGGTGGCGCTGGACGCTCTCGTGGCCGAGGTGCAGGGCAGGCTGGCCTGATCGGCCGAGTCCGTCCGAGTCCACCTGTGCCCGCCCGGTCCGCCCGGGCGGGCACAGGCGCGTTCAGCGCCGGCCGTGCCACCGGAAGGTCATCGACGCCGGTCCTCCCGGACACCGGGCAAGCCGGCTGCCTCCCGCACCGTCAACTCGGCGGGAGCCGATTCATCCTGCCGGACGATGCTGATCCGGGAGCGCCACCAGCGGCCGGCGGTGGCCGGATCGGCCCCGGCACACGGACCGCTCCGCCGTCGCGGCTGCGGTGACCCCCGCAGGATCTCGACGAAGGTGCTCCTCCCCGCACCGTGCGGGCCGGTGAGCCCGCGCACGTCCCCGGGACGGATCCGCAGGTGGAGGACGTACATGGCGGTCGGTACCCCGTACCGCTTGCACAGTCCGCGCACGTCGACCGGTCGATCCGTCATGCGCGGGAGGTGCTCCCGCGGCCCCGCGTTCCGGGCCCCGGCCGGGCACATCTTTATGTTCATCGAACGGTTGACCGTGCCGGCGGTGCGGCACAATGACCAAGCCCGGCCGGCTACTCAGTGATGGAACGGCGATATGACGATGGCAGCGGTAGACCACCCCTCCTCCCGGCAGGACGAGGACAACGGCGCGAAGACCTTCGGCGGCAGTCGCGCGCTCGCACTGTTGCTGGTGATCACCGGTGCGGCCGGGCTGCTCGCCGCCTGGGTGATCACGATCGACAAGTTCAAGCTGCTCGAGGACCCCAGTTTCACCCCGGGCTGCAGCCTGAACCCGGTCGTCGCCTGCGGCAACATCATGAAGAGCGAGCAGGCGGCGGCGTTCGGCTTCCCCAACCCGATGCTCGGAATCGCCACCTACTCGGTGGTCATCGGCATCGGCATGGCGCTGCTGGCCGGCGCGCGCTTCCGCAGCTGGTACTGGCTCGGCCTGAACGCGGGCACGCTGTTCGGTGTCGGATTCTGCACCTGGCTCCAGTACCAGTCGCTCTACAACATCAACTCGCTCTGCCTGTGGTGCTGCCTGGCCTGGGTCGCCACGATCTTCATGTTCTGCTACGTCACCACGCACAACATCAAGCACGGCATCCTGCCCGCCCCCGCCTGGCTGCGGAACACCCTCACCGAGTTCCACTGGGTGCCGCCGGTGCTCTGGATCGGGATCATCGGCATGCTGATCCTGACCCGCTGGTGGGACTTCTGGACCAGCTGACGCAGCCGGCGGTCCTGTCAGTGGGGTGACATAGGCTGCGGAGCGTGGAGCCCGACCTCTTTACCGCAGCAGCCGAAGACCGCCAGGAGAAGGACCCGTCCAGCAGCCCCCTCGCTGTCCGGATGCGTCCCCGTACGATCGACGAGGTCGTGGGGCAGCAGCATCTGCTCAAGCAGGGCTCGCCCCTTCGCCGACTCGTCGGCGAAGGGAGCGGGGGACCGGCAGGTCCCTCCTCGGTGATCCTCTGGGGGCCGCCGGGCACCGGCAAGACGACCCTGGCGTACGTGGTCAGCAAGGCCACCAACAAGCGCTTCGTCGAACTCTCCGCGATCACCGCGGGCGTCAAGGAGGTCCGGGCCGTCATCGAGGGCGCGCGCCGCGCCACCGGGGGCTTCGGCAAGGAGACCGTCCTCTTCCTCGACGAGATCCACCGCTTCTCCAAGGCACAGCAGGACTCCCTGCTCCCCGCCGTGGAGAACCGCTGGGTGACCCTGATCGCGGCCACCACCGAGAATCCGTACTTCTCGATCATCTCCCCGCTGCTGTCGCGCTCCCTGCTGCTGACCCTGGAGCCGCTCACCGACGAGGATCTGCGCGCCCTGCTGCGCCGGGCCCTGTCCGACAAGCGGGGGCTGGGCGGAGCCGTCACCCTGACCGACGACGCGGAGGCGCATCTGCTGCGGATCGCGGGCGGGGACGCCCGGCGCGCCCTGACCGCGCTGGAGGCGGCGGCCGGAGCGGCCCTCGCCAAGCACGAGCCGGAGATCACGCTCACGACGCTCGAGGAGACCGTCGACCGGGCGGCCGTGAAGTACGACCGTGACGGCGACCAGCACTACGACGTGGCGAGTGCCCTGATCAAGTCCATCCGAGGCTCCGACGTGGACGCCGCCCTGCACTACCTCGCCCGGATGATCGAGGCGGGTGAGGACCCCCGGTTCATCGCCCGGCGCCTGATGATCTCCGCGAGTGAGGACATCGGGCTCGCCGATCCGACAGCGCTGCCCACCGCGGTGGCAGCGGCCCAGGCGGTAGCCATGATCGGCTTTCCGGAGGCGGCGCTCACCCTCAGCCACGCGACGATCGCGCTGGCGCTCGCCCCCAAGTCCAACGCGGCCACCCTGGCGATCTCCGCGGCGCAGGAGGATGTGCGCAGGGGGCTCGCCGGCCCGGTTCCCGCCCATCTGCGGGACGGCCACTACAAGGGTGCCGCCAAGCTGGGCCACGCCCAGGGCTATGTCTACCCCCACGATGTGCCCGGTGGGATCGCCGCACAGGAGTACGCCCCGGAGGCAGTCCGCGGCAAGCGCTACTACGAACCCACGCGCTACGGCGCGGAGGCGCGGTACGCGGACGTGGCGGACCGGGTCCGTGAGCGGCTCGGCCGCGGCGAACCGGGCGGCACCGCGTCGTCGTGACCCCGGAGCGGCCGGGCGCGGTGGCTCCGAGGGCTGCTCAGCAGGACGCCGCTTCGAAGAGCGTGTACATGGCGCGGCGCAGCTCGCCGACATCGCGTACGGGGTCCGGGAACTCGAAGCGTGCGTCGAAGCAGCCCCCGCCGTCCTCGACGAACCGGACCCGGAGACCGAAGCGGTCGAGCGCGACCGGGACGGCGGCGGTCCGCCGAGCCGAGCGGGTGTCCGCGGTCCGCTCGCCGAGCAGCGTGGACAAGGTCTCCATCTGCTCGCTGTGGGCCGCGTGCAGATGCTGGAGCAACTCGGCCTCGTGGCTGACGAGCGGATCGGCGTCCGCGTCGCGCAGTGCCTCGGGCTCGATGTCCTCCGCGCCCCACAGGTCGTCGATGGCCGCCTCCCCGACCTCCAGCCTGAGCATCATCCGGCCGGGCTCGGCCAGGCCAGGTACGCGGGTCAGCCAGCCGGCGATCCGGGCACGGCCGCGGATCCGGTGCGGGACGGAGACGGGTGCGACATCGGTGATCTCCAGTACGGCGGTGAGCTCGTCGCCCTGGGCGTGTGTCGCGGCCCGCACGACCGGTGAGTCGGCGGGGAACCGGAGGAACAGATCCCCGTCCGGGCCGATGGACCTGGAGTCCGGCACCAGCAGGTCGGGAGGGATCACATCCAGCCCCGGTACGAGCAGTGCCGCGGAGCAGGTACTCTGTACGAGAGTTCGTGTGCGCTCGGCTGCTGACGGCATCCGAGTGTTTTCAAGCCCGCTGGGACGCGGCTGACCACGATCAGATCGGCCTTCCGTCGTAGCAGCACCTTCTGGTGTGCTGCCGCTGTCTGTGCTGTCCGTGACGTGAGTGGTGTTCCCAGGGCGAGACATGCGATCTCCTTGAGTAAGGTAAGCCTTACCTAACTTAACCTACAACGGAGGTCTGGAGAACGTGCCTAACCAGTCGCGTCCCAAGGTCAAGAAGTCGCGTGCCCTCGGCATCGCTCTGACGCCGAAGGCTGTCAAGTACTTCGAAGCCCGCCCCTACCCGCCGGGCGAGCACGGCCGTGGCCGCAAGCAGAACTCGGACTACAAGGTCCGTCTGCTCGAGAAGCAGCGTCTGCGCGCGCAGTACGACATCAGCGAGCGCCAGATGGCGCGTGCCTACGACCGCGCCAAGAAGGCCGAAGGCAAGACGGGCGAGGCGCTGGTCGTCGAGCTCGAGCGCCGTCTCGACGCCCTGGTCCTGCGTTCGGGCATCGCCCGCACCATCTACCAGGCCCGCCAGATGGTCGTCCACGGCCACATCGAGGTCAACGGTGGCAAGGTCGACAAGCCGTCCTTCCGCGTGCGCCCCGACGACGTCGTGCAGGTCCGCGAGCGCAGCCGCACCAAGGTCCCCTTCCAGGTGGCCCGCGAGGGTGGCTACGACACCGACGGTGAGACCCCGCGCTACCTCCAGGTGAACCTGAAGGCCCTGGCCTTCCGCCTGGACCGTGACCCGAACCGCAAGGAAATTCCGGTCATCTGCGACGAGCAGCTCGTCGTCGAGTACTACGCCCGCTGATCCAGGCGTAGCTACCTCAGAGCTCGGGCCCGCCCCTCCCTGTTGTCCGGGAGGCGGCGGGCCTTCGCGTTTCCCCGGGCGCCGCCGCACCGCGTGTGCCCTCCCCGCCCGGACGGACGTGGGCCTCCTCGCCGAGGGCCCTCGCCACCGCGGCCCTGGTGTCCAGCCGGCTCCCGGAGTGCCGCTCCGCCTCGTACCGCGCATCGCCGAGCACGTTCCGGGCCCGTGCCTCGCAGTCGGCGCGCGGCCTGCCGTAGTACGCCGAGCCGAACAGCGGCAGGCCCACCGACGGCCAGACCCGGTCCGCGGCGCCCTGCAGCACGGCGGCCTCCGCGGCGTCGCCCTCGACGGCGGTCACCAGGGCCATCAGCTCCAACGAGAGCACCGTGCCGAGCAGGTCGTGGAACGTGTGCGCGATGGACAGGGCCTCGCCGAGCATCTGCCGCGCCCGCGTCGTGCGCCCCCGCTGCAGAGCCGCATAGGCCAGTACGTACAGCGCGTAGGCGAGGGCCCAGCGCTCCCCGTGGTCCTCGCAGATCTCGCGGACCTCGTCACAGATCTCCGCCGCCCCGTCCAGGTCCCCGCCGAAGGCCACGGCCATCGCCAGCTCGATCTGGGCCATCAGCACATTGCTGTTCAGCTCACCGATCTCCCGGTAGCGCGCCAGGGCCTCGCGCAGCAGCTCCTCGGCGCGGACCAGATCGTCCGTGACGATCGCCAGGCAGCCGGAGCGGTGCACCGCGTAGGCCACAGCGGAGGCGTCCCCCGAGCGCTCGCCCTCCTCCCGGCACTCCTGCAGGGCCGAGACCGCGCCGATCGCGTCGCCCTGCAGCACAGCCACATAACCCAGCACCCACAGCGCCTTCAGCCGCGACGGGTCGTAGGGCGACTCCTCCTCCAGGACGTGGTCCAGCCAGTGGCGCCCCTCCGAGAGCCGGCCGCAGCCCGCCCAGTAGAACCAGAGGGTGCCCGCCAGGTACTGGGCGAGGTGGACCTCGTCGGGGCTCTCCATCGAGCACTCCATCGCCCGGCGCAGATTGGGCAGCTCGCTGTCGATGCGGGCGGCTGCCGCGGCCTGCCGGGGGCTGAACCAGTCGAGCTCGCACCAGGTGGCAAGCCCCAGGAACCAGTCCCGGTGCCTGCGGCGCAGCCGTTCGGTGTCACCGGTCGCGCCCAGCCACTCGGCGCCGTACTCCCGCACGGTGTCCAGCAGCCGGTACCGGCTGCCCACCGGCGAGTCCTCCCGCAGGACGACGGACTGCGCGAGCAGCTCGTCCAGAACGTCGAGCACCGAGTCGGCCGGCAGGTCGGGACCGCTGCAGATGTACTCGACGGCCTCCAGGTCGAACTGCCCGGCGAACACCGAAAGCCGCGCCCACAACAGGCGCTGTTCGGGGGCGCACAGCTCGTGGCTCCAGCCGATGGCCGTACGCAGGGTCTGATGACGGGGCAACGCGCTGCGGCTGCCCCCGGTCAGCAGCCGGAAGCGGTCGTCCAGCCGGTGGAGCACCTGCTCCACCGACAGGGCCCGCAGCCGCCCGGCAGCCAGCTCGAGGGCGAGCGGAATCCCGTCGAGGCGTCGGCACAGCTCACGCGTGGACTCCTGGTTGTCGTCCGTCAGCCGGAACCCCGGCTGTACGGCCCGGGCCCGGTGGGCGAAGAGCTCCATGGCGTCCTCGTCCGCCATCGGCGCCAGCGCGAAGGTGGCCTCGCCGTCCACGCGCAGGGGGCGGCGTCCGGAGGCGAGGATCTGCAGGCGGGGTGCCCTGCGCAGCAGTTCGCCCACGAGCTCGGCGCATGAATCGATGAGATGTTCGAAGCCGTCGATCAGGAGCAGAAGTTGACGTTCGGCACAGTGCTCCACCAGCGTGGTGCGTGGCGGCCTCTTGGTGTGATCGGTGAGGCCCAGGGCATCGACCAATGCGTGTTCGAGCAGGGCGGGATCGTGGATGGCCGACAGCTCGGCGATCCATACCCCGTCGCAGTACCGTTTCTCCATGAGCGCCGCGATCCGGACGGCGCAACGGGTCTTGCCGACCCCGGCCACCCCGGCGACCGTGACCAGTCTGGACTCGTCCAGCAGCAGCCCCAGCCGGGCCAGCTCCTCCTCGCGTCCCACGAATGTGTTCAGTTCGGCGGGGAGGTTTCCTTGCACGGCGGCGGGCGAGGGTTCGGCGTCGTCGGGCGTGGGGGAGGGGCGCTGAGGGCGTCGCATGAAACACGCAGAGTACTGGCACGTAAGCTCTCCGTACAATCTCCCCGCCTCCCCGCTCGCCCCGCCCGCCCGTAATGCGGTACAGGGCCTGACGCCCGGCGCGATAGGGTCGAGGGACGAGGATCGGCCGTGGTGGCAGCACACACCGGCCGACCCCGGACAGGCAGAGACAAGCCCCGGCCGGGGCAAGCGACAAGCAGGGAGCGGTGCACTGTGTCCGGTGGAGAGGTGGCCGGGATCCTGGTGGCCGTCTTCTGGGCGATCCTGGTCTCGTTCCTCGCCGTGGTGCTGGTGAGGCTGGCCCAGACGCTCAGGGCGACCACCAAGCTGGTGGCGGACGTGACCGAGCAGGCGGTACCGCTGCTCGCCGACGCCTCCGCGACCCTGCGCTCCGCGCAGACCCAGCTCGACAAGGTCGACGCCATCGCGAGCGACGTGCAGGAGGTCACCTCCAACGCCTCCGCGCTCTCCACCACCGTCGCGTCGACGTTCGGCGGGCCGCTCGTGAAGGTCGCCGCGTTCGGCTACGGGGTACGCCAGGCGCTCGGCCGCCGGACCGCTCCGGAACCGGAGCCGACCCCCCGGACCTCCCGCCGCACCGTGATTGTCGGCCGTACCGTGCCGTCCGCCCGCAGCAAGAAGCGGAACGGCCGAAGCTCCCGTGGACAGAAGGACTGACGCAGCGATGTTCCGCCGTACGTTCTGGTTCACCGCCGGCGCAGCCGCCGGCGTCTGGGCCACCACCAAGGTCAACCGCAAGATCAAGCAGCTCAGTCCCGAGAGTCTCGCGGCGCAGGCCGCCGACAAGGCGATCGAGGCGGGTCACAAGCTGAAGGACTTCGCGCTCGACGTGCGCGAGGGCATGGTCCGGCGCGAGGCCGAACTGGGCGGGGCGCTGGGCCTCGAGGCACCTGTCGACCCCGAACTCCCGGTACGCGCCCACTTCGCGGTCGAAGAGGCCGACCCGGGCCGCGCCGCCCCGTACCGCAAGCTTCCCTACAACTCGAACAACCGGAATGAGGACCACTAATGGAGTCGGCTGAAATTCGCCGCCGCTGGCTGAGCTTCTTCGAGGAGCGCGGTCACACCGTCGTGCCTTCGGCGTCGCTCATCGCGGACGACCCGACTCTGCTGCTGGTCCCCGCGGGCATGGTCCCCTTCAAGCCGTACTTCCTCGGCGAGGTCAAGCCGCCCGCCCCGCGCGTCACCAGCGTGCAGAAGTGCGTCCGTACGCCGGACATCGAAGAGGTCGGCAAGACCACCCGGCACGGCACGTTCTTCCAGATGTGCGGCAACTTCTCCTTCGGGGACTACTTCAAGGAAGGGGCCATCCAGTACGCCTGGGAGGCCCTGACCAACTCCGTCGAGGACGGCGGCTTCGGCCTCGACCCCGAGCGCCTGTGGATCACCGTCTACCTGGACGACGACGAGGCCGAGCAGATCTGGCGCGAGAAGATCGGCGTCCCGGCCGAGCGCATCCAGCGCCTGGGCAAGAAGGACAACTTCTGGTCCATGGGCGTCCCCGGTCCCTGCGGCCCGTGTTCCGAGATCAACTACGACCGCGGCCCGGAGTTCGGCGTAGAGGGCGGCCCCGCCGTCAACGACGAGCGTTACGTGGAGATCTGGAACCTGGTCTTCATGCAGTACGAGCGGGGCGCCGGCGACGGCAAGGAGGACTTCCCGATCCTCGGCGACCTGCCGTCGCAGAACATCGACACCGGTCTCGGCCTCGAGCGCCTCGCCATGATCCTGCAGGGCGTACAGAACATGTACGAGACCGACACCCTGCGCGTCGTCATGGACAAGGCCACCGAGCTCACCGGCGTGCGCTACGGGGCCGAGCAGGGCTCGGACGTCTCCCTGCGCGTCGTCGCCGACCACATCCGTACGTCGGTGATGCTCATCGGCGACGGCGTCACCCCCGGCAACGAGGGCCGCGGCTACGTGCTGCGCCGCATCATGCGCCGCGCCATCCGCAACATGCGGCTCATGGGCGCCACGGGACCGGTCGCCCGCGACCTGGTCGACGTCGTGATCGACACGATGGGCGAGCAGTACCCGGAGCTCATCACCGACCGCAAGCGCATCGAGACCGTCGCCCTCTCCGAGGAAGCCGCCTTCCTCAAGGCCCTCAAGGGCGGCACGAACATCCTGGAGACCGCCGTCACCGAGACCAAGGCCGCCGGTGGCCAGGTCCTCGCCGGCGACAAGGCGTTCCTGCTCCACGACACCTGGGGCTTCCCGATCGACCTCACGCTGGAGATGGCCGCCGAGCAGGGCCTCTCCGTCGACGAGGAGGGCTTCCGCCGCCTGATGCAGGAGCAGCGGGACAAGGCCAAGGCCGACGCCCGCGCCAAGAAGACCGGTCACGCCGACCTGTCCGCCTACCGCGAGGTCGCCGACAGGTCCGGTGCCACCGAGTTCACCGGCTACACCTCCGTCGAGGGCGAGTCGACGATCGTCGGCCTCCTCGTCGACGGTGTCCCCTCACCGGCCGCCACCGAGGGCGACGAGGTCGAGGTCGTCCTGGACCGCACCCCGTTCTACGCCGAGGGCGGCGGCCAGATCGCCGACCAGGGGCGGATCCGGCTCGACACCGGCGCCGTCATCGAGGTCCGCGACGTACAGAAGCCGGTTCCGGGCGTCCACGTGCACAAGGGCGTCGTCCAGGTCGGCGAGGTGACGGTCGGTGCCTCCGTGTACGCCGCCATCGACAACACGCGCCGCCGCGCCATCGCCCGCGCCCACAGCGCCACACACCTCACGCACCAGGCGCTGCGCGACGCCCTCGGCCCGACGGCCGCCCAGGCCGGTTCGGAGAACTCGCCCGGTCGCTTCCGCTTCGACTTCGGCTCGCCCGCCGCCGTACCCGGCACGGTCCTCACCGACGTCGAGCAGAGGATCAACGAGGTCCTCTCACGGGAGCTCGACGTCCAGGCCGACGTCATGTCGATCGACGAGGCCAAGAAGCAGGGCGCCATCGCCGAGTTCGGCGAGAAGTACGGCGAGCGGGTCCGGGTCGTCACCATCGGTGACTTCTCCAAGGAGCTGTGCGGCGGCACGCACGTCCACAACACCTCCCAGCTTGGCCTGGTGAAGCTCCTCGGCGAGTCGTCGATCGGTTCCGGTGTGCGCCGTATCGAGGCCCTGGTCGGCGTGGACGCGTACAACTTCCTCGCCAAGGAGCACACGGTCGTCGCCCAGCTCCAGGAACTGGTCAAGGGCCGGTCCGAGGAGCTCCCGGAGAAGATCGCCGGCATGCTCGGCAAGCTGAAGGACGCCGAGAAGGAGATCGAGAAGTTCCGCGCGGAGAAGGTCCTCCAGGCCGCCGCAGGGCTGGTCGACTCGGCCAAGGACGTACGGGGCGTCGCCCTGGTCACCGGACAGGTGCCGGACGGCACCTCGGCCGACGACCTGCGCAAGCTCGTCCTGGACGTGCGTGGACGCATCCAGGGCGGCCGTCCGGTCGTCGTGGCCCTGTTCACCACGGCCAACGGGCGTCCGCTGACCGTCATCGCCACCAACGAGGCCGCACGCGAGCGCGGGCTCAAGGCCGGTGACCTGGTCCGTACCGCCGCCAAGACCCTCGGTGGCGGTGGCGGCGGCAAGCCGGACGTCGCCCAGGGCGGCGGCCAGAATCCGGACGCCATCGGTGACGCCGTCGCCGCTGTCGAACGCCTCGTCACCGAGACGGCGTGACATCGGAGATGACGCAGATGCGCCGTGGACGTCGACTCGCCATCGACGTCGGTGACGCCCGTATCGGGGTCGCCTCGTGCGACCCCGACGGGATCCTCGCCACGCCGGTGGAGACCGTGCCGGGACGCGACGTCCCGGCCGCCCACCGGCGGCTCGGCCAGATCGTCGAGGAGTACGAGCCGATCGAGGTCATCGTCGGTCTGCCCCGCTCACTGGGGGGCGGCGAAGGTCCCGCAGCGGCGAAGGTCCGGGCCTTCGCCCAGGTGTTCGCCCGCTCGGTCGCACCCATTCCGGTGCGATTGGTGGACGAGAGGATGACCACAGTGACGGCCACTCAAGGGCTCCGCGCTTCGGGCGTGAAGTCCAAGAAGGGCCGGTCTGTCATCGACCAGGCTGCCGCTGTGGTGATCCTTCAGAACGCTCTGGAGTCCGAGCGGGCCTCGGGGCAAGCTCCCGGCGAGGGCGTCGAAGTGGTTGTCTGATCGCGATACGGTAACGTTCCGCGCGATGCGTCGGTGTTCGAACAAACACCGCACAGCGAAGCGAAGAGACGGAACGTCGTCTCGCGGCTCAAGGGGATCGATGACTGAGTATGGCCGGGGCCCCGGCTCCGAACCGTGGCACCCCGAGGACCCCTTGTACGGGGACCAGGGGTGGGAAGGCGGTCGGCAGGCTGCCCACGGCCAGGGCCAGTACGACAGCCAGCAGCAGCCCTACGCGCAGGACCCGTATGCCCAGCAGCAGCCTCAGCAGGGCTACCCGCAGGACCCGTATACCCAGCAGCAGGCGCCGTACGCGCACCAGCAGGACCCGTATGCCGAGCAGGACCCGTATGCCCAACAGCAGCCTCAGCAGGGCTACCCGCAGGACCCGTACGCCCAGCAGCAGCCCCAGCAGCCCCAGCAGCCCCAGTACAACGGCGGCTGGGACACGGGCCAGCAGGCCGCGATGCCGTACGAGCCACAGCCCCAGCCGCCGTACGGCAACGCCCCGGGCGGCTACGGCGAGCAGGCCGACTACTACGGAACGGCCGAGGCCTACCCCCCGCCGCAGCCCCCGGGCCGCCGCGAGCAGGCGTCCGAGCAGGAGCCTCAGCAGCCGCAGCGGCAGAACCCGGACTGGGATCCGGATGAGCCTCAGGAGGAGACGCATCCTTTCTTCACGGGTGCGGACGAGCCCGCCGAGGGCCGCGACTCCCGGAACGCCCGCGACCGTGACGACTACGACGACGACCCGCGCGAGCCCCGCCGGGGCAAGGGCAAGAAGAAGAGCCGCAACGGCTGCGCCTGCCTGGTCGTCTCGCTGGTCCTCGTGGGCGGCCTCGGAGGCGCCACCTACTTCGGCTACTCCTATTACAAGAGCCAGTTCGGCGAGGCGCCCGATTTCGCGGGCAGCGGTTCGGGCGAGGTCGAGGTGGAGATCCCGGAAGGCGCTCTCGGGGCCGAGATCGCGAATATTCTGAAGAAGGCGGGCGTCGTGAAGTCGGCCGACGCCTTCATTTCTGCTCAGAACGGGAATCCCAAGGGGAAATCCATCCAGGCCGGCGTCTATCTCCTGAAGACGGAGATGTCTGCGGACAGTGCCGTGGACCTGATGCTCGACCGGAAGAGTCAGAATCCCTTCATCGTTCCCGAGGGTCGGACCAGTCGCGAGATCTACGCTCTCATCGACACCCGGATCGGCGCGAAGGAAGGTTCCACCGCCAAGGTCGCCGAGACCAAGGGCGAAAGCTTCGACCTGCCCGAGTGGGCTCCGGACGATCCGGACATCAAGGATCCTCTGGAAGGTTTCCTTTACCCCGCCGCCTATCCCGTCAGCAAGGGGGCGAAGCCCGAGGACGTCCTCAAGAAGATGGTCGCGCGGGCGAACAAGGAATACAAGAAGGTCGACCTCGAGGCCACATCGGAAAAACTCGGCCTCGAAGGTCCCTGGCAGCTGATCACGGTCGCGAGCCTCGTCCAGGCCGAAGGAAAGCACAAAGAAGACTTCGACAAGGTATCGAGGGTTGTCTACAACCGTCTCAAGCCCGACAACACCGAGACGTACGGTCTGCTCGACTTCGACTCGACGGTCAATTACGTCAGGAAGGAGAGCACGCTCGACATCGGTGCGGTCGACGATCTGCGCAAGCTCGACGACCCGTACAACACGTACCACGTCAAGGGACTGCCGGCGGGGCCGATCAACAACCCCGGGGCCGAAGCACTGAATTCGGCAGCCAAGCCTGCCCCCGGCCCTTGGTACTACTTCGTGTCGATCAGCGAGGACAAGACGGTGTTCGCGGTGACGAACGAGGAACACGAGCGGAACCGTCAGAAGTACGAGGACCAGAAGGCCGGCGAGTGAGCACTCCCAGACGCGCCGCCGTCCTCGGCTCGCCGATCGCCCACTCGCTCTCCCCGGCCCTGCACAGGGCCGCCTACGCGGAACTCGGCCTCGACACCTGGTCGTACGACCGGTTCGACGTGGACGAGGCCGCACTCCCCGGGTTCGTCGAAGAACTGGACGCCTCCTGGGCGGGACTCTCCCTGACCATGCCGCTCAAGCGGGCGATCATCCCGCTGCTCGACGGGATCAGCGCAACGGCGGCCTCGGTCGAGGCGGTCAACACCGTCGTGTTCACCGAGGACGGCCGCCGGACCGGCGACAACACCGACATCCCCGGAATGATCGCGGCTCTGCACGAACGCGGAGTCGAGAAGGTGGAGTCCGCCGCCGTCCTCGGCGCCGGAGCGACCGCGTCCTCGGCCGTCGCCGCACTCGCCGCGATCTGTACCGGACCGGTCACCGTCTACGTCCGCAGCAGGGAACGCGGTGACGAGATGCGCGGCTGGGGGGACCGCCTCGGCGTCGATGTCCGGGTCGCCGACTGGACGTCGGCGGAGCAGGCCCTGCGGGCCCCGCTGGTGATCGCCACCACCCCCGCCGGCACCACGGACGCTCTGGCCGGTGCGGTACCGGACGCCCCAGGAACGCTGTTCGACGTGCTCTACGAGCCGTGGCCGACGGCGCTCGCCGCCCGCTGGTCAGCAGCGGAAGGGACCGTGGTCGCGGGTCTCGACCTTCTCGTCCATCAGGCTGTCCTCCAGGTGGAGCAGATGACCGGGCGGAGACCCGGCCCGCTGGCCGCGATGCGGGCGGCGGGCGAGGAAGCCCTCGCGGCGCGCGAGCACTGACGCCGCGCGAACCTCGGTCCGCCACGTACACGTGGTGGCCCTTCGTCCCGCGCACAGGGCCGTGTCGAGCACCCCAACGGTCCGTCTGCTGGACCGGCGGGTGGTTCGCGCCCCCGGGCGTGGGAGGATCTGGGTGGCGGGCCAGGGCCGCGCACCCGGTCGCGCCGTTGCAGTTTTCAGGCGCGAGCATGAGGAGCACCGTTGAGCAGGTTGCGCTGGCTGACCGCGGGAGAGTCGCACGGCCCCGCACTGGTGGCGACGCTGGAGGGTCTTCCCGCCGGCATCCCGGTCACCACGGAGATGGTGGCGGACGCGCTCGCCCGGCGACGGCTCGGTTACGGGCGCGGCGCTCGGATGAAGTTCGAGAAGGACGAGGTCACCTTCCTCGGCGGCGTCCGGCACGGCCTGACCATGGGGTCACCCGTCGCCGTGATGGTGGGCAACAGTGAGTGGCCCAAGTGGGAGCAGGTCATGTCGGCCGACCCGGTGGACCCCGACGTACTGGCCGCGCAGGCCCGTAACGCCCCGCTGACCCGGCCCCGGCCCGGTCACGCCGACCTCGCCGGGATGCAGAAGTACGGCTTCGACGAGGCCCGGCCGGTCCTGGAGCGTGCAAGCGCCCGGGAGACCGCGGCCCGCGTCGCCCTCGGCGCCGTCGCCCGCTCCTACCTCAAGGAGACCGCGGGCATCGAGATCGTCTCCCACGTCGTCGAGCTGGCCGCGGCCAAGGCGCCCTACGGCGTCTACCCCAAGCCGTCCGACGTCGAGCGGCTCGACGCCGACCCCGTGCGCTGCCTGGACGCCGACGCGTCGAAGGCGATGGTCGCGGAGATCGACCAGGCCCACAAGGACGGCGACACCCTCGGCGGAGTCGTCGAGGTGCTCGCGTACGGCGTGCCCGTCGGTCTCGGTTCGCACGTGCACTGGGACCGCCGGCTCGACGCCCGGCTCGCCGCGGCGCTGATGGGCATCCAGGCCATCAAGGGCGTCGAGGTCGGCGACGGCTTCGACCTGGCCCGGGTGCCGGGCTCCAAGGCACACGACGAGATCGTGGCCACCGCGGACGGGATCAGGCGCACCTCCGGCCGCTCCGGCGGCACCGAAGGCGGCCTGACCACGGGTGAGCTGCTGCGGGTCCGGGCCGCGATGAAGCCGATCGCCACCGTGCCCCACGCGCTCGCCACCGTCGACGTGGTCACCGGTGAGGCGGCCAAGGCCCACCACCAGCGCTCCGACGTCTGTGCCGTCCCGGCCGCCGGGATCGTCGCCGAGGCGATGGTCGCGCTGGTCCTGGCCGACGCGGTCGCGGAGAAGTTCGGCGGCGACAGCGTCGCGGAGACCCACCGCAACGTGCAGTCGTACCTCTCCCACCTGCAGATCCGGTGAGCGGCCCGCTGATCGTCCTCGTCGGCCCCATGGGGGTCGGCAAGTCCACGGTGGGCGAGCTGCTCGCCGAGCGCCTCGGCACCACCTACCGGGACACCGACGCGGATGTCGTGGCCACGGCGGGCAAGGCGATCTCCGAGATCTTCTTCGACGAGGGCGAGGAGCACTTCCGGGCGCTGGAACGGCAGGCGGTGCGGGACGCCATCGTCCAGCACCGGGGCGTCCTCTCCCTCGGCGGCGGAACGGTGCTCGACGAGAAGACGCGTGAGCTGCTCGCAGGCCACCCCGTCGTCTACCTGTCGATGGACGTGGACGAGGCCGTCAAGCGGGTCGGGCTGAACACCGCCCGGCCGCTGCTCGCCGTCAACCCGCGACGCCAGTGGCGCGAGCTGATGGAGGCCAGGCGCCACCTCTACGAAGAGGTGGCCCGCTCCGTCGTCGCCACCGACGAACGCACCCCCGAAGAGGTCGCCCAGGCGGTCCTCGACGCACTGGAACTGCCGGAGCGCACGGGCGAGTCCCCGCTGTCCGGCCGGGAGAACACACGTATGACCGAGCAGGGCACCACGCGCATCCAGATCGCCGGCACGGCGGGCACCGACCCGTACGAGGTGCTCGTCGGCCGCCGGCTCCTCGGCGAGCTGGGGAACCTCATCGGTGACCGCGCCAGGAGGGTCGCCGTCCTGCACCCCGAAGCGCTCGCCGAGACCGGTGAGGCGGTTCGCCAGGACCTGGCCGACCAGGGCTACGAGGCCATTGCGATTCAGCTGCCGAACGCCGAGGAGGCCAAGACCGTCGAGGTCGCGGCCTACTGCTGGAAGGCGCTCGGCCAGACCGGCTTCACCCGCACCGACGTCATCGTCGGAGTCGGCGGCGGCGCCACCACCGACGTGGCGGGTTTCGTCGCCGCCACCTGGCTGCGCGGGGTCCGCTGGATCGCCGTGCCGACGACGGTGCTCGCCATGGTCGACGCGGCCGTCGGCGGCAAGACGGGTATCAACACCGCCGAGGGCAAGAACCTCGTCGGCGCCTTCCACCCGCCCGCCGGAGTGCTCTGCGACCTCGCCGCGCTCGACTCGCTGCCGGTCAACGACTACGTCTCCGGCATGGCCGAGATCATCAAGGCCGGCTTCATCGCCGACCCGGTCATCCTCGACCTCGTCGAGGCCGACCCGCAGGGCGCCCGTACGCCCGCCGGACCGCACACCGCCGAGCTGATCGAGCGATCCATCCGGGTCAAGGCCGAGGTCGTCTCCAGCGACCTCAAGGAGTCCGGACTCCGGGAGATCCTCAACTACGGGCACACCCTGGCCCACGCCATCGAGAAGAACGAGCGCTACAAGTGGCGCCACGGCGCCGCCGTCTCGATCGGCATGGTCTTCGCCGCCGAACTGGGCCGGCTCGCCGGACGCCTCGACGACGCCACCGCCGACCGGCACCGTGCCGTCCTGGAGTCCGTCGGGCTGCCGCTCACCTACCGTGGCGACCAGTGGCCCAAGCTCCTGGAGAACATGAAGGTCGACAAGAAGTCGCGCGGCGACCTGCTGCGCTTCATCGTCCTGGACGGCATCGGCAAGCCCACCGTGCTCGAGGGACCCGACCCGGCGGTCCTCCTCGCCGCCTACGGGGAGGTCTCCGCATGACCACCCGCAGGGTCCTCGTGCTCAACGGCCCGAATCTCGGACGGCTCGGCTCCCGCGAGCCCGATGTGTACGGGGCGACGTCGTACGCGGGTCTCGTCGACACGTGCCGCACCGTCGGCAAGGAGCTCGGCTTCGACGTCGACGTCCGCGAGACCAACGACGAGGGCGAGCTGATCCGCTGGCTCCACGAGGCAGCCGACGGATCGATTCCGGTCGTTCTCAACCCGGGTGCGTTCACCCACTACTCGTACGGCATGCGCGACGCGGCCGCCCAGCGCACCGCTCCGCTGATCGAGGTGCACATCTCGAATCCGTACGCACGGGAGGAATTCCGCCACACCTCGGTGGTCGCCCCGGTGGCCACCGGCACCGTGGCCGGATTCGGTATCGGCTCCTACCGCCTCGCCCTGCGCGCCCTGTCCGACGAGCTGACGGCCTGACGGACTGTCAACGGGCACTTCGTGCCTTCCTGGGCCGTTCACCGCGTGGCGGCCCAGGAAGGTACGGTTGCCGTCGACCAGCGCCAGTTGCCTGCACGAGACGGAGTGGCACCGGATGCAGCACGCAGTGGGGGCCCCGCTGCCGCCGCCCCGCGGTCCCGGAAACGGGCCGTGGACGCAGGAGGCCCAGCACCCCGGCCACCCCGGTCCGCCGGGGCCGCCGCCGATACCTCCCGCCCCCCAGGGGCAGGGCTGGACCGGCCCCGCACCCCAGCACGCCCCTTCCCCTCCCTCGCGGGAGACCACCGGGCACATCCAGCTCCCACCGGGCGGGCCCGTTCCGCTGCCCGCGCCACCCGCAGAGGCGGGCACCGGCACCGCGACCCTGGCCGTACTGCTGATAGGCCCGGCAGGGGCCGGCAAGACGACGGTCGCCAAGCTCTGGGCGGGCCGCCGCCGAGTCCCCACCGCGCACGTCTCCCTCGACGACGTCCGCGAATGGGTCTGCTCGGGTTTCGCCGACCCGCAGGCCGGCTGGAACGACCACTCCGAGGCGCAGTACCGGCTGGCGCGCCGCACCTGCGGCTTCGCCGCCCGTAACTTCCTGGCCAACGGCATCTCGTGCATCCTCGACGACGCGGTCTTCCCCGACCGGCCCGTCGTCGGCCTGGGGGGCTGGAAGCGCCACGTCGGCCCCGGCCTGCTGCCCGTCGTCCTCCTGCCCGGCCTGGAGATCGTCCTGGAGCGCAACGCGGCCCGCAGCGGCAACCGGCGCCTCTCCGACGAGGAAGTCGCTCGGATCCACGGCCGGATGGCCGGCTGGTACGGCTCCGGCCTGCCGATCATCGACAACTCCACGTACGACGTCGAGACCACCGCCAGGGTCCTGGACGACGTGCTCGCCCGCTCCATCGCCAGCCCGCCGACCTGGTAGCCGCAGGGGGTGGCGCCCCCGGTCGGATGCGCTGACCGGGCGGCCCGCCGCCCGCGCTCGTAGGCTCGGAACATGTCAGAGGTGTACGCCGTCCGACGCGGGCTGCTCCGCGACCGGTACGCCGCCGCCGGATCCGCTGCGGCCCTGGTCTCCCGCCCCGCCAACGTCCGCTATCTCGCGGGCGGGGCCCCGCCCGGCGCCGTGCTGCTGCTCGGCCCCGGACAGGACGTCCTGCTCTGCCCCCGCGCCCCGACGGGCGATCCCGCCCACGGGCACCCCGACGAACAACTGCGGCTGACGGTGCTGCCCGCGCCCGACGGGGACCCCGTCGTCGCGGCCGCGGACCTGGCTCTCTCCCTCGACGCGGACTCCCTCGCCGTGGAGGAGCACGACCTCACCGTCGCCCGGCACCGTGCCATGGGCTCCGTGGCCCCCCGCCTGCGCCTGGCCGACCTAGGCTTCACCGTGGAGCAACTGCGGGTCGTCAAGGACGAGGAGGAGATCGCCTGTCTGCGGATCGCCGCCGAGATCACCGACCAGGCTCTCGGAGAGCTCCTCGAATCCATCCTGGTGGGCCGGACCGAGCGGCACCTCGCCCTGGAGCTGGAGCGCCGCCTGGTGGACCACGGCGCGGACGGCCCCGCCTTCTCCACGTCCGTCGGCACCGGCCCCAATTCCGGCCAGGGGCGTCACAGGCCCTCGGACCGGAGGGTGGAGGAAGGCGATTTTCTCTCCGTCTGTCTGGGCGCGAACTATCGCGGCTACCGGTGCGAGATCGGGCGGACGTTCGTCATCGGGACCGCTCCCGCCGCCTGGCAGATCGAGCTGTACGACCTTGTTTTCGCCGCTCAGCGGGCCGGGCGGGAGGCTCTCGTGCCCGGTGCGGCCTACCGTGACGTCGACCACGCGGCCCGTCATCTGCTGGACTCGGCGGGTCACACGGAGGGCCTCCAGGCCTGGACCGGGCACGGGGTCGGGCTCGAAATCGACGAGGACCCGCAGCTGGCACCGACAGCCATGGGTAAACTGGACGCTTGTGTGCCGGTCACCGTCGAACCGGGGGTCCACCTCCCGGGCCGGGGCGGTGTCCGGATCGATGACACGCTCGTCGTGCGCCCCGAGGCGGACGGCGGACCCGAGCTACTCACCATTACGACCAAGGAGCTGCTCGCGCTCTAGCGCGCATCCTTTGTCGTCCACCAGCTTCAGTCCAGGAGATTCCGCAACCGTGGCTTCCACGAACGACCTCAAGAACGGCCTGGTGCTCAAGCTCGACGGAGGCCAGCTCTGGTCCGTCGTCGAGTTCCAGCACGTCAAGCCCGGCAAGGGCCCGGCTTTCGTGCGTACCAAGCTCAAGAACGTGCTCTCCGGCAAGGTCGTCGACAAGACGTTCAACGCCGGCGTGAAGGTCGAAACGGCCACCATTGACCGCCGAGACATGCAGTTCTCGTACATGGACGGCGAGTACTTCGTCTTCATGGACATGAACACGTACGACCAGCTGATGGTCGACCGCAAGGCTGTCGGCAACGCCGCCAACTTCCTGATCGAGGGCTTCACCGCCTCGGTCGCGCAGCACGAGGGCGAGGTGCTCTACGTCGAGCTGCCGGCCGCGGTCGAGCTGACGATCCAGCACACCGACCCGGGCGTCCAGGGCGACCGCTCCACCGGTGGCAGCAAGCCCGCCACCCTGGAGACGGGCTACGAGATCGGCGTCCCGCTCTTCATCACCACCGGCGAGAAGATCAAGGTCGACACCCGTACGGGCGACTACCTCGGCCGGGTGAACAGCTAACCGTGGCTGCCCGGAACAAGGCCCGCAAGCGCGCCTTCCAGATCCTCTTCGAGGCCGACCAGCGCGGTGAGTCCGTGCAGACGGTCCTCGCGGACTGGGTTCGGCTCTCGCGGACCGACGACCGTCAGCCGCCGGTCGGCGAATTCACCATGGAGCTCGTCGAGGGGTACGCGCAGTACGCGGACCGGATCGACGACCTCATCGTCACCTATGCCGTGGACTGGGAGATCGACCGCATGCCGGTCGTCGACCGGAGCATCCTCAGGCTCGGCGCGTACGAGCTGATCTGGATGGACTCGACCCCGGATGCCGTGGTGATCGATGAGGCGGTCCAGCTCGCCAAGGAGTTCTCCACGGACGACTCCCCGTCCTTCGTGAACGGCCTGCTGGCCCGTTTCAAGGACCTCAAGCCGAACCTTCGCCGGGAGCAGTAGCTTTCCGGCGGCGTTCAGCCGAACGAAGGGCCCATGGCGCGAGCTGTGGGCCCTTCGGCGTGCCCGGCACCTCTCGGCGGCGCCGGCGCCCTGCCCGGCAAGGCCCGCCCTGCACCGGCCGCGGTGCGGGCCCGTCCCGGGGACGGAGAGGTCCCGGGAAACCGAAGGGTCCCGGAACACCGAACGGTCCCGGGAAACGGAAACGCCGGGCCGGCAGGGTGCCCCGAGGGCCCCCGCCTACCCGGCGGTACGTTTCTGCTGCGGCAGTCAGCCCTCGTCGTGGGCCACTGCGCGGCGCGCGTCGGCGTCCAGAACGCCCCAGCTGATCAGCTGCTCCGTGAGTACGGACGGCGACTGGTCGTAGATCACGGCCAGGGTGCGCAGGTCGTCCTGGCGGATCGACAGCACCTTGCCGTTGTAGTCGCCGCGCTGGCTCTGGATCGTCGCCGCGTAACGCTGCAGCGGACCGGCCTTCTCCGGCGGGACGTGGGCGAGGCGCTCCAGGTCGAGGACGAGCTTCGGCGGCGGCTCAGCAGCCCCGCCGGGCGTCGTGCCGGGCAGGAGCTCCTGCACCGGAACGCCATAGAAATCCGCCAGCTCGGCAAGGCGCTGCACGGTCACGGCGCGGTCGCCGCGCTCGTACGAACCGACCACAACGGCCTTCCAGCGGCCCTGCGACTTCTCCTCCACGCCGTGGAGGGAGAGGCCCTGCTGGGTGCGGATGGCGCGGAGCTTGGCCCCGAGCTGTTTTGCGTATTCGCTGGACATAAGGCTCCCCGGACGCTGGAACATTCTGCGGCTCCGCCGCGTGGCTGGTAACTCACTGTGAGGTTACGCAGCGTTACTTGGATGCGTCAAGCTGAAAGGTCCGGACTGCCACCTCCCGGGGGCGCGGTCAGGGCTCGCACAAGCCCTGGTAACGTGGATGACGCAATTTCGACGTCCTTTAACGTCCGTCCAGAGAGGCGGAGAAGGAGGTCCGTTTCTTATGGACGCACAGCATGACGACCATGGCAATGCGGCACGCCCCGTTCTCGAGGCTCCCGACATCGCCCGGGTACTGACCCGAATCGCCCACGAGATCGTCGAACGCGCCAAGGGCGCCGACGACGTGGTGCTTCTCGGCATCCCTACGCGGGGGGTCTATCTCGCCTCCCGGCTCGCCGGGAAACTCGAAGAGATCACCGGCCGGAAGACGCCGGTCGGATCGCTCGACATCACGATGTACCGCGACGACCTGAGGATGCGCCCCGCGCGCGCCCTGGCCCGCACGGAGATCCCCGGTGAGGGCATCGAGGGCAGGCTGGTCGTCCTCGTCGACGACGTGCTCTTCTCCGGCCGCACGATCCGCGCCGCACTCGACGCGCTCGGCGACATCGGCCGCCCACGTGCCGTGCAGCTCGCGGTCCTCGTCGACCGCGGCCACCGCGAACTCCCGATCCGGGCCGACTACGTCGGCAAGAACCTCCCCACGTCGCTGCGGGAGACGGTCAAGGTCCAGCTCGCCGAGGAGGACGGCCGCGACGCCGTGCTGCTCGGCGTCAAGCAGACGGTCCCGGCGGGCGAGCAGTAGCTCCGCGTCCCGTACGCCGCTCCAGTGGCCGTACGGCGGCTTCCGCACGCCCGCATGCCTGATCCCTCCACCATCCACGGAGAACCCCAGATGAAGCGTCACCTCATCTCGGCCGCAGATCTCACCCGCGACGACGCCGTCCTGATCCTCGACACCGCCGAGGAAATGGCCCGGGTCGCGGACCGGCCGATCAAGAAGCTCCCCACCCTGCGCGGCCGTACCGTCGTCAACCTCTTCTTCGAGGACTCGACGCGCACCCGCATCTCGTTCGAGGCCGCCGCCAAGCGGCTGTCCGCCGACGTCATCAACTTTTCCGCGAAGGGCTCGTCCGTCTCCAAGGGCGAGTCCCTCAAGGACACCGCCCTGACCCTGGAGGCGATGGGCGCGGACGCCGTCGTCATCCGGCACGGCGCCTCGGGGGCTCCGTACCGCCTGGCGACATCCGGCTGGATCGACGGGGCAGTCGTCAACGCGGGTGACGGCACGCACGAGCACCCCACCCAGGCACTGCTGGACGCCTTCACGATGCGCCGCAGGCTGGTCGGAGCCGACGCCGGGCTCGGCCGGGACCTCGAAGGCCGCCGGATCACGATCGTCGGCGACATCCTGCACAGCCGGGTGGCCCGGTCCAACGTCCACCTGCTGACCACACTCGGCGCGCACGTCACCCTGGTGGCTCCGCCCACCCTGGTGCCGGTCGGTGTCGAGCAGTGGCCCTGCGACGTCAGCTACAGCCTCGACGAGGTGCTGCCGAAGTCCGACGCGGTGATGATGCTCCGTGTGCAGCGCGAACGGATGAACGCCGCGTACTTCCCGACCGAGCGCGAGTACTCGCGCCGCTACGGCCTGGACGGCCTGCGCATGGCGCGCATGCCCGAGCACGCCATCGTCATGCACCCCGGCCCGATGGTCCGCGGCATGGAGATCACCGCCGACGTCGCCGACTCCGACCGCTGCACGGTCGTCGAGCAGGTCGCCAACGGTGTGTCGATCCGCATGGCCGTGCTCTACCTGCTGCTCGGCGGCTCCGAGCCCGCCGCCCCCGCCGTTCACACCCGTACCGAGGAGAACAAGTAACCATGAGCAAGATCCTTATCCGCGGTGCGAAGGTCCTCGGCGGCGAGCCCCAGGACGTCCTCATCGACGGCGAGACCATCGCGGCGGTCGGCACCGGGCTCGACGCCGGCGACGCCACCGTGATCGAGGCCGCGGGCCAGGTCCTGCTGCCCGGCCTCGTCGACCTGCACACGCACCTGCGCGAGCCCGGGCGCGAGGACTCCGAGACGGTGCTCACCGGCACCCGTGCCGCCGCCGTCGGCGGCTTCACCGCCGTTCACGCCATGGCCAACACCTTCCCGGTCGCCGACACCGCGGGTGTCGTCGAGCAGGTCTGGCGGCTCGGCAAGGAGTCCGGCTACTGCGACGTGCAGCCCATCGGCGCCGTCACCGTCGGCCTGGAGGGCAAGCAGCTCGCCGAGCTCGGAGCCATGCACGACTCCGCCGCCGGAGTGAAGGTCTTCTCGGACGACGGCAAGTGCGTCGACGACGCGGTGATCATGCGACGCGCCCTGGAGTACGTGAAGGCGTTCGACGGTGTCGTCGCCCAGCACGCCCAGGAGCCCCGCCTCACCGAGGGCGCCCAGATGAACGAGGGCATCGTCTCGGCCGAGCTCGGTCTCGGCGGCTGGCCCGCCGTCGCCGAGGAGTCGATCATCGCCCGCGACGTGCTGCTCGCCGCCCACGTCGACTCCCGGGTGCACATCTGCCACCTCTCGACCGCCGGCTCCGTGGAGATCGTCCGCTGGGCCAAGTCCAAGGGCTGGAACGTCACCGCCGAGGTCACCCCGCACCACCTGCTCCTCACCGACGAGCTCGTACGGACCTACGACCCCGTCTACAAGGTGAACCCGCCGCTGCGCACCGAGGCCGACGTGATGGCTCTGCGCGAGGCGCTCGCCGACGGCACGATCGACTGCGTCGCCACCGACCACGCCCCGCACCCGCACGAGGACAAGGACTGCGAGTGGGCCGCCGCCGCCATGGGCATGGTGGGCCTGGAGACCGCGCTGTCCGTGGTCCAGCAGACGATGGTGGACACCGGTCTTATCGACTGGGCGGGTGTCGCCGACCGCATGTCGTTCCGTCCCGCGGCCATCGGCCGGCTCGAAGGACACGGCCGGCCCGTCTCGGCGGGTGAGCCCGCCAACCTCACCCTGGTCGATCCGGCATACCGTGGAGCCGTGGACCCCGCGGGCTTCGCGTCCCGCAGCCGCAACACTCCGTACGAGGGTCGCGAGCTGCCGGGCCGAGTGACCCACACCTTCCTGCGGGGCCGTGCCACGGTCGTCGACGGGAAGCTCGCGTGACAACACTGAACCCCCTCTACCAGCTGGCCGCCGAGCAGAAGTCGGCGGAAGTGACCGACTGGTCCGCCCGCATCAGCTGGGTCCTCGGACTGGTCGTCTTCATCGCTTTCGTCTACTGGCTGATGCGCCAGGGGTGGAAGTGGCGCGGGCGCCTCCAGTCCGATCTGCCCGAGCTCGCCACGGCCCCCGAAGGATTCGCGGACGGCGAGAAGCTGCTCACGCTGACCGGCCGCTACCACGGATCGACCACCGCGGGACAGTGGCTCGACCGCATCGTCGCCCACGGCCTCGGCACCCGCAGCCGTGTGGAGCTCACCCTCACGGAGCAGGGACTGGACGTCGTACGCCCCGGCGCGGCCGACTTCTTCGTCCCCGCCGCCGCACTGCGCGAAGCCCGCCTCGACAAGGCCCTCGCCGGCAAGGTCCTCCCCGAGGGCGGCCTCCTGGTCATCACCTGGGCACACGGCGACAAGCTGATCGACTCCGGATTCCGCTCCGACCACGCCGCCGAGCACCCGGCCTGGGTCGCCGCCGTCAACCACCTCACCAGCACTACGGAAGGCACCGCACGATGACGATCTCCACCCGGGGAGCCGACAAAGCTCCCGCCGTACTCGTCCTGGAGGACGGCCGCTCCTTCCGCGGCCGCGCCTACGGGGCCGTGGGGGAGACCTTCGGCGAGGCGGTGTTCTCCACCGGCATGTCCGGTTACCAGGAAACGCTGACCGATCCCTCCTACCACCGCCAGGTCGTCGTGATGACCTCCCCGCACGTCGGCAACACCGGCGTGAACGACGAGGACCCCGAGTCGAAGCAGATCTGGGTCGCCGGCTACGTCGTGCGCGACCCCGCCCGCAAGCCCTCCAACTGGCGCTCCCGGCGCTCGCTGGACGAGGAGCTCGTCAGCCAGGGCATCGTCGGCATCAGCGGCATCGACACCCGTGCGCTGACCCGCCACCTCCGCGAGCGCGGCGCGATGCGCGTCGGCATCTTCTCCGGCAACGCCCTCGCGGACGAGGGCATGCTGCTCGCCAAGGTGCGCCAGGCGCCCGAGATGAGCGGCGCGGACCTCGCCGCCGAGGTCGCCACCAAGGAGGCGTACGTCGTCCCCGCGATCGGCACCAAGAAGTTCACGGTCGCCGCGATCGACCTCGGCATCAAGGGCATGACCCCGCGCCGCATGGCCGAGCGCGGCATCGAGGTGCACGTCCTGCCCGCCACCGCCACCCTCGACGAGGTGTACGCGGTGAAGCCCGACGGAGTCTTCTTCTCCAACGGCCCCGGCGACCCGTCCACCGCCGACCACCCGGTCTCCGTCATGCGGGGCGTCCTGGAGCGGAAGACCCCGCTCTTCGGTATCTGCTTCGGCAACCAGATCCTGGGCCGCGCACTCGGCTTCGGCACCTACAAGCTGAAGTACGGCCACCGCGGCATCAACCAGCCCGTGCAGGACCGCACGACCGGCAAGGTCGAGGTCACCGCGCACAACCACGGCTTCGCCGTCGACGCCCCTCTCGACAAGGTCTCCGACACGGAGTTCGGCCGCGCCGAGGTCTCCCACGTCTGCCTCAACGACCAGGTCGTCGAAGGCCTCCAGCTCCTGGACCGGCCCGCCTTCAGCGTCCAGTACCACCCCGAAGCGGCCGCCGGCCCGCACGACGCCGCGTACCTCTTCGACCGCTTCGTTTCCCTGATGGAGGGCCAGCGTGCCTAAGCGCTCCGATATCCAGTCCGTCCTGGTCATCGGCTCCGGCCCGATCGTCATCGGGCAGGCCGCCGAATTCGACTACTCCGGCACCCAGGCCTGCCGCGTCCTCAAGGCCGAGGGCCTGCGCGTCATCCTGGTCAACTCCAACCCGGCGACGATCATGACCGACCCGGAGATCGCCGACGCCACGTACGTCGAGCCGATCACCCCCGAGTTCGTCGAGAAGATCATCGCCAAGGAGCGCCCCGACGCGCTGCTCCCGACACTGGGCGGCCAGACCGCGCTCAACACGGCGATCTCCATGCACGAGAACGGTGTCCTGGAGAAGTACGGCGTCGAGCTCATCGGCGCCAACGTCGAGGCCATCAACAAGGGCGAGGACCGCGACCTCTTCAAGGGTGTCGTCGAAGCCGTCAAGGCGAAGATCGGATACGGCGAGTCCGCCCGCTCCGTCATCTGCCACACCATGGACGACATCATGGAGGGCGTCGAGACCCTCGGCGGCTACCCCGTCGTCGTCCGCCCCTCCTTCACCATGGGCGGCGCCGGCTCGGGCTTCGCCCACGACGAGGAGGAGCTGCGCCGCATCGCCGGACAGGGCCTCACGCTCTCGCCGACCACCGAGGTGCTCCTGGAAGAGTCCATCCTGGGCTGGAAGGAGTACGAGCTGGAGCTGATGCGCGACAAGAACGACAACGTCGTGGTCGTCTGCTCCATCGAGAACTTCGACCCGATGGGCGTCCACACCGGCGACTCGATCACCGTCGCCCCCTCGATGACCCTCACCGACCGCGAGTACCAGCGGCTGCGCGACATCGGCATCGCGATCATCCGCGAGGTCGGCGTCGACACCGGCGGCTGCAACATCCAGTTCGCCATCGACCCGACCGACGGCCGGGTCATCGTGATCGAGATGAACCCCCGCGTCTCCCGCTCCTCGGCGCTGGCCTCCAAGGCCACCGGCTTCCCGATCGCCAAGATCGCCGCCAAGCTGGCCGTCGGCTACACGCTCGACGAGATCCCCAACGACATCACCGAGAAGACGCCGGCCTCCTTCGAGCCGACCCTCGACTACGTCGTCGTGAAGGCCCCGCGCTTCGCCTTCGAGAAGTTCCCCTCCGCCGACTCCACCCTCACCACCACCATGAAGTCGGTGGGTGAGGCCATGGCGATCGGCCGCAACTTCACCGAGGCGCTGCAGAAGGCCCTGCGCTCCCTGGAGAAGAAGGGCTCGCAGTTCGCCTTCACCGGCGAGCCCGGCGACAAGGCCGAGCTGCTCGCCGAAGCGGTCCGCCCCACGGACGGCCGCATCAACACCGTCATGCAGGCGATCCGCGCCGGTGCCACGCAGGAAGAGGTCTTCGACGCCACGAAGATCGACCCCTGGTTCGTCGACCAGCTCTTCCTGATCAAGGAGATCGCCGACGAGCTGGCCGCCGCCGAGCGCCTCGACACCGAGCTGCTCGCCGAGGCCAAGCGCCACGGCTTCTCCGACGCCCAGATCGGTGAGATCCGCGGTCTGCGCGAGGACGTCGTGCGCGAGGTACGGCACGCCCTCGGCATCCGCCCGGTCTACAAGACGGTCGACACCTGCGCCGCGGAGTTCGCCGCGAACACGCCGTACTTCTACTCCTCCTACGACGAGGAGAGCGAGGTCGCGTCCCGCACCAAGCCCGCGGTGATCATCCTCGGCTCCGGTCCGAACCGCATCGGCCAGGGCATCGAGTTCGACTACTCCTGCGTCCACGCCTCCTTCGCACTGAGCGACGCGGGCTACGAGACCGTGATGGTCAACTGCAACCCGGAGACCGTCTCCACGGACTACGACACCTCCGACCGGCTGTACTTCGAGCCGCTCACGCTCGAGGACGTCCTGGAGATCGTGCACGCCGAGTCCCTCGCGGGCCCGATCGCCGGTGTCATCGTCCAGCTCGGCGGCCAGACCCCGCTCGGTCTGTCGCAGGCGCTCAAGGACAACGGCGTGCCGGTCGTGGGCACCTCCCCGGAGGCCATCCACGCCGCCGAGGACCGCGGGGCCTTCGGCCGGGTCCTCGCCGAGGCCGGTCTGCCCGCCCCGAAGCACGGCACGGCGACCACCTTCTCCGAGGCCAAGGCCATCGCCGACGAGATCGGCTACCCCGTCCTCGTACGCCCGTCGTACGTGCTCGGCGGCCGCGGCATGGAGATCGTGTACGACGAGGCGCGCCTCTCCTCGTACATCGCCGAATCCACCGAGATCAGCCCCACCCGGCCGGTCCTGGTCGACCGCTTCCTCGACGACGCGATCGAGATCGACGTAGACGCGCTCTACGACGGCACCGAGCTGTACCTCGGCGGCGTCATGGAGCACATCGAGGAGGCCGGCATCCACTCCGGCGACTCCGCCTGCGCACTGCCCCCGATCACGCTCGGCGGCTTCGACATCAAGCGCCTGCGGGCCTCGACCGAGGGCATCGCCAAGGGCGTCGGCGTACGCGGCCTGATCAACATCCAGTTCGCGCTCTCGGGCGACATCCTCTACGTCCTCGAAGCCAACCCGCGCGCCTCGCGGACCGTCCCCTTCACCTCGAAGGCCACCGCGGTCCCGCTCGCCAAGGCCGCCGCCCGCATCTCTCTGGGCGCGACCGTCGCCGAGCTGCGCGAGGAGGGCCTGCTGCCGAAGCACGGCGACGGCGGCACCCTGCCGCTCGACGCGCCGATCTCCGTCAAGGAGGCCGTCATGCCGTGGTCGCGCTTCCGCGACATCCACGGCCGCGGCGTCGACACGGTCCTCGGCCCGGAGATGCGCTCCACCGGTGAAGTCATGGGCATCGACTCGGTCTTCGGCACGGCGTACGCCAAGTCGCAGGCCGGTGCGTACGGCCCGCTGCCCACCAAGGGCCGCGCCTTCATCTCCGTCGCCAACCGCGACAAGCGCTCGATGATCTTCCCGGCCCGCGAACTCGTCGCCCACGGCTTCGAGCTGATGGCCACGTCGGGGACGGCCGAGGTGCTCAAGCGCAACGGCATCAACGCCACCATCGTGCGCAAGCAGTCCGAGGGCGAGGGCCCCAACGGTGAGAAGACCATCGTCCAGCTGATCCACGACGGCCAGGTCGACCTCATCGTCAACACGCCGTACGGAACGGGCGGCAGGCTCGACGGCTACGAGATCCGCACGGCGGCCGTCGCCCGGTCGGTGCCGTGCCTCACCACGGTCCAGGCGCTCGCCGCCGCCGTCCAGGGCATCGACGCGCTCAACCACGGCGACGTCGGCGTACGTTCCCTCCAGGAACACGCGGAACATCTGACCGCGGCCCGCGACTAGAAGCAGCCAGCAGGGGGACACCGGAAACGGTGTCCCCCTCTTCATGAGGACTGTGTGATGTACAAACTCTTCTTCCAGCTGGTCTTCAAGCGCATGGACCCGGAGCAGGCCCACTACCTGGCCTTCCGCTGGATCCGCCTCGCGGCCCGCGTCCCCGGCCTGCGGACCTTCGTCGCCGCCGCGCTCGCCCCCCGCTACGAGGAACTGCGCACCGAGGCCCTCGGGCTGAGGATGCACGGCCCGTTCGGGCTCGCCGCCGGCTTCGACAAGAACGCGATCGCGATCGACGGCATGTCGATGCTCGGGTTCGACCACATCGAGATCGGCACGGTCACCGGCGAACCGCAGCCCGGAAACCCCAGGAAGCGCCTCTTCCGACTCGTCGCGGACCGCGCGCTGATCAACCGCATGGGCTTCAACAACGAGGGCTCCGCGGCCGTCGCCGAACGTCTGGCCACCCGCAGGCCCGTCTTCCGCACGACGGTCGGCGTCAACATCGGCAAGACCAAGGTCGTCCCCGGGGCCGAGGCGGTGGGGGACTACGTCAAGTCCACCGAGCGGCTCGCCGCCCACGCCGACTACCTCGTCGTCAACGTCTCCTCGCCCAACACCCCTGGCCTGCGCAACCTCCAGGCCACCGAGGCGCTCCGGCCACTGCTCGCGGCGGTGCGCGAGGCCGCCGACCGTACGGTCACGGACCGCCGGGTCCCGCTGCTCGTCAAGATCGCCCCAGACCTCGCCGACGACGACGTCGACGCGGTCGCGGACCTCGCCGTCGAGCTCGGCCTGGACGGCATCATCGCCACCAACACCACCATCGCCCGCGACAGCCTCGGCCTGAAGTCCCCGGCGTCGCTGGCCAAGGAGACCGGCGGACTCTCCGGCGCACCCCTCAAGGAGCGCTCCCTGGAGGTTCTGAGCCGCCTGTACGCCCGTGTGGGGACCCGGATCACCCTCGTCGGTGTCGGGGGCGTCGAGAACGCCGAGGACGCCTGGCAGCGCATCCTCGCCGGTGCCACGCTCGTCCAGGGCTACAGCGCCTTCATCTACGAGGGCCCGTTCTACGCCCGCTCGATCCACAAGGGCCTGGCCGCCCGCCTGGCCGCCTCCCCGTACCCCACCCTCGCCGAAGCCGTCGGCGCCTCGACACGGAAGGTCATGCAGTGACCCTCGAACCCTTCGGCGCCCGCCTGCGCCGCGCCATGGACACCCGCGGGCCGCTCTGCGTGGGCATCGACCCGCACGCCTCGCTCCTCACCTCCTGGGGCCTGAACGACGACATCGCGGGCCTGGAGCGCTTCACCCGTACGGTCGTCGAGGCTCTGGCCGACCGGGTCGCCGTGCTCAAGCCGCAGTCGGCGTTCTTCGAGCGCTTCGGCTCGCGCGGCATCGCCGTCCTGGAGAAGGCCGTCGAAGAGGCGCGAGCCGCCGGGGCCCTGGTGCTCATGGACGCCAAGCGCGGGGACATCGGCTCCACCATGGGCGCCTACGCGGCCACGTACCTCGACAAGGACTCGCCGCTGTTCTCGGACGCCGTCACCGTCTCGCCGTACCTCGGCTTCGGCTCGCTGCGCCCGGCGCTCGACGCGGCCGCGATCTCGGGCTCGGGCGTCTTCGTCCTCGCCCTCACCTCCAACCCGGAGGGCGCCGAGGTCCAGCGTGCCACCGCCGCCGACGGCAGGCCGCTGGCCCAGCTGATGCTCGACCACATGGCCGCCGAGAACGAGGGCGCGGCTCCGCTCGGCTCCGTCGGGGCGGTCGTCGGCGCCACGCTCGGGGACGCGGGTGTGAATCTGGCGATCAACGGTCCGCTGCTCGCTCCCGGCATCGGCGCCCAGGGCGCCACTCCCGCGGATCTGCCCGGTGTGTTCGGCGCCTCGGTGGGCAATGTGGTGCCGAGCGTGAGCCGGGGCGTGCTGCGCCACGGTCCGGACGCGTCAGGGCTGCGCGAAGCCGCCGGTCGGTTCGCGGACGAGGTCCGCGCAGCCGTCTCGGATGGCTGACCATGCCACGTAACAGCGCGTTGACGGAATCCTGACCAGAAATCCGGGTTGTTATGACGGAAATGTCCCGGTCGGCTAAGGCTGACCAGGACTTTTCGTCTGTTCTCGCTGACTCAGGCGGCCGTGGCCGCTAGTCTCCGTCGAGAGCCAACGAGCACAGGTTGTTCGTTGCTCACCGGCTGTGGGGCTTTCACGTTCCTCACCGGTCCGTATCCGACAGATCGACATCCGAGGTGACGTAGGCGTGGCTCTTCCGCCCCTTACCCCTGAACAGCGCGCAGCCGCGCTCGAAAAGGCCGCCGCGGCTCGCCGGGAGCGGGCCGAGGTCAAGAATCGACTCAAGCACTCCGGCGCCTCCCTCCACGAGGTCATCAAGACGGGCCAGGAGAACGACGTCATCGGCAAGATGAAGGTCTCCGCCCTGCTGGAGTCCCTGCCGGGCGTGGGCAAGGTCCGCGCCAAGCAGATCATGGAGCGGCTCGGCATCTCCGAGAGCCGCCGGGTCCGGGGTCTCGGCTCCAACCAGATCGCATCTTTGGAGCGTGAGTTCGGCGGCAGTACCGCCTGACGTTCTCAGGCACTCCTGAGAAGCGGGATAATCGCTCCATGGCTGCAACATCCCGGGGGAACTCCCCCGTACCCCCGGACGTACGTCCGCGGCTGACCGTGCTCTCCGGCCCCTCCGGGGTCGGTAAGAGCACGGTCGTCGCTCATATGCGCAAGGTTCACCCCGAGGTCTGGCTCTCGGTGTCGGCCACGACCCGCAAACCGCGCCCCGGCGAACGCAACGGTGTCCACTACTTCTTCGTGGACACCGAGGAGTTCGACAAGCTGATCGCCAACGGCGAGCTGCTGGAGTGGGCGGAGTTCGCGGGCAACCGCTACGGCACCCCGCGCCGGGCCGTGCTGGAGCGCCTGGAAGCGGGCGAACCGGTGCTGCTGGAGATCGACCTGCAGGGCGCCCGGCTGGTCCGTCAGTCGATGCCCGACGCGCAGCTGGTCTTCCTGGCCCCGCCGAGCTGGGACGAGCTGGTCCGCCGGCTCACGGGCCGCGGGACGGAGTCGCCCGACGTGATCGAGCGCCGGCTCGCGGCGGCGAAGGTCGAGCTGGCCGCCGAAGCCGAGTTCGATACGACACTTGTCAACACCTCGGTCGAGGACGTCGCGCGTGAGCTGCTAACGTTGATGCTGCAGGCTTCCGGCCTCCGCGGCATCGACGACTGACCTCGTCGGCCCCCGCGGACGCAGAGCATCACCACTGCGGAACCAGCATGATCAAAGATCTCTTTGATCACTATCCCCTTCGGAAGGCAGAGAGTGTCCTCTTCCATCACCACGCCCGAGGGCATCATCAACCCGCCGATTGATGAGCTCCTCGAGGCCACCGACTCGAAGTACAGCCTCGTGATCTACGCGGCCAAGCGTGCGCGCCAGATCAACGCGTACTACTCGCAGCTCGGTGAAGGTCTCCTCGAGTACGTCGGTCCGCTCGTCGACACCCACGTGCACGAGAAGCCGCTCTCGATCGCGCTCCGCGAGATCAACGCGGGCCTGCTGACCTCCGAGGCCATCGAGGGCCCCGCGCAGTAAGCAGGAGACGCACCTTCACCACAGGCCCGGCGGTCACCACCGCCGGGCCTGTGGTGTGTCCGGGGCCGGGCCCGCCGAGGACCGCCCCGTGCGGTGAGGCAGCATGGAGTGCGTACGTCCCCCGGCTGCGGGCAGCCGGGGTGCGCATCGGTTGCGCGGAGAAACGAGTGCGGGGAGACGCAGTGGACAAGCCGAAGGTCGTCCTGGGGGTCAGCGGTGGCATCGCCGCCTACAAGGCGTGCGAGCTGCTGCGCCGGCTGACCGAGTCCGGTCATGACGTCAGGGTCGTGCCGACCGAGGCGTCGCTGAACTTCGTCGGGGCCGCCACCTGGTCGGCGCTCTCCGGCAACCCCGTGTCGAGCGAGGTCTGGGACAGCGTGCACGAGGTGCCGCACGTGCGGATCGGGCAGGCGGCCGACCTCGTCGTGGTCGCACCCGCCACCGCCGACATGCTCGCCAAGGCCGCCCACGGCCTCGCCGACGACCTCCTCACCAACACGCTCCTCACCGCCCGCTGTCCGGTCGTCTTCGCACCGGCGATGCACACCGAGATGTGGGAGCACCCGGCCACCCAGGGGAACGTGGCCACACTGCGCCGCCGCGGCGCCGTCGTCATCGAGCCCGCTGTCGGCCGCCTCACCGGCGTCGACACCGGCAAGGGCCGGCTGCCGGACCCGGGGGAAATCTTCGAGGTCTGCCGCCGCGTCCTGACCCGCGGCCCGGCCGAACCCGATCTCGCGGGCCGGCACGTGGTCATCAGCGCCGGCGGCACCCGGGAGCCCCTCGACCCGGTCCGCTACCTCGGCAACCGCTCCTCCGGAAAGCAGGGCTACGCGCTGGCGCGCACTGCCGTCGCCCGCGGTGCCCGGGTGACGCTGATCGAGGCAAACACCGGACTGCCCGACCCCGCGGGCGCCGACGTCCTGCGCGCCGGAACGGCCGTACAGCTGCGCGAGGCCGTACTGAAGGCGGCGGCCGACGCCGATGTGGTGGTGATGGCCGCGGCGGTCGCCGACTTCCGTCCCGCGGACTACGCCGCGGGCAAGATCAAGAAGAAGGACGGCCAGGAGCCGGCGCCCTTGGTCCTCGTCCGCAATCCCGACATCCTCGCCGAGGTCTCCGCGGACCGTGCCCGCCCCGGCCAGGTCGTCGTCGGTTTCGCCGCGGAGACCGACAACGTCCTCGCCAACGGCCGCGAGAAGCTCCGCCGCAAGGGCTGCGACCTGCTCGTGGTCAACGAGGTGGGGGAGCGCAAGACCTTCGGGTCCGAGGAGAACGAAGCGGTGGTGCTCTCGGCCGACGGCGTTGAGACCGCTGTGCCGTACGGGCCGAAAGAAGCACTCGCCGACACGGTCTGGGACCTGGTGGCGGCACGCTTCGGCTAGATTGCGTAGTTGCCGCTCCGGCGGGATGGAAGCTCAAGAAATTCGGTCATTTCTCACACCCGGAAGGAGCGATTGTCGTACTGCCGTCAACAGTGCCGCAGGTCACAGAGCTCCCAAGGGGCGAGACGCGTGGCCCATTCACCGGAAGCGACCGATAAACTGGTCGACGGAACGTGCCGGGCGCAGCTCCCGGCGGTCCATCAATGATCAGCCAGCAGCCGCTGCAACCCCAGGGAGCGATGTGTCCCGCCGTCTCTTCACCTCGGAGTCCGTTACCGAGGGCCACCCCGACAAGATCGCTGACCAGATCAGCGACACGATTCTCGATGCGCTCCTGCGTGACGACCCTTCCTCGCGCGTCGCCGTCGAGACCTTGATCACCACTGGTCTGGTGCATGTCGCGGGTGAGGTCACGACCAAGGCCTACGCCGACATCCCCAACCTCGTGCGCAACAAGGTGCTGGAGATCGGCTACGACTCCTCCAAGAAGGGCTTCGACGGAGCCTCCTGCGGCGTGTCGGTGTCCATCGGAGCGCAGTCCCCGGACATCGCCCAGGGTGTCGACACGGCGTACGAGAAGCGCGTCGAGGGCGACGAGGACGAGCTCGACAAGCAGGGCGCCGGCGACCAGGGCCTCATGTTCGGCTACGCCTGCGACGAGACGCCCGAGCTGATGCCGCTCCCGATCCACGTGGCGCACCGGCTCTCCCGCCGGCTGTCCGAGGTCCGCAAGAACGGGACCATCCCGTACCTGCGTCCCGACGGCAAGACCCAGGTCACCATCGAGTACGACGGTGACAAGGCCGTCCGCCTCGACACGGTCGTCGTCTCCTCGCAGCACGCGTCGGACATCGACCTCGACTCGCTCCTCGCGCCCGACATCCGTGAGTTCGTCGTCGAGCACGTCCTGGCGCAGCTCATCGAGGACGGCATCAAGCTGGACACCGAGGGCTACCGGCTCCTGGTGAACCCGACCGGCCGCTTCGAGATCGGCGGTCCGATGGGTGACGCCGGTCTGACCGGCCGCAAGATCATCATCGACACCTACGGCGGCATGGCCCGCCACGGCGGCGGTGCCTTCTCCGGCAAGGACCCGTCGAAGGTCGACCGCTCGGCGGCGTACGCCATGCGCTGGGTCGCCAAGAACGTCGTCGCGGCCGGTCTGGCCGCCCGCTGCGAGGTCCAGGTCGCGTACGCGATCGGCAAGGCCGAGCCGGTGGGTCTGTTCGTCGAGACGTTCGGCACCGCCACCGTCGAGACGGAGAAGATCGAGCACGCGATCGGCGAGGTCTTCGACCTTCGCCCGGCCGCGATCATCCGCGACCTCGACCTGCTCCGCCCGATCTACGCCCAGACCGCCGCGTACGGCCACTTCGGCCGTGAGCTGCCCGACTTCACCTGGGAGCGCACCGACCGCGTGGACGCGCTGCGTACGGCGGCGGGGCTCTAGAGCCCGCCGACGTCAGCCCGTACTCCGGGGCCCGGATGCCGTACACGGTGTCCGGGCCCCGGTGCGTGCGCTGCGGGAGCCGCAACCGGTGTCAGTGGCGTCTGGTAGGAATTTGGCTGTGAGCAGCGACGACGAGCGGCCCGACGAGCCCGATGGCGGGGCACCGGAGCAGCTTGCGCTCATCCGGGAGACCGTGCGCAAGGCCAAGGTGCCGCGGGCCAAGCCCCGCACCTGGCGGGGTGCGACGCTCGCCGGGGAGCTGCCGGTCGCCCGGGTCCTGGTCAACAAGGGCGCGCTCCACCTCGATCAGTACTTCGATTACGCGGTCCCGGAGGAGCTCGACGCCGAGGCACAGCCCGGTGTCCGGGTACGGGTGCGGTTCGGGGCCGGGGGGCGCCAGGTCCGCGGCGGGCGGCGGGAGGGCGGTGGGCTGATCGACGGATTCCTGATCGAGCGGCGTGCCGAGTCGGACTACCAGGGCGCCCTGGCGGCGCTCGCCTACGTCGTCTCGCCCGAGCCGGTGCTCGGGCCCGAGCTGCTCGCGCTCTCGCGGGCCGTCGCCGACCGGTACGCGGGCAGCCTCGCCGATGTGCTGCAGCTCGCCGTGCCACCCAGGAACGGCCGGGCGGAGTCCAAGGCGTCACCCGCGCCGCTGCCACCGCCCCCGGCACCGGCCCCCGGGACCTGGGAGCGGTACGCACAGGGGCCCGCGTTCCTCGGCGCACTGGCCGAGGGCGGAGCGCCCAGAGCCGTCTGGACCGCACTGCCCGGGCCGCACTGGCCCGCGGAGATCGCCAGGGCCGTCGCCGCCACGCTGGCCTCGGGACGGGGCGCACTCGTCGTCGTACCCGACGGGAGGGCGGCGGGGAGGGTGGACGCCGCACTCACCGAGGTGATGGGGGAGGGGCGCCACGCGTTGCTGACCGCCGACTCGGGGCCTGAGAAGCGCTACCGGGAGTGGCTCGCCGTCCGGCGCGGTTCGGTGCGCGCGGTGGTCGGGACCAGGGCCGCCATGTTCGCCCCCGTCGCCGATCTCGGCCTGGTGGCCGTCTGGGACGACGGGGACTCCAGTCACAGCGACGACAACGCCCCCTTCCCCCACGTCCGGGAAGTCCTCGAGCTGAGGGCGGCGCACGGCCGGTGCGCGTTCCTCCTGGGCGGGACCAACTGCACCGTGGAGGCCGCCCAGCTGGTCGAGAGCGGCTGGGCGCTGCCGCTGCGCGCGGACCGGGAGCAGCTGCGGATCGCGGCGCCCCTGGTGCGTACCGTCGGCGACGGTGAGCTCGCGAGGGACGGGGCGGCGCGATCCGCCCGGCTGCCCAGCCTCGCCTGGCAGACCGTACGGGACGGGCTGCGCAGCGGTCCCGTGCTGATCCAGGTGCCCCGCCGGGGGTACGCACCCCGGCTGGCCTGCGAACGCTGCCGCGAACCCGCGCGGTGCGGGCACTGCGCGGGGCCGCTGGAGGCCCCGGACCAGCGGGATCTCAACTGCGCCTGGTGCGGACGCGCCGAAACGGCCTGGAGCTGCGCCGCCTGTGGCGGACGGCGGCTTCGGGCCCAGATCGTCGGTGCCCGGCGGACCGCCGAGGAGCTGGGCCGGGCGTTTCCCGCCGTCCCGGTGCGTACGTCGGGCCGGGACCACGTGCTGGACTCCGTACCGGACCAGCCCGCTCTGGTGGTCAGCACGCCCGGGGCCGAACCCGTGGCGGAGGGCGGCTACGCGGCCGCGCTGCTGCTGGACGGCTGGGCGATGGTCGGCCGGCCGGACCTGCGGGCCGGCGAGGAGGCGCTGCGGCGCTGGACGGCCGCAGCCTCACTGGTGCGGGGACAGCCTGAGGGCGGCACGGTGGTGATCGTTGCCGAGCCGACCCTGCGGCCCGTCCAGGCCCTGGTGCGCTGGGACCCCGTCGGTCATGCCCGCCGCGAACTCGCGGAACGGGCAGAGCTCGGCTTCCCGCCGGTGTCCCGGATGGCTTCGGTGACCGGGCCGCCGGAGGCGATCGCCGCGTACCTGGCCACCGTGGAACTGCCGCCGGAAGCGGAGATCCTCGGACCGGTACCGCTGCCGGGTGCCGTCTCCGGCAGGCCCCGGAGGCAGGGGGACGCGCCGCCGGGCGAGACCTGGGAGCGGGCGCTTGTCAGGGTGCCGCCGGGGCGCGGGGCGGCGCTCGCGGCCGCCTTGAAGGCGGCTCAGGCGGCGCGGACAGCCCGTGGGACCGGAGATCCGGTACGGATCAGGATCGACCCGCCGGACATCGGCTGACGAGGCGCTACGGCCCCGCCGCCACTGCCGCCGCCCTCGCCGTGCGGACGCGGTGAGGGCGGAAGAGGCGCTCCGGTCAGCCGTTGCGGGGGCCGGGGAAGGCGCCGGGGCGCAGCTCCTCGCGCGGGGCGGGGTGGTCCGCCGACGGCTGCGGAGGCATGGAACGGGCCGCAGGCACCACGGGCAGCACGGGGGAGGAACCGGGCGGCGCGGGCAGCGGACGGGGTGCGGACTCGGCGGTGACCTCGGCGGTACCCGGCTGAGGGGTGTTCCGCCGGGCACCGTAACGGCGGTGAACCGCCTGCTTGGTGACCCCGAGGGCCGAGCCCACCGCGTCCCACGAGAAGCCGAGCGAGCGGTCGAAGTCCACCGCCGCCGTGACCAGCGTCTCGACGCTGTCCCGCAGTTCCTGCGCCAGCCGGACGGTGGGCGCCGGGGCCCTGCCGTAGACGACGAAGCCCGCGGACGGGCCGGAGCGGCGCGGACGGTAGACGTTGCCCAGCTGCGCAGTGAGGGTGCGCAGCGCGTCCACCTGCCGCCGGACCCGCTCGATGTCCCGCACCAGCAGGTGCAGACTGGCACGCGCCTGGGCGTCGTGGGTTGCGTGGTCGGCCATGAACAAGCCTCTCGAACCGGCGTTGAAAGGGATCGGACCGCACCGCGGCGGCCCACTTCGGTCAATCTCTCTTGACCAACGCCTCACCCGGCCATGTGGTCACGCATCAGGGGCGTATGCGCATATGCGCGGGGCGCACGGGCGTGCGTACGCCCCCCGGTGGCCGGGTCCGGGGCCGTCCCGTCGTCCCGGGTGTGCGCCTGCCGGGGACGACGGGGCAGCCCTTAGACTGGTGTGCTGCTCGCCACACCGTACGTTCCGGCCCGAGAGGCAGTCCGCCACCCATGAAGCTCGTCTTCGCAGGCACCCCCGAGGTTGCTGTCCCCGCCCTGGACGCCCTGATCGCCTCCGGCCGCCATGAGGTGGCCGCCGTCGTCACCCGTCCCGACGCACCCGCCGGGCGAGGCCGCCGCCTCGTCGCCAGCCCGGTGGCCGAACGCGCCGAGGAAGCCGGGATCGAGGTGCTCAAGCCGGTACGCCCGCGCGACGAGGCCTTCCTGGCGCGGCTGCGGGAGATCGCCCCGGACTGCTGCCCCGTGGTGGCCTACGGTGCGCTGCTGCCCAAGACGGCCCTCGACGTGCCCGCCCGCGGCTGGGTCAACCTGCACTTCTCGCTCCTGCCCGCCTGGCGTGGCGCCGCACCGGTGCAGCACGCGGTGATGGCCGGGGACGAGGTGACAGGCGCGTCGACCTTCCTCATCGAGGAGGGCCTGGACTCCGGCCCCGTGTACGGCGTCCTGACCGAGGAGGTGCGGCCCACGGACACCAGCGGCGACCTGCTCACCCGGCTGGCCTTCGCCGGCGCGGGGCTGCTCGCCGCGACCATGGACGGCATCGAGGACGGCACCCTGCACGCCGTACCGCAGCCCGCCGAAGGCATCACCCTTGCGCCCAAGATCACCGTCGAGGACGCCCAAGTGCAGTGGTCCGCCCCCGCACTGCGGGTCGACCGCATCGTGCGCGGCTGCACCCCGGCCCCCGGAGCGTGGACCCTCTTCCGGGGCGAGCGTCTCAAGCTGGTCCAGGCGGCGCCCGTCCTGGACCGCGCCGACCTGGCGCCGGGCGAGCTGTCCGCGGGCAAGAACAACGTGTACGTGGGCACCGGGTCGCACGCCGTGGAGCTCCTCTGGGTCCAGCCGCAGGGCAAGAAGCCGATGAAGGCCGCCGACTGGGCGCGCGGTGTGCGCATCGTCCCGGGCGAACTCCTGGGACTCTGACGACGGGCCGCCGCCCGCGTCCCCGGGGCCCGGCAGCAGCCCGCGGCTTCGGGGCCCGCGCCTGGTGCCCGGGCGGCGACGTACGCTGGGTGGGTTCGCCACTCTCACCATCAGCGGAGCACCTTTCACGTGAACGACCAGCAGCGTCGCCGACCCGCCAAGCCGCATCGCCGCCCGCAGAAGGACCCTGTCCGGTTCCTCGCCTTCGAAGCGCTCAGGGCCGTCGACGAACGCGACGCGTACGCCAACCTCGTCCTTCCCCCGCTGCTGAAGAAGGCACGGGCCAAGGGTGACTTCGACGGACGGGACGCGGCGCTCGCGACCGAGCTGGTCTACGGGACCCTGCGCCGCCAGGGCACGTACGACGCGATCGTCGCCGCCTGCATCGACCGGCCGCTGCGCGAGGTCGACCCGCCCGTGCTGGACGTGCTCAACATGGGTGTGCACCAGCTGCTCGGCACCCGCATCCCGACCCACGCGGCCGTCTCCGCCAGTGTGGAGCTGGCCCGCGTCGTGCTGGGTGAAGGGCGTGCCAAGTTCGTCAACGCCGTGCTGCGCAAGGTCTCGGCGCACGATCTCGACACCTGGGTGGAGCGCGTCGCGCCGTCGTACGACGAGGATGCCGAGCAGCACCTGTCGGTCGTCCACTCCCATCCGCGGTGGATCGTCTCCGCGCTGTGGGACGCCCTGGGCGGTGGCCGTGCCGGGATCGAGGACCTCCTCGAAGCCGACAACGAGCGCCCCGAGGTGACGCTCGTCGCCCGCCCCGGCCGCTCCACCACCGACGAGCTGCTGGCCGCCCTGGGCGAGGAGAGCGGACTGCCGGGCCGCTGGTCCCCCTACGCCGTACGGATGGCCGAGGGCGGCGAGCCGGGTGCGCTGACCGCGGTGCAGGACGGCAGCGCGGGTGTGCAGGACGAGGGCAGCCAGCTCGTCGCCACCGCCCTCGCCAACGCGCCCGTGGAGGGCAGCGACACACGGTGGCTCGACGGCTGCGCCGGACCTGGCGGCAAGGCGGCCCTGCTGGCCGCCCTCGCTGCCGGACGCGGCGCGGCACTGCTCGCCGCCGAGAAGCAGCCGCACCGCTCCCGGCTCGTCGAGCGGGCGCTGGCCGGCAACCCGGGCCCGTACCAGGTGGTCACCACGGACGGCACCCGCCCGCCCTGGCAGCCGGGCACCTTCGACCGGATCCTGATGGACGTACCGTGCTCGGGCCTCGGGGCGCTGCGCCGCCGCCCGGAAGCCCGGTGGCGTCGCCGAGCGGAGGACCTCGAGTCCTTCGCACCGCTCCAACGGGGCCTGCTGCGCGAGGCGTTGAAGGCCGTACGGATCGGTGGGGTCGTCGGCTACGCGACCTGCTCGCCGCATCTGGCCGAGACCCGCGTCGTCGTCGAGGACGTCCTCAAGGGGCGCGGCGGAGCGCCGGTCGAGGCGGAGTGGGTGGATGCCCGCCCCCTGATGCCAGGAGTACCGGCGCTGGGCGACGGTCCCGACGTCCAGCTGTGGCCGCATCTGCACGGCACCGACGCGATGTATCTGGCGCTGCTGCGACGTACGGGCTGACCCCGGGCACACAGGCCGGGCGAAAAGCCGGGATTGTGCGAACCGTAATGATCCCGTGAGGCTTTGGGGGGCACCGAGGCGGGGAAGTGGCGCGGAACATGGCAGGCTTGGTGCATGGCCCAGATCAACCCCAGCATCCTGTCCGCCGACTTCGCGCGACTCGCCGAGGAGGCGAAGGCCGTCGACGGCGCCGACTGGCTCCATGTCGATGTGATGGACAACCACTTTGTGCCCAATCTGACGCTCGGCGTGCCGATCGTGGAGGCGCTGAGCAAGGCCACGGACACTCCGCTGGACTGCCATCTGATGATCGAGGACGCGGACCGCTGGGCACCGCAGTACGTCGAGGCGGGCGCAGGCTCCGTCACCTTCCACGCGGAGGCGGCGGCGGCGCCGGTACGGCTGGCACGGGAGATCAGGGCCAAGGGGGCGCGTGCCTCGATGGCACTCAAGCCCGCGACCCCGATCGAGCCGTACGAGGACCTGCTCCCCGAACTCGACATGCTGCTGATCATGACGGTGGAGCCGGGCTTCGGGGGCCAGTCCTTCCTGGACATCATGCTGCCGAAGATCCGGCGTACCCGTGACCTGATCTCCAAGCACGGCCTCGAGCTCTGGCTCCAGGTCGACGGCGGCGTCTCCGCCACCACCATCGAGCGCTGCGCGGAGGCCGGAGCCGATGTCTTCGTCGCCGGATCCGCGGTCTACGGGGCGCAGGACCCGGCCCGGGCCGTGCGCGCCCTGCGCGAGCAGGCGGACGCAGCCACCGCCGCGGCACCCTGGGCGTGCGGCCACTGAACAAAGGGCAGATGAACGCGGCCCGACGGGCCGGATCAAGGATCGCCGGATCTGACAGGATGACGGTGTATCGGGCGTGTGAACTGCAGTGAGGAGATCGCGGTGTCTGGCATCTCGGCGGGTCGGTCAGCCATGCGGATGGGACCTGCGGAGCTGGTTCAGGCGGCGGCCATGGCCCGTCGGTTCTACCTCGAGGGAAAGTCGAAGATCCAGATCGCCGAGGAGTTCGGCGTGAGCCGCTTCAAGGTGGCCCGGGTTCTGGAGACGGCCCTCGAGCGTGATCTCGTACGGATCGAGATCCGGGTACCGGCCGAGCTGGACGCGGAGCGCTCCGACGCGCTCCGGGCCCGCTACGGGTTGCGCCACGCGGTCGTCGTCGAGTCCCCTGCGGACGAGCAGGACGACGCGGCCGACCCGGAGAACCTGGGCGAGGTCGCGGCCGAATTGCTCGGCGAGCTGGTGAACGAGGGCGATGTGCTGGGCCTGGCCTGGGGCCGCTCCACGATCCACATGGCCGCGGCGCTCGACCGGCTGCCGCCCTGCACGGTCGTGCAGCTGACCGGGGTCTACGACGCGGGGACGGCCGAGCGCGGGTCGGTCGAGGCGGTCCGCCGCGCGGCCCAGGTGTCCGGCGGCGAGGCGCATCCGATCTACGCGCCCATGCTCCTGCCCGATCCGGCGACGGCGGCGGCCCTGCGCCACCAGACGGGTATCGCCCGCGCCTTCGAGTACTTCGACAAGGTGACGGTCGCCGCGGTCTCCATCGGTTCCTGGGAGCCGGGCATCTCCACCGTCCACGACATGCTCTCGGACGAGGAGCGGGCACACTATGCCTCGCTCGGGGTCGCGGCCGAGATGTCCGCGCACCTCTTCGACTCCGACGGCCGACGCGTCGGCCGGGACCTGGGCGAGCGCTGCATCACCGTGGAGGCGGACCGGCTGCGCCGGATCCCCGAGGTGGTCGCCATCGCCGGCGGCCAGCGCAAGGCGGCGGCGATCGGTGCGGTGCTCCGCTCGGGCCTGGTCACCAGCCTGGTGACGGACACGGCCGCGGCCGACTACCTGCTGACGGAATCCGCCGCCGGACAGCGCCCCGCCCTGGAGCGCGCCGACCCGGACGAGTGACAGTCATGGAACACGACGGAGGCCGGGCACCGCACAGGTGCCCGGCCTCCGTCGTCTACCGGCTCCGCCGCCCGTCGGACGCGCTCGATCCCGCCGGGTCCGCGGCCACGCCGAGCACGGTCTCCTCCAGGTACTCCGCCGGCTCCGCGTACTGGCTGACGTCCGCCGGGTTGTAGCGGGGGGTCTGCCGGGACCAGTCCAGATTGCCGCGCATCCAGCTCCGCATCCCGTCGAGATAGGGGACGAGCAGCCCGGACAGCTGCGGATACATGTCGAGCAGCTCGTCCTCGGCGGTGAGGAAGCGCTCGGTCTCGGTGGCTATCTCGGCGCACACGTGGTCGAGTGCCTGCTGCTCCCCGTAACCCCGGTGGTGACGTACCAGGTGAACGAGATTGTGGATCTCGCCGAGCACCTGCTCCTTCTCGAAGGAGTACACGTCGTTGGCCCAGCACACGACGTTGCACGAGGCTTCCAGGGCCGTGATGAACCGGGGGTCGTTGTGGACCGATTCGGGCGCTTCGATGCCCGCCACGATCTCTATCAGGTCCATGCACACATGGATCGCCCCGGTGTGCCGCCGCTGGGCCACGTAGGCCTCCTCGGCCGGCACGACGCCGTCGGCCCGGTTCCCGGCCTCCCAGGTCGTGGCGGTCATCAGGTACGTCATGAGGTGCCAGGCGAATCGTGTGCGCCAGTGCGGGGCGGCCTGCGGGATCGTACGTTCCCACAGATCGGCCAGGGCTACGACGGCCGCGGGCGGCTCCTCGCCCGGCAGTGGGCCGGGAGCCGTTCCCTCCACGACGGAACGCATTCGTGCCACCACGTCGCGTACCCGTTCGGGGCTGCGGCCGAGATGGCCGTCGTCCAGCTGGTCGTCGACGAGGAAGAGCCAGACGAACCAGTCGGCGACCAGGTCGAGGTGCTCACTGCCCGCCGTCGGGTAGACCATGCCGACGAACGCGCCGAAGTCGGCCTGCTCGAAACGGCGTCTCGCGGACTCCCGGTGCACCAGACCGGTGCGGCGCGTCCACGCGTCGATGTGCTCGCGTGTGTGCCCTACGTGCGGGTTCGTCCGCTGAGGGAACGGGCAGTAGATGTCCGGCAGTTCGCTCTCCACAGACGGATCCGAATCCTCTCCGGCCAAAGACGTGACGGGTTTCTCCGCGCGCTCGTGCGCGGTGGTGCGGTCACCCCCGAGACCTGCGGATTTGAAGCTACCTGACCCCCTGTCACCCGGTCCAGGGATCGTGATCACGAATGGTTGAAAGGCGTTCGGGTAGGGTCTTCGAGTAAGGCAGGTTCCACTTGCCAGGCCCCCCGGAGCACCTCTTTGGAGGAACTCACGAACGCGGGGGTCCATTGCTGTGTCTTCGTGGAAACGACCTGCACCGTTTCGTATGAAAAAATGAGTGTTATGCGTTTTCTTGAGCCCGGCACCGGTCGCTACACGGCGTCCCCCTCGGTCCCCTACGACCTCACGTACGACGATGTCTTCATGGTTCCCGGCCGCTCCGCGGTCGGTTCCCGGCAGGCCGTGGACCTCTCCTCGCCCGACGGCACCGGCACCACCATCCCGCTCGTCGTCGCGAACATGACCGCGATCGCGGGGCGCCGGATGGCGGAGACGATCGCCCGCCGCGGTGGGCTGGTCGTCATCCCCCAGGACATCCCGATCGAGGTGGTCACCGAGGTGATCAGCTGGGTCAAGACACGCCACCTCGTGCTCGACACGCCCATCGAGCTGTCTCCGGGCCAGACCGTCGCGGACGCCCTGTCCCTGCTGCACAAGCGGGCCCACGGAGCGGGCGTCGTCGTCGACGCGGAGCGCAGGCCGGTCGGTGTCGTCACCGACCACGACCTGACCGGTGTCGACCGCTTCACGCAGCTGTCCGAGGTCATGTCCAAGGACCTGGTGCTGCTCGACGCCGACATCGACCCGCGCGACGCCTTCGGCAAGCTCGACGGCGCCAACCGCAAGCTCGCCCCCGCGGTCGACGCGGACGGCAGGCTCGTCGGCATCCTCACCCGCAAGGCCGCGCTGCGCGCGACGCTGTACACCCCGGCGACGGACTCCGAGGGCAGGCTGCGCATCGCGGCGGCCGTCGGAATCAACGGCGACGTCGCCGGCAAGGTCAAGCAGCTCCTCGACGCGGGTGTCGACACGCTCGTCGTCGACACCGCGCACGGCCACCAGGAATCCATGATCAGCGCGGTCGCCGCGGTGCGGGCGCTCGACCCGCACGTTCCGATCGTGGCGGGCAACGTCGTCGCGGCCGAAGGTGTGCGCGACCTCATCGAGGCCGGCGCGGACATCATCAAGGTCGGGGTCGGCCCCGGCGCCATGTGCACCACCCGGATGATGACCGGTGTGGGCAGGCCCCAGTTCTCCGCCGTGCTCGAGTGCGCGGCCGAGGCCCGCAAGCACGGCAAGCACGTCTGGGCGGACGGAGGCGTCCGCCACCCGCGCGACGTCGCCATGGCACTCGCGGCCGGCGCGTCCAACGTGATGATCGGCTCCTGGTTCGCCGGCACGTACGAGTCGCCCGGTGACCTCCAGCAGTCCGCGGACGGCCGCTACTACAAGGAGTCCTTCGGGATGGCCTCCGCGCGCGCGGTGAAGAACCGCACGTCGGAGGAGTCCGCCTACGACCGGGCTCGCAAGGGTCTGTTCGAGGAGGGCATCTCCACCTCGCGGATGTTCCTGGACCCGGCGCGCCCCGGTGTGGAGGACCTGATCGACTCGATCATCGCCGGCGTCCGCTCGTCCTGCACCTACGCGGGTGCGGCCTCGCTCGAGGAGTTCGCGGAGAAGGCCATCGTGGGTGTGCAGAGCGCCGCCGGTTACGCGGAGGGCAAGCCGCTGCACGCCAGCTGGAGTTGACCGAGCGGTCCACGCATCACAGGTGCCCCTCCCGGGTGTTCGTGCCGGGAGGGGCATCTGTGTGTCCAGGCATCGTCATATGACTGAATACGACCGCTTCTAGTCGACTGTCGGGCACTATTGACCATCTTCAACTCTGTTGCATTGTAAGTAATATGAGTCGCAATCAGCTGCCCGCCTCTCTGCGGTAAGGGATCTCATGTCCTTCTTCACTGACCTGGCCCACCAGTACATCGACGGCGAGTGGAGGCCGGGGAAGGGATCCTGGGACATCATCGACTTCAACCCGTACAACGGTGACAAGCTCGCAGCCATCACCGTCGCCACGGCGGCCGAGGTCGACCAGGCGTACCGCGCGGCCGAGCGGGCCCAGCAGGAATGGGCGGACACCAACCCGTACACCCGCCGGGCGGTCCTGGAGAAGGCACTGCGGATCGTCGAGGAGCTGGAGCCCGAGATCGCCGATGCGATCGTCGCGGAGCTCGGCGGCACCCGGCTGAAGGCCGCGTTCGAACTGCACCTCGCCAAGGAGTTCCTGCGCGAGGCCGTCCAGCTCGCGCTGCGGCCCTCCGGACAGATCCTTCCCTCGCCGACCGAGGGCAAGGAGAACCGTGTCTACCGCGTGCCCGTCGGCGTCGTGGGCGTCATCAGCCCCTTCAACTTCCCCTTCCTGCTGTCGCTCAAGTCGGTCGCGCCCGCGCTGGCCCTCGGCAACGCCGTGGTCCTCAAGCCCCACCAGAACACGCCGATCTGCGGTGGCACGCTCCTGGCCAAGGTGTTCGAGGACGCCGGTCTGCCCGCCGGGCTGCTGAACGTCGTCGTCACCGACATCGCCGAGATCGGCGACGCGCTGCTCGAGCACCCCGTTCCGAGGCTCATCTCCTTCACCGGTTCCGACAAGGTGGGCCGCCACGTCGCGACGGTGTGCGCGTCCAACTTCAAGCAGTCCGTGCTCGAACTCGGCGGGAACAGCGCGCTGATCGTCCTCGACGACGCCGATGTGGACTACGCCGTCGACGCGGCCGTCTTCAGCCGGTACGTGCACCAGGGCCAGGTCTGCATGGCCGCCAACCGGATCCTGATCGACCGCGCGATCGAGAAGGAGTTCACCGAGAAGTTCGTCGCCAAGGTCGCTTCCCTGCGCGTCGGGGACCCGGCCGACCCCTCGACCCAGATCGGCCCGCTGATCAACTCCTCGCAGGCCGAAGCGGTCACCAAGATCGTCGACCAGACCGTGGAGGCCGGCGCGACGGCACTGCTGCACGGCCGGGCCGAGGGCAACCTGGTGAGCCCCTCCGTCCTGACCGCGATAGCCGCCGATTCCCCCGTTCTGCAGCAGGAGATCTTCGGGCCCGTCGCCCTCCTCGTGCCCTTCGACGGCGAGGACGAGGCGGTCCGGATCGCCAACGACACCCCGTACGGGCTGAGCGGCGCGGTGCACACGGGAAACATCGAGCGCGGGGTGCGAGTGGGGCAGCGCATCCGCACCGGCATGATCCACATCAACGACGGCACGGTTCACGACGAGCCCATCGTCCCCTTCGGCGGCGAGAAGGCCTCGGGCTTGGGACGGCTGAACGGCGACTCGACGATCGAGGCCTTCACCACCCAGAAGTGGATCTCCGTGCAGCACGGCCGCTCGCAGTTCCCCTTCTGACCGGCCGCCCTCTGCGGTGAGCGCGCCCCGCGCGGGCGCGCATGGTCTACTTCGGGGGCGGCCCGTGCCGCCCCCGAAATCCGTCCGTCGCAGAGAAGTGATCCCTCTGAAGTGCGCCTGAACGACCTCGACGAACGCATCGTCCACGCCCTCGCCGAAGACGCCCGGCGCAGCTACGCCGACATCGGCGCCATCATCGGACTGTCCGCCCCCGCCGTGAAACGCCGCGTGGACCGGCTGCGCGCCGAGGGCGCCATCACCGGCTTCACCGTGCGGGTGGACCCGGCGGCGCTCGGCTGGCACACCGAGGGCTTCATCGAGATCTACTGCAGCCGCAACACCGCACCGGAAGCGATCAAGCAGGGCCTCGCCCGCTACCCGGAGATCGCGTCCGCGTCCACCGTGACGGGAGACGCCGACGCGATCGTGCAGGTCTTCGCCGCCGATATGCGGCACTTCGAGCAGGTGCTCGAGCGCATCGCGGGCGAGCCGTACGTGGAGCGCACCAAGTCGGTGCTCGTCCTCTCCCCGCTGCTGCGACGGTACGCCTCGGGCTCGCCCGCCTGAGGCTGCGCGGGGCCCCGACCCCGCTCGTACGAGACCGAAATCACCCTTCTGACCTGCGTGGACGCCGTACGCAACGAATCGCCGCGGCAGCCCTGTACGACGCAATGAATCGATGGTGTGCGCGCAACACTCGCGCCTTGTCCGGCGTGATCGGCGCCCCGTACCTTCAATACGTCTCCCCGTACTCCGCCCGCACCGCCCGAGGTCAGCCATGCCGCCGCTGCGTACCGCCCTGCTCCAGAGCTCCGGACGACCCGGCTCCGTGGACGAGAACATCAAGGTGCTCGACGAGGCCGCAGGACGCGCCGCCGAAGCCGGTTCCCGACTGCTCGTCTGCCCGGAACTCTTCCTCACCGGATACGCCGTCGGCGACGCCGTCCCCACGCTCGCCGAACCCGCGGACGGACCGGGAGCGCAGGCCGTCGCCGAGCTCTGCGTCCGGCACGGCATCGCCGTCCTGTACGGCTACCCGGAGCGCGCCGGTGAGCTGATCTTCAACGCGGCGCAGCTCATCGGCCCGGACGGCAGCGCCCTCGCGAACTACCGCAAGACCCACCTGTTCGGCAGCTTCGAGCAGAAGTGGTTCACCCCCGGCGAGCAGACCGTGGTGCAGGCGGACCTCGACGGTGTCCGGATCGGCGTGCTGATCTGCTACGACGTCGAGTTCCCGGAGAACGTCCGGGCGCACGCCCTGGCCGGGACCGGTCTGCTGCTGGTGCCGACCGCGCAGATGCACCCCTTCCAGTTCGTCGCCGAGTCGGTCGTCCCGGTCCGTGCCTTCGAGAGCCAGATGTACGTCGCGTACGTCAACAGGACCGGTCCTGAGGGTGAGTTCGAGTTCGTCGGGCTGAGCTGCCTGGCAGGCCCCGACGGCACCGTGCGGACCCGCGCCGGCCGCGGCGAGGAGCTCGTCATCGGTGAGGTGGACCCCGGGCTCCTCGACGCCTCGCGGGCAGCCAACCCGTACCTGGAGGACCGCCGTCCCGGTCTGTACGGCTCCCTCGTCTGACCCGCGCCCTCCCCCTTCGTCCCCCTTCTCACCTGCGCAAGGAGTCCGTACCCCATGACGTCCACGGTGCCCAATGCCGTCCAGCACACCGACGCGCAGCCGCCGATCACCATGTTCGGGCCGGACTTCCCCTACGCGTACGACGACTTCCTCGCGCACCCGGCGGGCATCGGCCAGATACCGGCGACCGAGCACGGATCCGAGGTCGCCGTCATCGGCGGTGGCCTCTCCGGCATCATCGCCGCGTACGAACTGATGAAGATGGGACTGCGACCCGTCGTCTACGAAGCGGACCAGATCGGCGGCCGGCTGCGTACGGTCGGCTTCGAGGGCTGCGACCCCTCGCTGACCGCCGAGATGGGCGCCATGCGCTTCCCACCCTCGTCCACGGCGCTGCAGCACTACATCGACCTGGTGGGCCTGGAGACCGAGCCGTTTCCCAACCCGCTCTCCCCGGCCACTCCGTCGACCGTCGTCGACCTCAAGGGCGAGTCCCACTACGCCGAGACCATCGCCGATCTGCCGCAGGTCTACCGCGATGTGATGGACGCCTGGAACACGTGCCTGGAAGAGGGCGCCGACTTCTCCGACATGAACCGCGCCATGCGCGAGCGCGATGTCCCGCGCATCCGGGAGATCTGGGCGAAGCTCGTCGAGAAACTCGACAACCAGACCTTCTACGGATTCCTCTGCGCCTCGGATGCCTTCAAGTCCTTCCGGCACCGCGAGATCTTCGGCCAGGTCGGCTTCGGAACCGGCGGCTGGGACACCGACTTCCCCAACTCCATCCTGGAGATCCTCCGCGTCGTCTACACCGAGGCCGACGACCACCACCGCGGGATCGTCGGCGGCAGCCAGCAGCTGCCGCTGCGCCTGTGGGACCGCGAACCGCGCAAGATCCTCCACTGGCCGCTCGGCACGTCGCTGGCCTCCCTGCACGACGGGCAGCCGCGCCCCGCGGTGACCCGCCTGGACCGCACCGCAGGCAACCGGATCACGGTCACGGACGCCACCGGCGACATCCGCTCCTACCGGGCCGCGGTCTTCACCGGGCAGTCCTGGCTGCTGCTCTCCAAGATCGCCTGTGACGACGCGCTCTTCCCGATCGACCACTGGACGGCGATGGAGCGCACCCACTACATGGAGTCGTCCAAACTGTTCGTGCCCGTCGACCGGCCGTTCTGGCTGGACAAGGACGAAGCGACCGGCCGGGACTCCATGTCGATGACGCTCACGGACCGGATGACCCGGGGCACGTACCTCCTGGACGACGGGCCCGGCAAGCCGGCCGTCATCTGCCTCTCCTACACGTGGTGCGACGACAGCCTGAAGTGGCTGCCGCTCTCCCCGAAGGAGCGCATGGACGTCATGCTCAAGTCGCTCGGCGAGATCTATCCCAAGGTCGACATCCGCAAGCACATCATCGGCAACCCGGTCACCGTCTCCTGGGAGAACGAGCCCTACTTCATGGGCGCGTTCAAGGCCAACCTGCCGGGCCACTACCGCTACCAGCGGCGCCTGTTCACCCACTTCATGCAGGACCGGCTGCCCTCGGACAAGCGGGGCCTGTTCCTGGCCGGCGACGACATCTCGTGGACGGCCGGCTGGGCCGAGGGCGCCGTGCAGACCGCGCTCAACGCCGTATGGGGTGTCATGAGCCAGTTCGGCGGTGCCACCGACGCGACGAACCCCGGCCCCGGCGACGTCTTTGACGAGATCGCACCGGTCGAGCTTCCGGAGGACTGAGCCCGCGCGTACCGGCCGGGCCGTCTGCTCCGGCACCGGCCGGGCCGTGCTCCGGCACCGGCCGGTCGGACTGTCAGCGCAGGCGTTCCAGGGCGTCGGCGGTCACCGTGTGGAGCAGCGGCTGCCCGGCGAGCAACCGCAGGACCTCGCCGACGGCGCTCGCCCCGAGACGCTGCCTGCCCTCGACGCTGCCCGCGGCCCGATGCGGGGTCAGCAGCACGTTCGGCAGGGCGCGGAAGGGGTGGTCCGCCGGGAGCGGCTCCGCGTCGAACACGTCGATCGCCGCGTCCAGCCGCCCCGAGGCCAGCTCCGCGAGCAGTGCCTTCTCGTCGACCAGCCAGGCCCGGGCGGTGTTCACCAGGCCCGCACCGTCCGGCATCAGCGCCAGCTGGGCGGCACCGAGCATCCGGTGCGTCCGCTCGGTCACCGGGGCGTGCACGGCGACGATCCTGCTCCGCGTGAGCAGCACCTCCAGCGGCACGGACTCCACCCCGAGCGCCGTCGCGTCCGCGTCGGACAGGAACGGGTCGGTGACCCGGACCCGCGCCCCCATCGCCCGCACCATGGCGATGTACGCGCGGCCGGTGCGGGACGCGCCGATCACCCCGATGTCGCTGCCGTGGATCTCGTGTGACGGCGGTGCCTCGACGACCTCCGCCCACGGGGCGCCGCCGTGCAGGGCATGATCGAAGCGGTGGATGCGGTGCAGCAGGGACAGGGTGAACGCGAGGGCCACCTCGGCCACCGGCCGCGCCATCTCGTGCCCCGCCTGCGTGACGTGGACGCCGCGCCGGAACACCTCCTCGTCCACGTACGGGGCCACGGCCGAGCCCGTGTGCGCGACGAGTTCCAACCGGTCCGCGGAGTCGAGGAGCCGGGCATCCACGCGCGGACTGCGCCACGAGGTGATGAGTGCCCGTGCACCGGGGAGGGCCGAGGCCAGCGCCGTACGGTCCCGGTGCTCGTCCAGAACGGTCAGCTCGGCCGCCGTGTCCAGTTGCTGCCAGACCTCGGCGGTGAAGAACTCGGCGCGCAGGTGCGGGGGTACGGAGACGACCATGCGGGGGCGGCCGGCCGGATCGGACATGAGGAGCTCCGCAGGGAAGTCGAGGGGTACCCCAGGGTATGACCCGCCCCCGGGTGAACGGGATCAGCGGCTCGGGGTGAGCAGGATCCGCCCCACCAGACCGATCCCCGCATCCGTACGCGCCCTGAACTCCTCGGCCAGCAGCGGTACTCCACGCAGTCGCCACAGCATCCGCGCCGCCGACCACGAGGCCTCTCGGGCCCTCTCCAGGCTCCAGGAACCCGCCAGATGCGTGAGGGGGTCGGCGACCTGCAGCAGATCGGGACCCGGCATCAGTTCTTCGCGGATCTGTTCCTCCAGCATCACGAGGAGATCTCCCACCCGGTCGAACTCCTCCTCCAGGTCCGCCGGAGCGCAGCCGAGGGTACGACAGGTGTCCACCACGGCCACCGCGAGATCGTGACCGATGTGCGCATTGATACCGGCGAGTGCGAACTGCAGCGGGCGTACGCCGGGATGGCGCCGGAACTGGAACAGCGGACGCCAGCAGGCAGGCGGCCGACCGCCCGCAGCGGCAGTGTCGACGGCGGTCAGATAGTGCTCGGCTAACCGCACATCCAGGGCGGACACGGTGTCCCGGTCCGGGAAGGAACCGCCCTCGATCCGCCCCCTGACGGCCTCCGTGACCGTCAGATAGACCTGGTTGAACACGGCTACGCCGTCCCCCGGCGGCCAGTGCGAGCGGTACATGCGCATCCGCTCGGTCACCGTGCCCACATCGGCCGCCGCCCCGTCCACTCGTGGGCAGGATGCTCCGGCCGGGTCTGCGAACTGCTCGAACTGGGCCATGCGGGCAGCGTCCCAGCCGTAGGCTCGCCACGGCGCAGACCGGCCGTAGGTTCATCGGAACGGACGAACGCGGGGCGCCGGGGGAGAGGAACGAACAGTGTCGGGCGCACGCGCACAACGCAGGACCGAGGCCAGACAGCGGAGGCGTACCGCAGGTCGGCACGTCATGGCCTTCGCCGCATCGGCCGTCGTCGCCGTCGGTACGGCGACCGGTGTGATCACCGCAGCCGCGGGGGAGGGCGAGCGGACGACCGCCCGCCCCGACACGACCGTTTCGCCGCTGCTGGCACCGCTGCCCGCGGTGCCCACCGCGTCACCGGCCACCGTGTCCCCCTCTCCTTCGCCTCGTCCGTCCCGGACGGGCGGGAAGAAGGCCGCCCCGTCGCCGTCGGAGAAGAAGCCCTCGCAGCGCACCGCCACGGCCGCCGGGCTCTACCGCCACTCGGAGTCGCAGGTCCTGGACTGGGTCCGCGGCCACCGGGACGATCCGCGCCGTCCGCTCATCGAGTCCCGGATCGCGGCGCAGCCGGCCGCGGTCTGGTTCGCCGCCTACAACCCGTCATCGGTGACCGCCCAGGTGCGCGGTGTGACGTCGGGCGCCGCCGCCGCGGGCCGCACCCCCGTGCTCGTGCCCTACGCGATACCCGACCGGGACTGCGGCGGGGCCTCCGAGGGAGGGGCGCCGGGACTGGCGGCGTACGACGCGTGGATGGAGAAGTTCGCCGCAGGGCTGGGCAGCGGACCGGTGATCGTGATCCTGGAACCGGATGCGATCGCGCTCTCGGACTGCCTTTCGGCGGGGCAACGGGCAGCCCGTTTCGCGTCGCTGGCCAGGGCGGGCCGTACCCTGCACGCCGCGAACCCGCGGGCCAGGGTCTACTTCGACGGTGGGCACTCGGGCTGGCACGCCGCCGCCAAGCAGGCAGCGGCGCTCAAGGAGGCCGGAGCCGCGACCAGCGGGGACGGCATCTTCACCAATGTGTCGAACTTCCACAGCACGGCGGACGAAGCGGACTACGCCCGCCGGGTACTGGCCGCCCTCGGCGGCCCGGCCCGTCTCGGCGCGGTCATCGACACGAGCCGCAACGGCAACGGGGCGCCGCAGGCCGGTGACTGGTGCGACCCGGGGGGCAGGGCCCTCGGGCGTACCCCGACGACGAGGACCGGCGAGGCCCGGATCGATGCCTTCCTGTGGGTGAAGCTGCCGGGGGAGTCCGACGGCTGCAAGGGCGCGGCCGGATCCTTCACCCCGGACTACGCCTACGCCCTGGCCACCGGCTGAGCCTCAGGCCTTGGGCGATTCCTCGTCGTACGCGGAGGTGCCCGAGTCCAGCAGGGGCTCCTGGGACTTGAGGTGGGCGGGGGCGAAGGCCCGCAGCACGTGGTAACCGGTGATCACGACGATGGTGCCGAGCGCGATGCCGCTCAGTTCGAAGTCGTCGGAGAACTTCAGGCTGACCCCGCCGATGCCGATGATGATGCCCGCCGCGGCCGGCACGAGGTTCAGCGGATTGCGCAGATCGACCTTGGCGTTCGTCCAGATCTGGGCACCCAGGAGGCCGATCATGCCGTACAGGATGACGGTGATGCCGCCGAGTACACCGCCGGGGATCGCGGCGACGACCGCCCCGAACTTGGGGCACAGGCCGAAGAGCAGCGCGAAGCACGCGGCGGCCCAGTAGGCGGCGGTGGAGTAGACGCGGGTCGCGGCCATCACGCCGATGTTCTCGGAGTACGTGGTGTTCGGCGGGCCGCCCACGGCGGTGGACAGCATGGACGCGGCGCCGTCGGCCGCGATCGCCGTGCCCAGCTTGTCGTCGAGGGATTCGCCGGTCATCTCGCCGACGGCCTTCACATGCCCCGCGTTCTCGGCGATCAGGGCGATCACGACGGGCAGGGCGACCAGGATCGCCGACCACTCGAAGCTCGGAGCGTGGAAGGACGGGAGCCCGACCCAGTCGGCGTCGCCCACCGCGGACAGGTTCAGCCGCCAGTGGTCGACGGCCTCGGCGCCGCCGGCCGGTGAGTGGATCCTTCCGAAGACCCGGTCGAGCACCCAGGACAGGACGTAGCCGAAGACGAGCCCGAGGAAGATCGCGATACGGGAGAGGAAGCCGCGCAGACAGACCACGGCCAGTCCGGTGAACAGCATGACGAGCAGAGCCGTCCACTGGTCCTGCGGCCAGTACGTCGAAGCGGTGACCGGGGCGAGGTTGAAACCGATCAGCATCACGACGGCGCCGGTCACCACCGGTGGCATGGCTGCGTGGATGATCCGCGCGCCGAACCGCTGCACGGCGAGCCCCGCCAGGAACAGCACGGCGCCGACCACGAGTACCGCGCCGGTGACGGTGGCACTGCTGCCCCCGCCGGCCCGGATCGTGGCGGCGACCCCCACGAAGGAAAGCGAGCAGCCCAGGTAACTGGGGACCCTGCCGCGTGTGGCCAGCAGGAAGATCGCGGTCGCGACACCGGACATCATGATGGCGAGGTTCGGGTCCAGGCCCATCAGGACGGGCGCGACGAACGACGCACCGAACATGGCCACCACGTGCTGGGCGCCGAGTCCGAAGGTCCGGGGCCAGGAGAGCCGTTCGTCGGGGCGGACCACGGCCCCCGGTTCGGGGGTCTTTCCGTCGCCGTGCAAGGTCCAGCGCACGCCGAGGCCCATGGTCGCTCCCTGTCTTCTGTGTGCGGTGTCCACCCGCGGAGATGATCAGCGTCATGTTAGTGCCGCCGCGCCCGGTCACCGGCGGCGGCCCGTCCCGGCACCCGGGTCCCTCCACGGCGCGACGGGTCCCATCCGTGAATCGTGCGCGAAGCATTGTCAGCCCGAACAGTCACGCCTACGCTCACACGGTCCTGTTCATGAACAGTGTTCATATAGCTGAAATCGAGGAGTGCTCGATGAACGGAAGACGCCGTCTACGCCTCGGTGTGCTGCTCGCCACGGTGACCGCGCTGGGCGCCGCACTCGTACCCACCGCCTCCCCGGCCGAGGGCACCGCCCGGGGCGATCGTCCGCACGCCGCGCCGCCCAGGACCGTGGTGATCGACGGTCAGCGCATGCAGCGGACCAAGGACCGGCTCCACCGGGGCGATCCGGCGCTAGGGAGGGCCGTCGAGAAACTCACCGCGCAGGCGGACGGCTGGCTCGGCCAAGGTCCGTGGACGGTGGTCGACAAACCCGAGCCGGCCCCCGGCGGGGACGTCCACGACTATCTGAGCCAGGCGCCCTACTGGTGGCCGTCCCAGCCGCGTACCGAGGGGAACCCCTGGGGCTGCCCGTACGTCCAGCGTGACGGCGAGCGCAATCCGGAGGTCGACACCGGCACCGACCGCCCCGACGTCGGCAAGGTGTTCAACTCGGTCACCGCGCTCAGCCTCGCCTGGTACTACACGGGCCGTGAGCGGTACGCCGAGCACGCCGGGGACATCCTGCGCACCTGGTTCCTCGACCCGGCGACCCGGATGAACCCGAACCTCGACCACGGGCAGTTCATCCCCTGCAAGTACGACGGCCGGGCCATCGGGATCATCGACTTCTCGCAGCAGTACACCAGCGTGCTCGACGCCGTCGCCCTGCTCGACACCGGCGCACCCGGCTGGTCCACGGGCGACCGGGCCGCGATGCGGGCCTGGAACACCGACTTCCTGGACTGGCTGGTGAACTCGGAGTTCGGGAAGCAGGAATCCGCCGCGAAGAACAACCACGGCACCTTCCAGGACATGCAGATCGCCGGACTGGCCCTCGCCACCGGCAACCGCGAGCTCGCCCGCAGAACCGTCCTCGACGCGCGTGCCCTGCGGATCGACCCGCAGATCAGCGAGGACGGCAGTCAGCCCCAGGAGCTCGCGCGGACCAGGAGCTGGCACTACTCGACCTTCGATCTGGTCGCCTACACCCGGCTCGCCGCCATCGGCAGGCAGGTCGGGGTGGACCTGTGGGACTACGAAGGGCCGCAGGGACAGAGCCTGTTCAAAGCCGTGCGCTATCTGCTGCCCGCCGCGACCGGGGCCGCCCCCTGGCCGCACCCCGAGCTGGAGTTCTACCGGTACGCGGCGAGCGACATCGTGCACGCGGCCGCCGACGCGGGCGACCGGCAGGCCGGGGCGGCGGTTCCCCGCCTCGAAACGCCCCCCGGCGGTGACCTGTGGGCCCTGCGCCCCGCCGCCGAACAGCTCGACTCGATCGCCGGCTGACCTGCGGCGTACGGGCTCCGCGCTGTATGCGGCGCCCGTACGCCGACCGGTGTCACGTGCCGGCGGTGCTCCCGGACGGTGCGGTGGCGGGTGCCGCGTCCGGCGCGCCGCCCTCCGCCACCTTGCGATCGCCCGCCCTCAGCACCCCGGCGCCCAGCACGAGTCCGAAGGCCAGCACCGTCACGAGGCCGAACGACACCAGCAGTGACGTCGCCTCCGCCAGGGAGCCGATCGCGGACGGGGCGATGAGCCCCGAGGTGTACGTGATGGTGGCGACGCCCGCGATGGCCCGACTCGGGTTGTCCCCGCTGCGCCCGGCCGCCGCGAACGCCAGCGGTACGACGACCGCGACGCCCAGCCCCAGCAGGCCGAAGCCGCACAGCGCCAGCGCCGCGTTCGGCGCCAGGACGACGAGCAGCCCGCCGGCGGTGGCCAGGACGCCGCCGACCCGTACGGTCCGCACCGCCCCGAACCGGTCGACGACCCGGTCGCCGGCGATCCGGGCGATCGCCATCATCAGGGCGAACGCCGTCGTCGATGCCGCCGCGAGCCCGGCGGAACTGCCCATGATGTCCTTGAGGTAGACCGCCGACCAGTCCAGGCTCGCCCCTTCGGCGAACACGGCGCAGAAGCCCACCGCGCCGATGACCAGTGCGGACTTCGGCGGGAGGGTGAAGCGCGGCGGCGGCTCCTCGTCCGGTTCGCTGTGCAGGTCGAGCACGTGCCGGCAGGCGAGCAGGCCGAGCGCGGTGAGCACGAGCGCGGCCAGAATGTGATGGATCCGGGCATCGGCGCCGATGTGCGCGGCCACCGTGCCGGCCGCGGAACCGACCAGGGCGCCCACGCTCCACCACCCGTGCAGCCCGGACATGATCGACTTGTCGAGCCGGTTCTCCACCTCCACGCCGAGCGCGTTCATGGCGACGTCCGACATCCCGGCGGACGCCCCGTACACGAAGAGCGCCGCGCAGAGCGTGACGAGGTTCGGGGCCAGGGCCGGAAGGACCAGCGCCAGGGTCCAGAGCGCCAGCAGCCCGCGCAGGGCCGTCCGTGCGCCGAACCGGTGGCTGACCCGGCCGGCCAGCGGCATGGCCAGTGACGCTCCGATGGCCGGGAACGCGAGGGCGAGGCCGAGCTGTCCGGCGCTCACCGAGGCATGGTCCTGGATCCAGGGGACCCGGGTCGCGAAGCTGCCGGTCACCGCTCCGTGCACGGCGAAGACCGAGGCGACCGCGTACCTGGCCCGCCTGACCTGTTCCATGCCGAAAACCCGGACCGTCGGATCCATCGTCATACGTGCCCTCCCCGGAGAATATGCGCCGACCGGCCACGTGGGTGCCCGTCCGTGCGGTGCGGCCGTAAACTATCAGGAACCCTGCCTGATAAATAGCCCACCGCAGCGGACCGGCAGCGATCTGGAAGGATTCCGGCATGCCCGCATCCCCGAGCACGGCCCGGGCCATCAACGACCGGCTCGCCCTGCGACTGCTCCAGCAGGACGGCCCGCTGACGGCCACTCAGCTCAAGACCCTGACCGGACTGTCCCGCCCCACGGTCGCCGACCTGGTCGAACGACTGCAGGACGCCGGCCTGGTCAGGGTCGTCGGCGAGAGCGGATCCGACCGCCGCGGCCCCAACGCCCGCCTGTACGGGATCGTGGCCGACCGCGCACACCTGGCCGCTCTCGACGTACGCACCGACAGCGTCGCCGTGATCGTGGCCGATCTGCTGGGTGCCACGCTCGCCGAGGCCACCCTGCCGATCGGCAGCGACACCGCGACCGAGCCCGCGGTGGAACAGGCCGTCGCGCTGCTGGAGCACACCGCCCGCGCCGCGGGAACGGCGCCACTCCACAGCGTTGGCATCGGAGCCCCCGGCCTCATCGACCCCGTTTCCGGCGAACTCCGCGACACGACAGGGCTCCCCGCCTGGCACCGCGGGCTGGTCAAGGTGCTCCAGCAGCGGCTGCCCGCGACCGTTCTCGTGGAGAACGAGACCAATCTGGCCGCCGTCGCCGAACACCGCATCGGCGCCGCACGCGACCGCGACACCTTCGTCCTGCTCTGGCTCGGCCATGGCATCGGAGCCGCCGTCATGCTGGACGGGAAGCTGCGCCGCGGCGCGTCCGGCGGGGCGGGCGAGATCGGATTCCTGCCGGTACCCGGCACCGGCGGGGTGCCCTCGGCACTCAACTGCGACGGCGGGTACCACTCGCTGACCGGCTCCGTCGCCGTCTGCGAACTGGCAGCCGACCACGGCATCAAGGCGCAGGGCCCCGCAGGCGACGGGGAGCAGGAGCAGTACCTCGCCGCCGCGTCCGTCGTCCGTGCCGCGCTCGCCGCCGACGGCCCGGAGGGTGATGCGTTCCTGGAGGCGCTCGCCGGCCGGATCGCGCTCGGCGCCGCAGCCGTCGTCTCGGTGCTCGACCCCGGCTGCCTCGTCCTGGCCGGTGAGGTCGGCAGAGCGGGCGGCGACACGCTCGCCGCACGGGTCGAGGAACGGCTCGCCCGCATGTCGCCCCTGCCCACAGAGGTCAGGGCGGGGGCGCTGGGCGGCAGCGCCGTCCTGCGCGGCGCGCTGCTCGCCGCCCGTGAGGCCGCACAGGAGGTCCTGTTCGCTCCGGGTGGCGCCCGGTAGCCGTCTGTGATCCAGCCCACACGGCGCACCCGCATGGCCGAAGTCCAGCCGTGGCAGAATGTGTGCTGTACCAGTAGCAGCGCACTCCGGGGTCGGTGTAATTCCGAACCGGCGGTTATAGTCCGCGACCCGTCCGCAGCCAGCGGCCGGTTGACCAGGTGAGATTCCTGGACCGACGGTGAAAGTCCGGATGGGAGGCAGTGCGCGGCGGGTCGTCACAGGTACGCCGCCGTAGGCGGATGCGTTCCGGGATCTTCCGGGACGAGAAGCATCCGTGCCCTCGGTTCGGCGTTCCCCTGTTGCGTTCCGCTTCATCTGTCGTCATCGACAGGCCCCGGAGTCCGTGCCCGAAGAGGCAGGAGGACCCGGTGGCCACCGCAGCCGATATCACCGCCATGCGGCGAGCGATCACGCTCGCGGCCCGCGGGCTCGGCTCCACCAGCCCCAACCCGGTCGTCGGGTGCGTGATTCTCGACGCCGCCGGACAGCCGGCCGGTGAGGGCTTCCACCGACGCGCCGGTGGGCCGCACGCCGAGATCCACGCCCTGCGTGAGGCCGGTGAGAAGGCCAGGGGCGGCAGCGCCTACGTCACCCTCGAACCCTGCAACCACACCGGACGCACCGGACCCTGCGCCCAGGCGCTCGTGGCAGCCGGTGTCGAGCGGGTGGTGTACGCCGTCGGTGACCCCAACCCGCAGGCCACCGGAGGCGCCGACACCCTGCGCGCCGCCGGGATCACAGTGGAACAGGGCCTCCTCGCCGACGAGGCCGAGGCGGGCAACGCCGCCTGGCTGACCTCCGTGCGGCTCGGCCGCCCGTACGTCCTGTGGAAGTACGCGGCGACCCTCGACGGCCGGATCGCCGCCGCGGACGCCACGAGCCGCTGGATCACCTCGGCCGAGTCCCGCGCCGACGTCCACCGGCTGCGCGCCGAGGCCGACGCCGTCGTGGTCGGTTCCGGCACGGCCCGTACCGACGACCCCCAGCTCGGGGTACGTGGCATCGAGGGCGCCGACCAGCCGCTCCGGGTCGTCGTCGACACGGGCGCCACAGCCGTACGGCCCGGCTCCCGGGTGCTCGACGGCACGGCGCCCACCCTGATCGCGGTCGCCGGCGACGCCGACACCGCGCACCTCCCCGAAGACACCGTGCTCCGGCTGCCCCGCGCCGCCACCGGTCCGGGACTGGACATCCCGTCCCTGCTGACGGCCCTGCACGGGCGCGGTATCCGCTCCGTACTCCTCGAAGGCGGACCGGTCCTCGCCGGGTCCTTCGTCGCCGCGGGAGCAGTCGACAAGGTCGTCGGCTATCTCGCTCCGGTCCTCCTCGGCGCGGGCCCGGCAGCCCTCGCCGACGCCGGAATCTCCACCATCTCCCAGGCGTTGCGCCTCGATGTGACCGAGACCGTCCGTATCGGCCCCGATCTGCGCATCACCGCCGTCCCCGTCCCTGCTCGGAAGGGAAACTGAGTGTTCACCGGAATTGTCGAAGAACTGGGTGAGGTCACCGCCGTCGAGAAACTCGGCGACGCCTCCCGCTTCCGACTGCGCGGCCCCGTCGTCACCGAAGGCGCCAAGCACGGCGACTCCATCGCCGTCAACGGCGTCTGCCTCACCGTCGTGGACCTCGGCGAACACGAGTTCACCGCCGATGTGATGGCCGAGACGCTGAACCGCTCCAGCCTCGGAGCGCTCGGGACGGGCTCCCGGGTCAACCTGGAGCGCCCCATGGCGCTCGGCGGCCGGCTCGGCGGACACATCGTCCAGGGCCACGTCGACGGCACGGGCCGCATCATCGAGCGCAAGATCTCCGAGAACTGGGAGATCGTGAAGATCTCCCTGCCCGCCGATCTCACCCGCTACGTGGTGGAGAAGGGCTCGATCACGGTCGACGGCGTGAGCCTGACCGTCGTCGACGCGGGCCCCGACTACTTCACCATCAGCCTCATCCCCACCACCCTCGCGCTGACCACACTGGGCGTGAAGGAGCCCGGCGACCCGGTCAACCTCGAAGTGGACGTCATCGCGAAGTACGTCGAGCGGCTGCTCGGCGGGAACGCGCCGGAATCCGGAGGCCCGGTCGCATGAGCGCCCTGGACTGGCTGAACTCGGAGGCGTTCACCGCCTTCGGCCAGCACATCATCTGGTCGGACCTGATCGGCAACACGATCGGTCTGATAGCGCTGGCCCTCGGCTGGCTCCGCTCGGTCTGGACCTGGCCCGCCCAGCTCCTGTCCGGCGTCGTCCTGATCGCCGCCAACGTCTCCGTGCAGCAGGCGGGCAGCGTCGGCAAGCAACTGATCGTCGTCGCCGTCGCCGTATGGGGCTGGCAGCAGTGGACCCGCGGCAGGCAGCAGGCCCAGGACGGTTCCATCGCCGTGCGCTTCGCCACCTGGCGCGAGCGTGCGTACCTGGCGGGCGGCGCCGCGGTCGGCACCCTCGCGGTCGGCGGCCTGTTCACCGCCTTCCCGTCGCTCTCCTGGAGCCCGTGGGCGGACGCGTACATCTTCGCCGGCACGCTGGTCGCGATGCTGGCCCAGGCCCGCGGCATGGTCGAGTTCTGGTTCGCGTGGCTGCTCGTCGACCTCGTCGGCGTACCGCTCAACTTCCACAGCGGACTCGCCTTCTCCGGTCTCATCTACGTCGTCTACGGCGCCCTCGTCCTGTGGGGCATGCGCGACTGGTGGCTGCGTACGCGGTCACCCGCTCTGGAAGGAGCCACGGCATGACTGCCCAGCCCACCTGGTTGCACGACCGTACGGCCGAGGACCTGTCCCTCGACCCCGTGGAGCAGGCGATCCGCGACATCGCCGCCGGCCGGCCCGTCGTGGTCGTCGACGACGAGGACCGCGAGAACGAGGGCGACCTCGTCATCGCCGCCGAGAAGGCGACCCCCGAGATCGTCGCGTTCATGATGAGCGAGTGCCGTGGGCTGATCTGCGCCCCCATGGAGAACGACGAGCTGGAACGGCTCGAACTCCCGCAGATGGTCGACAACAACACCGAGTCGATGAAGACCGCCTTCACCGTCTCCGTCGACGCCTCCGCCGCTCACGGTGTGACCACCGGGATCTCCGCCGCCGACCGGGCCACCACGCTGCGGATGCTGGCGGGAGGACGGGCGGGCCCCGGCGACTTCGTCCGGCCCGGCCACATCTTCCCCCTGCGCGCCCGCTCCGGAGGCGTCCTCGTCCGCAACGGCCACACCGAGGCCGCGGTGGACCTCGCCCGGCTCGCCGGGCTGCGCCCCGCAGGCGCCATCGTCGAGATCGCCGGTGAGGACGGGGTGATGCTCAGGCTGCCCGAGCTCGTCCCGTTCGCCCGCAAGCACGGACTGACGATCATCTCCATCGAGGACCTGATCGCCTACCGGCGCAGCTCGGAACCGACCGTCCGCCGTGAGGCGGAGGTCCGGCTGCCGACCGCGTTCGGCGCGTTCACCGCGTTCGGCTACCGCTCCACCGTCGACGGCGTCGAGCACGTGGCCCTCGTCCACGGGGACATCGGCGACGGCCAGGACGTCCTCGTCCGGGTCCACTCCGAATGCCTGACGGGGGACATCTTCCAGTCCCAGCGCTGCGACTGCGGCCCTCAGCTGCACGCCTCGATGGAGCGCATCACGGCCGAGGGCCGCGGCATCGTCGTCTACCTGCGCGGTCACGAGGGCCGTGGCATCGGCCTGCTGTCCAAGCTGCGCGCGTACGAACTCCAGGAGCGGGGCTCCGACACCCTCGACGCCAATCTCGAGCTCGGCCTGCCGGCCGATGCCAGGGACTACGCGGCGGGTGCCCAGATCCTCGAGGACCTCGGCGTCCGCACGCTCCGGCTGATGACCAACAACCCCGACAAGACCGCCGCCCTCGTGCGGCACGGGCTCGGAATCACCGGGCGCGAACCCATGCCCGTCCAGGCCGGCGAACACAATCTGCGGTACCTGCGCACCAAGCGCGACCGCATGGGGCACGACCTTCCCTGGCTCGACGCCACCACCGCGTCGACCTGCGCGAACCAGTAAACACAGACCAACACCAGGAGAGACATGAGCGGCAAGGGCGCACCCGAACTGTCCGTACGCAACTGCGGTGACCTGCGCGTGGCAGTGATCGCTGCCCAGTGGCACGAGAAGGTCATGGACGGACTCGTCGACGGGGCCCTGCGCGCCCTGCACGACCTGGGCATCGACGAACCGACCCTGCTCCGGGTCCCCGGCAGCTTCGAGCTCCCGGTCGTCGCCAAGGTCCTCGCGGGACGCGGTTACGACGCGATCGTCGCCCTCGGAGTGATCATCCGCGGCGGCACCCCCCACTTCGAGTACGTGTCCCAGGGCGTCACCAACGGTCTCACCCAGGTCACCGTCGACACCGGCGTCCCCGTCGGCTTCGGCGTCCTCACCTGCGACACCGAGGAGCAGGCGCTGGACCGGGCCGGACTCGAGGGTTCCAACGAGGACAAGGGGCACGAAGCGGTCACCGCCGCCGTTGCCACCGCGGCCACGCTGCGCACCGTAAGCGAACCCTGGCGCTGAGAGAGGGTCCGGGACCCCGTATTCTAAGGACCATCATGGCGAACAAAACCTTCGAAGAGCTCTTCGCCGAGCTGCAGCTCAAGGCCGCCAACGGCGACCCCTCCACCTCCCGCACCGCCGAACTGGTGGACAAGGGTGTGCATGCCATCGGCAAGAAGGTCGTCGAGGAGGCCGCCGAGGTCTGGATGGCCGCCGAGTACGAGGGCAAGGAAGCCGCCGCCGAGGAGATCTCGCAGCTGCTGTACCACGTCCAGGTGATGATGGTCGCCCGCGGAATCTCCCTCGACGACGTCTACGCCCACCTCTGAGCACGCCCCCGCACGTTCCCGGAACTCCCTCCGCACAAAGGAAACCTGACCTCATGCTGCGCATCGCCGTCCCCAACAAGGGTGCAATCTCCGGGCCTGCGATGGCGATGCTCCATGAGGCGGGCTACCAGCAGCGCAAGGAGTCGAAGGAACTCGTTCTTGTCGACCCCACGAACCAGGTCGAGTTCTTCTACCTGAGGCCGCGCGACATCGCGATCTACGTCAGCTCCGGCCGCCTGGACATCGGCATCACCGGCCGCGACCTGCTCCTGGACTCCGGTGCCGACGCCGAGGAGATCCTCCAGCTCGGCTTCGCCCGCTCCACCTTCCGTTACGCCACGAAGCCCGGCACGGCCGCCGGCCCGCAGGACTTCGAGGGCATGACGATCGCCACCTCCTACGAGGGCATCGTCGCCAACCACCTCGCCGAAGAGGGGGTCAAGGCCTCGGTCGTGCACCTCGACGGCGCGGTCGAGACGGCCATCGAGCTCGGCGTCGCCCAGATCATCGCCGACGTGGTGGAGACCGGCACCAGCCTGCGCAACGCCGGACTCGAAGTCATCGGCGAGCCGATCATGTCGTCGGAAGCGGTCGTGATCCGTCGCAAGGGCGCCCCCGCCGACGAGCCCAAGGTGGAGCAGTTCCTGCGTCGCCTGCAGGGCGTCCTGGTCGCCCGCAGCTACGTGATGATGGACTACGACTGCCGCGTCGAGCACCTGGAGCGCGCCGTGGCCCTCACCCCGGGCCTCGAGTCGCCGACCATCTCCCCGCTGCACCACGAGGGCTGGGTGGCCGTCCGCTCCATGGTCGCCGCCAAGGAGGCGCAGCGGATCATGGACGACCTGTACGAGCTCGGCGCCCGCGCCATCCTCACCACGGCCATCCACGCCTGCCGCCTCTGACGGCCCGGACCGACCAGCGCACACCGAAGGACGACAGCCTCATGTCCGCCCCCGCGTCCCGGACCGAACTCCCCGCTCTCCCGGTCACCTTCAGGCCCACCCTCACCCGGGTGGTCCTGCTGACCGTGGGGGTGGCCATGTTCGTCGTCATCACCGCCGTCGCCCTGATCCTCGAACACCTGAGCGCAGGGGAGCGAACCAGCTTCGTCTTCGTGGCGCTGCTCTTCCTCGGTGTGCTCGCCCTGCTCAGCAGGCCGAAGATCGTCGCCGACGAGGCCGGGATCAGGGTGGTCAACATCACCCGGACCCGCCGACTGGCCTGGGCGGAGATCCTGCGCGTCAATCTGCGGGCGGGAGACCCCTGGGTCTTCCTCGACCTGAGCGACGGCACCAGCATGCCCGCCCTCGGAATCCAGCCCGGAATCGCCAGGGAACAGGCCATTCGTGACGCACGGACACTCCGCGCGCTCGTGGAATTCCACGGCACCGGAACGGACGACGCAACCGAGAACGTCTGAGCCCCCTGCCCCGAAGAGCCGCATCTTGATTACTCTGGAGGACGGCGGCGCCCTGTGCGCCCCGCCCCGCACCAGAGGCCCACAGGCTTGCGGGGCATTCCTGCGACCCAAGGAGTGACTCCCTCCAGCAATGGACGGATCGTCCGGTAGTACCTGCGCCGCCCTCTCCCCGGAGGCGGCGGCATGACAACCCCCCTGCTGCTTCTCAGCGCGGCATTCCTTCTCATCCTCGCCAACGGATTCTTCGTGGCAGCCGAATTCGGGCTCGTCACGGTGGACCGGCCGGACGCCGAACGCGCCGCCGCCGAAGGCGACCGCCGGGCCCGCACCGTCGTCGCGGCCCTGCGCGAACTCTCCTTCCAGCTCTCCGGCACCCAGCTCGGCATCACCATCACCTCGCTGGTCGTCGGCATGCTCGCCGAACCGGCACTCGCCCAGCTCCTCGCCGGACCGCTCACCGCCACCGGACTGCCCGCAGGGGCCGTCCCCGGAGTGAGCGTCGTGATCGGCATGCTGCTCGCCTCCGCCATCCAGATGGTCATCGGCGAGCTCGTACCGAAGAACTGGGCGGTCTCCCGGCCGCTCCAGGTCGCCCGGTTCGTCGCCGGTCCCCAGCACAGGTTCGCCACCCTCCTGCGGCCGGTGATCACCGTGCTGAACACCGTCGCCAACCGGCTGGTGCGGCTGCTGGGCGTCGAACCCACCGACGAACTGGCTTCCGCGCGCACCCCCGGCGAACTGGTCTCACTCGCCCGTCACTCGGCCCAGGCCGGCACCCTGGAGCAGGACACCGCCGATCTCTTCGTGCGGACCCTGTCACTCGCCGGTCTCACCGCCCAGCACGTGATGACCCCGCGGGTGAAGGTCAGCGCCCTGCAGTCGTCGGCGACCGCCGCGGACGTTCTCAACCTCACCCGGGCCACCGGTCTCTCCCGCTTTCCCGTCTACCGGGACCGCATCGACGAGGTCGTGGGAATGGTGCACCTCAAGGACGCCCTCGCCGTTCCCGCCCAGGACCGGCTCCGGACCCCGGCGGGCCGGATCGCCGTACCGCCGCTCCTGGTACCGGAGACGCTTCCCGTCGAGCAGCTGCTCCGCCAGCTGCGCAACGAGCAGCCGATCGCCGTCGTGGTCGACGAGTACGGGGGCACCGCCGGTGTCGTCACCCTCGAGGACATCATCGAGGAACTCGTCGGCGAGGTGAGGGACGAGCACGACGCCGAAGGCGCCGACCGCCCCGAGCTGACGTCCGTCGTCACCGACGACGGACGTCCCGGCTGGGACGTGGAGGGAAGCTGCCGGGTACTGACCCTGCTGCGGATAGGCCTCGACGTGCCCGAAGGGCCGTACGAGACCGTGGCAGGACTGGTCGCCGACCTGCTGGGACGCATCCCCGCTCCCGGTGACCGGGCCGAGCTGCCCGGCTGGCGGATCTCCGTCCGCCAGGTCGGCCACTACCGCGCCGAGCAGGTGCGCTTCGTGCGGCTGACGGGCGTGGCGGAACCGGCGGCGCATGAGCCCGTTCGTGCACTGGCGGAGGCTGTGCGATGAGTCTCCTCCACCTGATCTTCGCAGGGCTCCTGGTGCTGGCGAACGGCTTCTTCGTCGGCGCCGAATTCGCCCTGGTGTCCGTGCGTCGCAGTCAGATCGAACCCCTGGCCGCCGACGGGTCGAGCAGGGCGGGGAAGGTGCTGTACGGCCTGGAGAACCTGCCGCAGATGATGGCCGCCGCGCAGTTCGGCATCACGGTCTGCTCGCTCACCCTCGGCGCCGTCGCCGAGCCGACCGTCGCCCATCTCCTGGAGCCGGTCTTCCACGCGGCGCACATGCCCGAGGGACTCATCCACCCCCTCGGCTACGCCGTGGCCCTCGTCTCCGTCATCTTCCTCCACCTCGTCATCGGCGAAATGGTCCCGAAGAACCTGGCGATGGCCGCTCCCGAGAAGACCGCGATGTGGCTCAGCCCCGGACTGGTCGGCTTCGCCCGGCTCTGCCGGCCCGTCACCTCGGCGCTCGGAGCGTGTGCCCGGCTCGTGCTCCGGCTCTTCGACGTCGAGCCGAAGGACGAGGTCGAGTCCGTATTCACCAGCGAACAGCTCAACCGCCTGGTGGAGGACTCCGGACAGGCCGGACTGCTCGAACCCGAGGCGCAGGAACGGCTCGGGGACGCACTGGAGCTGGGCAGCCGGCCCGTCACCGACGTGCTGCTCGACCGGGCGTCCCTGGTGACGGTGGATCCGTCCGTCACCCCGCGCCAGGTGGAGGAGCTGACCGTACGGACCGGCTTCTCGCGCTTCCCTGTCCGTGCGGAGGGCGGCGGCCCCTTCATGGGCTATCTGCACGTCAAGGACGTCCTCGAGCTGGAGGACGGCGAACGGGCCGTCCCGCAGCACATCTGGCGTCCCATGGCGACCGTGCGGGCGGAACTCCCGCTGGACGACGCCCTGACCGTGATGCGCCGCGCAGCGACGCATCTGGCCCAGGTCGCCGACGCCACGGGCAAGGTGCTCGGCCTGGTCGCCATGGAGGACGTCCTGGAGAAGCTCGTCGGCGAGGTCCGGGACCCGGCACACCGCGTCTCGGTGCCCCGCCGCACGGTGAAGGTGCCGGCGGAGCACAAGGCCATGGCCCCACTGGGCTGACGGGTCACTCACCACCGCACACGATCGGCTCGGCGCCGGGCGGGCACACACCCCCCGGCGCCCGGCTTCTCACAGCGCCCCGGGCTCCGGCTTCCCTCGGTCCACCGGACCCCGCCCGGAGAGCACTTCGCCGTACGCCTGCATCAGGTCCGGCAGCCGGAGTGTGGCCAGATCGTCCCGGGTCGGGGCGACCGCGTAGCCGGAGAGCCGCAGATCGCGGTAGGCGCAGCTCTTCTCGTACAGCGTGCGGAGGAAGCGGCCGTTGCCCAGCTCGTCGATCCAGCCCTGGTCGACCACATGCCCGCTGATGCTGCGCAGCTCGTCCAGCGACTCCTCGTCCCACACGTCGCCGTTCTCGGCGGCCAGCACCCCGCCGATCGCGGTGAGTTCCAGGGGGCGGTAGCTGGGGAAGTCCACTCGGGTCGTGAATCGTGAGGAGAGGCCCGGATTGGTGGAGAGCAGCCGGTCCATGCCCTCCGGATAGCCCGCGAGGATGACCACGAGATGGTCCCTGTTGTCCTCGGCCCGCTTGAGCAGGACCTGGAGGGCCTCGTCGCCGTACGCGTCACCCTTGCTGTAACCGGAGTTGGAGAGGCTGTACGCCTCATCCACGAAGAGCACGCCGCCGAGCGCCGAATCGATCAGCTCGTTGGCCTTCACGGCCGTCTGGCCGAGGAACTCACCGACGAGATCGGACCGCTGGGCCTCCACCAGGTGGTCCCCGCCCAGGAGCCCGAGCGCGTAGAATACCCGGCCGAGAATGCGGGCGACCGTGGTCTTGCCCGTCCCGGACGGGCCGGAGAAGACGAAGTGACGCTTGGGCGGCTGCACCGGAAGACCCTGCTCGGCGCGGAGCCGCGCCATGTTGAGCTGCGCGGACAGAGCCTTGACCTGGCGCTTCACGGGTTCGAGCCCCACCATGCGCTCCAGCTCCGCCAAGGCCTCGGCGAGCAGCGCCGGATCGCTCGGCCCCGACGGGAAGGCGGCGGGCGCGGGCTGTCCCGCAGACTTCTCCCTCACCCCGTCGGCACGCGGAGCCGTAACGGTTCCGGGGAGGTCCTGCGGGTCCCCGCCGAGCCAGGGTTCGCGCCCGTCCACCAGATCGGTGCCCAGCAGGGAGTCCCCGTCGGCCTGGGCCTCCGTGCCCGTTCCGTCCGGTCCGAAGCCGGCCATCGACACCGCGGCCAGATCAGCCGCCTCGTCGTACCCGTCTCCCTCGGAGATCGCCGCGAGCCGGGCCGAGGTGTCCATGAAAGCCGGGTCCACGCGATGCACCGCCCGGTACAGCGGAAGCGCCGCCGCGCTGCGCCCGGTGCCCTCATGGGCCCTCGCCAGCCAGTAGCGCAACTCCTTGCGCTGCGGCTGCTCGCTGCGGCAGCGCATCAGGGCGGCGGACAGCAGTGGCTCCGCATGCCCGTACATCTCCAGGCGTACCCGAGCCATGCCGCCGAAGAGCCCGGCCTCGATGCCGAGCAGCGGATCGTCGACCAGCTGCTCCGTGGTGCGTACGAGCTGCTCCCAGTCCTTGACCAGGTAGGCGCGGCACGCGTGGAGGAACCGCACATGCGCATCCGTGTCGATCGGGGGGAGGCCCGCCAACGCCCGGTCCAGCTCCGGTACATGACGGCCGTCCAGCCAGTGCGAGGCGTGCGCGAGAAGCAGGTCGCGCGGGCTCTCCAGCACCGGTTGCACCCACCAGCCCAGCCAGTACCAGGAGTTGAGCGTGCGACGATGGCGCGCCCGTTGCTCACCGAACCGTTCTCGATGGCGGTACATGCGTAAGAGCGCGGTGGTGGTGTCGATCCGCAGCGCATGGAGGCCGAGCCAGCCGTCCGCCATACCGGGATCGAAGCGCACCGCACTTCTGAATTCCTCTTCGGCCTGCGGGTACGCGCCCATCGTGTAGGCGTCCACGCCGCGCAGCCACGCAAGGTCGGCGGGGGCTTGTGAGCCCTGCGTGCCGATGTCCATCAGGTCCCCCACAAACCGTGCCCCCAGAATGTCCCGCCCGCACAGCATGCCCATCGGAGCGTGCCGAATCACTGTGTCGGGGACGGGAATTGACCGCACCGAGGTGCATCGTACCTGTACAGGGAGTGAGCGGCGAAGGGCGTTACCGGCGCATCGCAGTCGTGACCGAGCGTGAGCGGAACGCGTCACCGGGCGGCCGGAAAGGGTGCCCGAGGGCAGAACGAAGCCCCCGATCACGGGGGAACAACCGGGGGCTCCGCGTCTGCGAGGGCTCCGAAAAGCCGCACATTGAGAACGTAAGACCTGTACGGGCCCTCGGTCAAGCCGAGTTGGGGCACGTCAGAAGCGAATTCCGACTGCTCGGTACGGCGACCCTCAACCTTCACTCTGCGTGATGGCGTGACTCGTTCCCGCTGCCGCGTGAGGCGCTTCCAGCCACGCGTACCCCATGGGCAACTGCCGTATCACCGCATCCGCGAAGGGGTGCGAAGGATCGTGGGCGAAATGCTCGAGTTCCGCGACGGTCCATCCGTCCCAGAACTCCGAGAGCGCAGGGCCGTCGCGACGGCGGCCCCGATCCCAGGACCTGTCGCTGTCCCCTTCGAGCCACAGCAGCTCCGCAAGGAACGGACGCACCGCGCTCCGGCCCGCGCCCACCCCCTCGATCAGCATCACCGGGGCGGGAGGCAGCGCCCGCGGCGGCCCGAAGCACCGGCCCGTCCAGTCGTACGGGGCGTAGTGTGCCGTCTCTCCGCGTGAGAGCGGGCCGAGGACCTGCGCCCGCAGCCGGCCGGTCCAGGCGAAGAGCTCGTCATGGGTGGCCAGGTCGTCCAGATGCAGCACGGGGGCGTCGTCCAGAGCTGCGGCCAGCCGGCCCGCGAAGGTCGTCTTGCCCGAGCCCGCGTGCCCGTCGACCGCGATCAGCCGCACCGGCCCGCAGGAAGGGGCCAGGGAGCGCAGGCGGCGGGCGTGGTCCGCCAGGTCGTTCATGTCTCCAGCCTAGGCGACGCCGCGCATCCGGCCGGAGCCCTCGCAGGTCACGCCAGTGGACCAGACCAATATTGATCATGCGACGCGGTGCGAATCGCTGGCCGGATCCGGTCCGGACCCGCGATAGTTGGCGCACCGATCGGCATCCGCAGCCCCATATCCGCTCACGACAGGGGGTCTCGCCCATGACCAGACCGACTTCACGCAGAACCGTGCTGACCGCCGCGCTCGCGGCCGGGGCAGGTGCGGTGTCCGCCGCAGGTTCCGCGGCAGCCGCTCCCGCCCGCACCTCTCCCACCCCGGCGGTCACCTCGCTCGTCGACAACCGTTTCTGGAACACCTACACCGACTGGCGCTTCGGTTCCTCCGAGGGCACACGCGCCGTCGCCGGCCGCAGGCCGGGTCTGGTGATCTCGGCCCCCGTCGGAACCACCGACTACGCCGACCCGCACACCGGCAGGACCACCACCTGGGAGTACGCGACCTGGACCTCGCCCGTCCACCGCTCCACGGTGCCGGCCACCGAGGTGATCGCCTCCTGGAACGCCCGCACCCCGGCCGGTACGTGGATCCAGATCGAGCTGCGCGGCCGCTACTCCGACGGGACCGACACCCCCTGGTACGTGATGGGCCGTTGGGCCTCCGGCGACGCCGACATCCGCCGGACCTCCGTCGACGACCAGACCGACGACAGGAGCACGGTCTGGACCGACACCTTCTCGGTGGACGACGCCGCGAGCGGGCTGCGGCTGGTCTCGTACCGGCTGCGGCTCACCCTCCACCGGACCCCGGGCAGCCGTCTCACGCCCACGGTCCACCGCGTCGGCGCGATGGCCTCGGACGTCCCGGACCGCTTCACCGTCCCCGCCGCCGCGCCGGGGCTCGCCCGCGAGCTGCCGGTGCCCCGCTACTCGCAGAACGTCCACGTGGGGCAGTACCCCGAGTACGACAACGGTGGTGAGGCCTGGTGCAGCCCCACCTCCTCACAGATGATCATCGAGTACTGGGGGCGCAAGCCCACCGCGGACGACCTGTCCTGGGTCAAGCCGGGCCTCGCCGACCCCCAGGTCTGCCACGCAGCCCGCCACACCTTCGACTACCAGTACGAGGGCTGCGGCAACTGGCCCTTCAACGCCGCCTACGCGGCCACGTACAGCGACATGAACGCGGTCGTCACCCGGCTCGGGTCGCTGAAGGATCTGGAGAAGCTGGTCGGTGCGGGCGTGCCGGTCATAACGTCCCAGTCGTTCCTCAAGACGGAGCTGACCGGGGCGGGCTACGGCACCTCCGGCCACCTGATGACCGTCATCGGCTTCACGGCCGACGGCGATGTGATCGCCAATGACCCCGCCTCGCCGGACAACGGGGCCGTGCGGCGCGTCTACCTGCGGCGCGAGTGGGAGAACATCTGGCTGAGGACGAAGCGCTACGACGCGAACGGCGCGGTCAGGAGCGGCACGGGCGGTGTCTGCTACGTCTACTGGCCGACGGACCCGACACCCAGTCAGCGGCGGGTTCTGAGGTCGCTGGGCCTGGCCTGAGCGGGAAACCCTACGGCCGCCTCGACGACCTGACGGCAGCGCTCCTGGCCGTCCTGAGCGAGGTGGCCGTACAGGTCCACCGTGACCCTGATCGAAAACCGCAGGCGGACCACTTGCCGCGGCCGCAGGGGCAGGCACGGCTGCCGCGTGTGGGGTTCGGGAATCTGTCCTCGCCCGTTGCTTCGGTCAGCTTCTTCATGAGGGTCAGGACGTTGGTGGCCTGGAGCTCTTCATGGCTGCCGTTCATCCTGGAGCCGAGCCCGGCTTTCGGTAAAACGGGAGCGAGCGCCGTCGACGTCGGCGGCGTCACGTCGTGCGTGGCCAGAGCGTTGTTGATCCGCTGATGGGCGGCCTCGTGGATCAGGTCGTGGGCCTGGACTTCGACGTGGACGGGTGGCCGGTGAAGACGGTCCCCAGGAGGCAGGTGCAGGACATGACCGAGGACGAGCGGGCTGAGACCGCCGTGGCGGACCCGCCCATGGTGACGGTCGGCATCGACCTGGCCGGCTACTCCGGCACGACCGGGGCCTGCCGCGTCACCTGGGCGGAGCGACCGGTCGTCGAAGTCCTCGATGCCAGGAGCGACGACGACCTGCTGGCGGCCATGCGGACCGCCGACAAGACGGGCCTGGACTCGCCCATCGGCTGGCCGGTGGCGTTCACGTCCCTGCTTGCCGCCCACCAGGCCGGCACGAAGCTGCCCGTACGGTCCCGCTACGTGCCGCACTCGGGTGGTCGCGACGGGCTGGTCAGGTTCACCCATCGGCTGACCGACGACGTGGCATGGAAGCGCACGGGGGCGGGGAAGCAGCGCCCTCTCTCGGTCGCTGCCGACAAGCTGGGCATCGTGGCCATGCGCGCGGTGGATCTCCTTGAACGTCTGGCCGAGGCAGGCACCGCTGTCCCCCGAGACGGCTCAGGCTCGGTCGTCGAGGTCTATCCGGCGTTCGCGCTGATTCAGTGGGGGCTTGCGGGCAAGGACAGCTACAAGGGTGCCAAGCCCGCTGCCCCGACCGCGAGGGCCGAGATCCTTGCCGGCCTCGCGGACGGCTTGAGCCTCGACATCAGCGAACGCGTGCGCGGCCGATGCACGCGCAGCGACCACGACCTGGACGGCCTGATCTCGGCGGTCGTCGCGCGGGCCGCAGCGTGTGGAATGACTCATTCGCCGACCTCTGACGAGGAGCAAGCCATGGCCGCGGTCGAGGGCTGGATGCACCTCCCTCGACGGGACGTTCCGCTCACCGCTGTGAGGGACGGAGTGGCTCTCTGATCCTTCGTCGCCCATCCGGCGGGGATCCGTCTGCAGGCGACCCGGCCCGACGACTTCCCGAGCCGCCCGTTACGGCCGCCTCGACGACCTGACGGCAGTGCTCCTGGCCGTCCTGAGCGAGGTGGCCGTACGGGTCCACCGTGACGTCGACCGAGCGGTGTCCCGAGCCGATGCAATTCGGTGCACGTTCGCATGGCTCGTCGACGGCACATCGCGAGAAGCGATTCAGCCCGGTACAGGCGAAGCAACCGCTCCGCGCTGCTCTACGGCGAGAGGCGACCGGCCTGTCGGGTGCCGACTTCGGTCAGTAGCCGACCGAGAAAGTGGCGTCCGCCCTGTCGGTGGCTGTCGCGACAGGGTCTATCCGCAGGGCGTAGCCGGCGTGCCGGATGTATCGGGTCGGGTTGTTGTGTGAGCGGAAGGACGCCCAGGACGCGTCGGCGAGCCCGGCGACCCGGTGGAAGGTCGCGTCTGCGGCGAATCCGGCTGTGCCGTCACCCTCGTCCAGGCGCAGCGCGTAGTTGAAGTGACGCAGGTAGCGGGTGGGGTAGTTGACCGACTGGAAGGACACTCCGGAAGCGTCGGCGAGGCCGGGTACCAGCTTCCACTGCGAGTCGGGGTACGGGTCGAACGGGTAGGCGTCGATCCGTGCGATCAGGTTGGCGTGGCGTACGTACCGGTCCGGGAAGTTGTAGGACTTGAGCCGGTTCCAGGTGGGTGCTCCCCACCGCGTCACGAGATTGCTGTGCTGGCCGGCGGTGATGGCGGCGATGGTGCAGTGTTTGGCGTTGAGGGGGTGGGTGTAGAGCCGCTGGTCGACGGGGGACCAGTTGCCGGCGGCGAGATCGTTCGTCTGCCAGGCGTAGAGGACGCCGTTCGGCGTGTACGTGTCGCCCCACAGGTACCAGGTGTTCGAGGTCAGGGACTTCACCAGAGTGGGTGCTTCGGTGCCACCGTGGGCCAGTGAGGTGCCGAAGGGAACGAAGCTTCCCGGGTTCAGTGATGTGGACCGGGCCCCGATCAGACTGCCGGTGGCGCTGTTCTTGAAGAACAGGTAGTTGACGCCGTTCACTCCCACCGCCATGTCCCCGTCGATGACGTCGTATCCCGGGTCGAAGAAGACCTGTGGTGCGGAGACCGTCAGGAAATCCGTCGTGTAGTTGACCATGATGACGCTGTGCCCGGTCGAGTTCACCGACGAGTAGATGAGGGCGTACTGGCCCCGGGAGGCGTCCCAGAAGGCTTCTGGGGCCCAGCTGTGGGTGGCCATGTCGTGCAGCTTGGGGCGACGGTAGTTGGTGAAGGTGCGCAGGTCGGCGGAGTCCCAGACATGGATGTACTGGCTGTTGTAGCCCCAGTCCGTTCCCTTCAGATCGGTGGCGATAACCACGAAGGTGCCGTCCTGCTTACGCAGAATGAACGGGTCGCGCAAGCCCTCGGCGCCCGCGGTGGGAGTGACCACCGGCGCGTTCTGGTTCAGAGGCATCCAATTCAGGGAGTCCGTGCTGACGGCCAGGTGGAGGCCGTAGTCGTTGCCGTTGTTCAGTGGTGACTCGGTGAAATAGCCCATGACGTATGCCGAATCGGCGGCGTGAGCTGTTCGAGCCCCTAGGGACATATCGGTGGCCAGAGCCACGGAAGTGGCTGCGGCGGCGCCGAGGAATGAACGGCGCGACAGGGCTCGGGGGAGGGATGGAAAACTCATCGTAACTCCGGGTTTCTCGCTGGGGGTCGGGCGCTGGGGCGGACTGATGGCATGGAGGTGCGACGTGTGCGGTGAATTGTCGTTCCTACGTTCGTAATCTCGAACCAAGTTCGGTGGGGCGGTCAGAAATTAGAGGTCTGCCGATGCGGCGTCAATGCCTGTGACGTAATTCCCTGCGCCTGCCACAGCCCGCCGCGCCTGCTCGGTCATCAAGTCGTCGAAAGGCGTCCTGGGCGTTGACTCGGCATTGCCCGGAAATTATGGTTCCGGCGACACCGTGGCACGCGTTCGATATTCCGAACCTCGCGTGCCCCTCTTCATCTGCCCGGGCAGATGAACGAAATGGACAGAGGTAGGAACGGGCGTTTCTGTATTCTGATTCGGGCCCGCGTGTGAGGAGATGTTCAAGACAGGGCCGCGTTGTTCCGAAAGTCTTGAGCGTATGCAGTGGAACGTGAACGCCGACCGGGGCACGGAGGCGCACGCGCACGCAGGAGGGGGCCCGGACGGGTCCAGAACCCGCCCAGGCCCCTCTCCTGACCGAACAGTTCACCATGTACGCCCTGATCAGGTCGTCCCTGCTCGGGAGTGCGGCTCCGGCAGCGTCACAACCCCAGAGCGAGGCGGTGATACGCCTGGTTCCAGCGGAGTTCGCGCGTGAACTGCCGTACGTTCGTCGCCCCGTCGATGACGGCGAGTTCCATGCGGAGCATCTCGGCCAGATCGTCCAGGTGCTCCGTGGTCAGCGCGGTGCTCAGCACGGTGTGGTGCGGGCCGCCTGCCGTGAGCCATGACTCGGTGGAGGTTCGCAGGTCGGGGCGGGGCCGCCAGACGGCGCGGGCCACGGGAAGGGCGGGCAAGGGCTCAGTCGGGGACACGACGTCGATGTCGTTGGCGACCAGGCGGAAGCGGTCCCCGAGGTCGGCCAGGCCGACAACGACGGCGGGGCCCGGGGCGGCGTCGAACACCAGCCGTACAGGGTCCTCGCGGCCGCCGATGCCCAGCGGATGGATCTCACAACTGGGAGTGCCGGTCGCGATCGTGGGACAGACCTCGAGCATGTGCGCGCCCAGGATGACTTCGTTGCCGGGCGTGAGGTCGTACGTGTAGTCCTCCATGAAGGAGGTCCCGCCGGGGAGGCCCGCGGCGGCGACCTTGAGAGCGCGCAGCAGGACGGCGGTCTTCCAGTCGCCCTCGCCTCCGAAGCCGTAGCCCCGGGACATGAGACGTTGCACGGCGAGACCGGGGAGCTGGCGCAACCCGCCGAGGTCCTCGAAGTTGGTGGTGAAGGCTTTGAACCCGCCGTCGTCGAGGAAGGTGTTCAGACCCACTTCGATCCGCGCCGCGTAGCGGAGCGACTCGTGCCGTTCGCCCCCGGCCCGCAGCTCCGGTGCCAGGCGATAGGTGTCGTCGTACTCCTTGACCAGGGCGCTGACCACTGCCTCGTCCGCGCTGTCGACCGCGGCGACGAGGTCGTTGACGCCGTAGGTGTTGACGGACACCCCGAAGCGGAGCTGCGCCTCGACCTTGTCGCCCTCGGTGACGGCCACGTCGCGCATGTTGTCACCGAAGCGGGCGACCTTGAGCATGGCGAGTTCGGAGCGGGCGGCTGCGGCGCGGGCCCAGGTGGTGACCCGGGCAACCGTCATGGGGTCGGTGACATGGCCGGCCACGGTTTTGCGGGCCACCCCGAGGCGGGACTGGATGTGCCCGAACTCGCGGTCGCCGTGCGCGGCTTGGTTGAGGTTCATGAAGTCCATGTCGATGGTGGCCCAGGGCAGGGCGACGTTCGACTGGGTGTGGAGGTGGAGCAGGGGCTTGCGCAGGGCGTCCAGGCCGGAGATCCACATCTTCGCGGGGGAGAAGGTGTGCATCCAGGCGATGAGGCCTACGCAGCGATCGTCACTGTTGGCCTCGAGACACATGCGCCGGATCGAGGAGGCCTCTGTCAGAACGGGTTTCCACACGATGCGAGCCGGGAGGTCGCTCGCCTCGGCGAGAGCAGCGGCGATCCGCCCGGACTGCTCGGCCACCTGGTGCAGGGTCTCCTCGCCGTAGAGGCCCTGGCTTCCGGTGAGGAACCAGATCTCGTGGACGGATGATGCGGGGCTGGGCACGGGCGCTCCTGAAGGGTAGTCATGTACGTGGTGGGGCCGCGCGCAGAGCATTGCGGGCGTGGTGGCCGGTGTCAGAGGGAAGCGATCGCGTTGTTGCGTACGTTCCTCAGGCGGTGCAGAAGGTCGCCGGTGCCGAAGTGGTCGTGCAGCAGCCGGTATTCGGCGAAGAGCGCGTCGTAGGCGTCGGCGCGCGCGGAGTCGGGCGTGAAGGCGTCGCGTTTCAGGCTGCCCATGGCGGCCGTCGCGGTACGCACGTCAGGGTGCGCTCCCGCAGCGACGGCGGCGTGGATGGCCGAGCCGAGTGCCGGTCCCTGCTGCGAGGCCGCGAGGGAGACAGGACGGCGCAGTACGTCGGAGTAGATCTGCATGAGCAACTGGTTCTTGGCCAGGCCGCCGGCCACGATGAACTCGTTCACCGGGACGCCGCCGCTCTCCAGCGTCTCCACGATGACACGGGTGCCGAAGGCGGTGGCTTCCAGGAGCGCGCGGTAGACGTCCTCGGGCCGGGTGGCCAGGGTCAGTCCCACGATGACACCGGAGAGGTGGTGGTCGACCAGAACGGAACGGTTGCCGTTCATCCAGTCCAGGGCGACCAGCCCGTGCCCCCCGACAGGCTGCTGCGCCGCTTTGCGGGTCAGCAGGGTGTGCAGATCCTCGCCCGAGGACGCCGCCTCTTCGAGGTACTCCACCGGGACGCCCTGGCGCAGGGCCCAGGCGAAGATGTCGCCGACAGCGCTCTGCCCCGCCTCGTAACCGTAGGTGCCCTCCACGATGCCTCCGGCGACGACACCGCAGATCCCGGGGACGTCGGCCAGCACAGGAGCACTGATGACATGGCAGGTGGAGGTGCCCATGATGGCCAGCAGACGCCCGTCCTCCACGGCTTGGGCGGCCGCAGCGGTCACATGGGCGTCGACGTTGCCGGCCGCGACGGCGATACCGGCAGGAAGGCCGGTCCAGTCGGCGGCCCGGGCGGACAGCGATCCCACGCGGGAGCCGAGTGCGGACAGAGGGAACTCGAGCCGGGTCCGGGCGAAGTCCGAGAAGCGTGGGTCCAGGCCGGCCAGGTACTGCTCGCTGGGATAGGAGCCGTCCTGGTAGATGCCCTTGTACCCGGCGGTGCAGGCGTTCCGCGACTCCGCACCGGTGAGCTGCCACACGATCCAGTCCGCCGCTTCGATCCAGCGGGCACAGGAGTCGTACACCTGCGGGTCCTCTTCCAGGACCTGCAGGGCCTTGGCGAACTGCCATTCGGCCGAGATCTTGCCGCCGTACCGCGAGATCCACTTCTCGCCCCGTGCGTGAGCGAGAGCGTTGATGCGATCGGCCTGACCCTGCGCGGCGTGGTGCTTCCACAGCTTCGGCCAGGCGTGAGGGCGGTCGGCGAGTTCCGTCTCGGCCAACGGGGTCCCGTCCGCACGCGTGGGAAGCACGGTGCAGGCAGTGAAGTCGGTGGCGATGCCGATGACCGAGACGGGATCGATGCCTGCCGTCGCGACAGCCGCCGGAACGGCGTGGCGCAACACGCCGACCCAGTCCTGGGGGTGTTGCAGGGCCCAGTCGGGCGGCAGTGGTGCGCCGGTGCCGGGCAGATTCCGCTCGATCACTCCGTGCGGGTAGTCGTGTACCGCGGTGGCCAGCTCCGCCCCGTCCCGTACGCGCACCACCACGGCGCGGCCCGACAGGGTGCCGAAGTCGACTCCCACGGTGTACTGCTCGGAACGCGTAGGGACGGGGGGCGCGGGGGGAGGGGGTGACGTCACCAGGTGTGCCTTTCGAGGAAGTTGTTCAACAGCAAGCGGCCGGCAGGAGGGCGGCGGCTTGCGTGGGCCCAGGGAGCGGGCTTGCTCGACACTCGGAGTGTGAGCGCTAACAATCGCGAAATCAAGAGTCGCGCCGTGTCTGCACCCCTCGCGTGAGAGGTGACCGTGTGTGCCGCCGGTTGATGCGTGGATCGAATTTTGTCTGGTTGCGGGCAATTGATGCTGATCCATTCGCCCGTTTCACGTCCCGTTTGCGTCACGGCGACCCCTGTGGCGGTGCGGTTGCCGGCGGAAGAGGGGTCGGCCGACCTGAGGCAGGTAGCAAGATAACGGAAAAGTAACGCGCGTCAAGGGATTGAGATGTTGGGCTGTTAGCGCTCACAATGCTGCGGCACCCACCCTTCGCGGCGGGCCTGTCAGTGCTCGTTCCCGCTGCCGGCTCCATCGCTCGAACAGGGCTCAACTCGCCTGCGGAGACCGCCTCGTGGTCGCGTCGACGTGAATCTCGTGTATCCCGAAAGGACACCCATCATGGCTCGCAGAGCTGCCTTGGCCGTCAGCATCGCCCTCATCGCGTCCTCGGCGCTGACCGCCTGCTCCACGGAGAACCCCGCATCCGGATCCGCGGGCGCCGGTGGGGGCGACTCCGACGGCAAGATCGTGCTCGGCTTCGCCCAGGTCGGCGCCGAGAGCGGGTGGCGTACCGCCAACACCAAGTCCGTCCAGGAGGCGGCGAAGAAGGCCGGCATCACCCTCAAGTTCTCCGACGCGCAGCAGAAGCAGGAGAACCAGATCAAGGCGATCCGCACCTTCATCCAGCAGAAGGTCGACGTCATCGCCTTCTCGCCGGTGGTGGAGTCCGGCTGGGACACCGTCCTGAAGGAAGCCAAGGACGCCGGCATCCCGGTGATCCTCACCGACCGTGCGGTGGACAGCGAGGACACTTCGCTCTACAAGTCCTTCCTGGGCTCGGACTTCGTCAAGGAGGGCAAGTCCGCCGGTGAGTGGCTGACGGCGGAGTACGAGGGCAAGGACGCGCCGGTCAACATCGTCGAACTCCAGGGCACCACCGGTTCGGCCCCGGCCAACGACCGCAAGGCCGGATTCGCCGATGTCATCAAGGGTGACGACAAGTTCAAGATCACCGCCTCGCAGACCGGCGACTTCACCCGCGCCAAGGGCAAGGAGGTCATGCAGGCCTTCCTGAAGTCCCAGAAGGACATCGACGTCCTCTACGCCCACAACGACGACATGGCACTCGGCGCGATCCAGGCGATCGAGGAAGCGGGCAAGAAGCCGGGCACCGACATCAAGATCATCTCTGTGGACGGGATCAAGGACGCCTTCGTCGCGATGGCTGCAGGCAAGATCAACGTCGTCGTCGAGTGCAACCCGTTGCTCGGCGACCAGCTGATGGAGCTGACCAAGAAGGTCGCAGCGGGGGAGAGCGTGCCGGCCCGCGTGGAGACCGAAGAGGGAGTCTTCCCGCAGGACAAGGCAGAGGCCGCACTGCCGACCCGTAAGTACTGACGCACGTCCGACCGGCACCGGAGGAGGCCCCGACTCGGTGCGCCTCCTTCGGCCACACCTCAGGAGAGGAGGGCGGATGGCAGCCCCACCCACCCCCCAGGCAGAGACAGCCGACCAGCGACGGCCGGTACTGGAAGCCCACGGAATCCGCAAGCAGTTCCCGGGTGTGCTCGCCCTGGACGGGGTAGCCCTGCGGCTCTACCCCGGTGAGGTTCACGCCTTGATGGGCGAGAACGGCGCGGGGAAGTCCACTCTGATCAAGGTTCTCACCGGCGTGCACCCGGCCGACGACGGCACCATTCTCGTCGACGGACGGCCGCAGGAGTTCGGCGACCCCCTCCAGGCCCAGCGTGCGGGCATCAGCACCGTCTACCAGGAAGTCAACCTCTGCTCGAACATCTCCGTCGCGGAGAACATCCTCATCGGCCGGGAACCCCGCAGGTTCGGTCTCATCCACTGGTCGGCGCTGCGGCTGCGGGCGAGGGAACTCCTGACGGAACTGGACCTCGACCTGGATGTCACCAGCCCGCTGAGCACACACTCCCTCGCCGTGCAGCAACTGGTCGCCATCGTCCGGGCCGTGGACGTATCGGCCAAGGTCCTCGTGCTGGACGAACCCACCTCCAGTCTTGACCGCGAGGAAGTCGCGCAACTGTTCACGCTGGTAGGCCGCCTGCGGGACCGCGGCGTGGCCATTCTGTTCGTCACCCACTTCCTCGATCAGGTCTTCGAGATCTGCGACCGCGTCACGATCCTGCGCAACGGCCGACTGGAGGGTGAGTACCCCATAGCCGAACTCACCCCTGTCTCCCTGGTACAGCGCATGATCGGCGGCGCGCTGGCCACACTCGACCAGCTCTCGGACGAAGCCCACCGCGAAGCGTCCGAACGCGCCAGTGGCGAGCCGTTCCTCCGGGCGCGGCAGTTGACGCGCACCGGATTCATCGAACCGTACGACCTGGACATCCGTCCCGGAGAGGTCATCGGGCTGGCCGGGCTCCTCGGCTCCGGTCGCACCGAGGCCGCCCGCCTGCTGTTCGGCGCGGACAGCGCAGATGCAGGCGAGCTGAGTGTGGAAGGCGAGACGGTCTCGTTCCGCACTCCGCGCAACGCCATCGCCCGCCGGATCGCGTTCTGCTCGGAGAACCGCAAGTCCGAGGGGCTCGTGGGTGAACTGACCGTCCGCGAGAACATCGTGCTCGCACTGCAGGCCGCCCGTGGCTGGACCAAGCCTCTGTCCCGGGCCAAGCAGGACGAGTTGGCGCGGCACTGGATCGACGCCCTGGACATCCGGCCCGCCGCCCCCGAGGCCCAGGTGCGCCACCTCAGCGGAGGCAACCAGCAGAAGGTCCTGCTGGCTCGCTGGCTGCTGACGGACCCCAAACTGCTGATCCTCGACGAGCCCACCCGGGGCATCGACATCGGGGCCAAGGCCGAGATCCAGAAGCTCGTGGCCCGGCTCGCGGCGGAGGGCACCGCCGTGCTGTTCATCTCCGCGGAACTCGAAGAGGTCCTGCGCCTCAGCCACCGCATCGCGGTGCTGCGGGACCACCGCATGGTCGCCACCCTCACGAACGACGACAGCGTCACACCCGAACGCATTCTGGCCACCATCGCCACCGGAGCGCATTCATGACCCCGCAGCCTGCCAAGGCCACAGCGGCCGACGGCCTCCGGAAGCGGCTGGCCGGCCACCGACTCCTGTGGCCCTCGCTCATCCTGCTTGCCCTGTTGCTCGGCAACCTCGCCTTCACGCACGACTTCCTCGCCGTGCGCGTACGCAACGACCACCTCTACGGCAGCCTCATCGACATCGTGCAGTTCGGCGCTCCACTCATCCTGGTGTCGCTCGGCATGACGCTCGTCATCGCCACTCGCGGTATCGACCTCTCCGTCGGCTCCACCGTCGCCATCGCCGGCGCGCTCGCCTGCCAGCACATAGCAACCTCCGCGGACCCCGGCAGCGTCGGCACCATGGCCACGGCAGTCGTCATCGCGCTGTGTGTGGCGTCGGTACTCGGCCTGGCGAACGGGCTGCTCGTCTCACGACTCGGCGTCCAGCCCATCGTGGCCACCCTCATCCTGATGGTGGCCGGCCGCGGCGTCGCCCAGCTGATCACCGACGGACAGATCATCACGGTGAGCAGCAGCCCCTACAAGATGATCGGCGGGGGCTACTGGCTCATGTTCCCCTTCGCCGTGCTGCTCGCGGCGGCCGTCGTCGCGCTCACCTCGGCCATCACGCGGCGCAGCGCACTGGGCCTGCTGATCGAGTCGGTGGGCGGCAATCCCACAGCCAGCCGCCTGGTGGGCATCCGCGCAGCCGGCGTCCTCACCGTGGTCTACGTCTTCAGCGCCCTGTGCGCCGCCATCGCCGGTCTGATGATCAGCTCCAACGTCTCCAGCGCCGACGGCAACAACGCCGGACTGTGGATCGAACTCGACGCGATCCTCGCCGTCGTCGTCGGAGGCACGGCCCTCACCGGTGGGCGCTTCTCCATCGGCGGCACCGTCCTGGGTGCACTGATCATCCAGACGCTGTCGACCACCGTGTACACCCTGGGCGTTCCCCCCGAGGTCACCCTCGTCTTCAAGGCAGTCGTCGTCATCGTCGTCTGCCTCGTGCAGTCCCCGGTATTCCGGGCCAAGGCACTGCACCGCCGTAGGAAAACGGCGCCCCCCGGATCACACACCACGGCGGGCGAGGCCCCGCGGCAGCAGGAGGTACGTGCATGAGCACCGGCATCGCGGGCGCCGCCGCGACCCTCACCCGGCCCTTCCGCGCGACTGCCTCACCGCGCAGTCGCGCCCGAATCCCCCTGATGGTCACCGCTGTCCTGCTGGTGGCGATGTTCGCCGTGGGCTCGGTGCGCTACGACGGGTTCTTCTCCACCCAGGTCGTGCTCAACCTCCTGATCGACAACGGCTTCCTCCTGGTCGTCGCCGTCGGCGTCACCTTCGTCATCCTCACCGGTGGCATCGACCTCTCCGTCGGTTCGGTGGTCGCCCTGTCGACGATGCTCACCGCCTGGCTGGTCGAGCAGCACCAGTGGCCGCTGGTCTCCGTCATCCCTCTGGTGCTGCTGGTGGGAGGCGCAGGGGGCTCCCTGATGGGCTGGATCATCCACACATTCGAGATCCAGCCGTTCATCGTCACCCTCGCCGGCATGTTCCTCGCCCGGGGCCTGTGCTACACCATCAGCACCGAGTCCATCTCGATCAGCGACCCCACGACGGTGCAGATCGCGCAGACGCGTCTCTACGCACCAGGGGGACTCTTCGTCTCCATCTCCGTGGTCATCGCGCTGGTGGTGGTGGTGGTCGCCTTCGTGACCCTCCACCACACCCGGTTCGGCCGCAACGTCTACGCCCTGGGCGGCAACGAGAACTCCGCCCGTCTGATGGGTCTGCCGGTCGGCACGACAAAGGTCGCCGTCTATGCGATCAGCGGTCTGTGCTCCGCACTCGGCGGTGTGCTGCTGACCTTCTACATGCTCTCCGGCTACGCCCTGCACGCCATGGGTCTGGAGCTCGATGCCATAGCCGCCACCGTCATCGGCGGCACCCTCCTGACGGGAGGTTCGGGGTTCGTCCTGGGCACGGCCATGGGCGTTCTCGTCCTGGGCATGATCCAGACGGTCATCAACTTCCAGGGCACGCTCAGCTCCTGGTGGACCCGCATCGTCATCGGGGCCCTGCTGCTCGTCTTCATCGTGCTGCAGCGCCTGATGAGTGGTCGTCGCCCCGCCGCCGACTGACGCCTCGAACGCCTCGCCTCCCACCGGTCGGCCCGCCCGTGCACCCCGCGCCGCGGCCGCCCGCCCTCTGCCCGGTACCGCACCCGGGTACGCCACACGTCCAAGGGAACACAGACCATGGGACATCCACAGGAATCAGTGGGCGGACTGCCCCGGCCGAAGACGTGCGAGCCCTCCGGGCGGGTCCGTAGACCCTTCCGATCGGCGGACACCGGGACGGGTGACCGGTGGGTCTTCGGATTCCCCGGCCGGGCACGCGCAGAAGTCCACACGCGCGGCGCCCGCTTGCACTCCCTCGTCGTGCCCGACCGGTGGGGCCGCCTCGCGGATGTCGTCCTCTCACCCCGGGACGCAGGGGCGCTCCAGGGCGGGGCCCGCTACTTCGGTGCGACGGTGGGCCGTTACGCGAACCGCATCGCTCACGGCCGGCTCACCGTCGACGGGGTCACCCATCGCCTCGACACGCAGGAAACCGGTCACAGCCTGCACGGCGGGCCCGACGGGTTCGATCAGCGGTCCTGGCGCTGCGAACCCTTTCACTCCGCCAACCGCACCGGCGTCCGGCTCTTCCTGCACAGCCCGGACGGGGACCAGGGGTTCCCGGGCGCCGTGAACATCCGCGTGAGTTACACGCTTGACCGGGAGGACAACCTGACCATGTCCTACCGGGCCGAGGCCGAAGCCCCGACAGTCGTCAACCTCAGCAACCACGCCTTCTGGAACCTCGAGGGAGAGGACCGCGGCAACATCCTGGCGCACCATCTCCAGATCGACGCACCCCTGTTCACGCCGGTCGACGCCGAGCTCATCCCCGAAGGCCCTCACCGGCCGGTCAGCGACACTCCGTTCGACCTGCGCCGTCCCCGGCGGTTGTCCGACGTGCTCACCCACACCGACGCACAGCTCGTCACCGCGGGCGGCGGGTTCGATCACAACTGGGTCCTCTACCCGGCGCGGCCTTCCCAGCTCCGTAGGGCGGCCGTTCTCCACGCTCCGGTATCGGGACGGCGCCTCGAAGTCCGGACCACGGAACCAGGCATGCAGGTGTACACCGGAAACGGCTTCTCCGGAGAAGTCACCGGTAAGGGCGGCAGGCCGTACCGCGCCTATGCGGGAATTGCCCTGGAGACCCAGCACTTCCCGGATTCGCCCAATCGGGCGAGTGATCCGACCACCCTGTTGCGGCCCGGCGAGGTGTACCGGTCCACCACGGTATTGAGCTTCACGACGGACTGACGGGAGAACGTGCTGTGCCCGGCCCTGAATGAGGGCCGGGTCGTCGGCACGCCCCTCACGGGAGCAGTCGAGGGCGAAGGCCCGGTCCTCGCGGATCCGGGCAGCGGCGCGCACGCCCATTGACTTCGTTTCGGCGCCGCCTCTAACGTACCGCCAACATCTCGAACGTCATTCGATATACCGAACAGATCGGGCCATGGTGATGATCGTCGCAAGACAAGGACTCCGGCACGGCAGCAGTCCGCGCCGACCGGAAGAGGCTCTGCGGCACCACCACTTCCTGGACGGTGAACGATGAGTGCCGCGATCCTGGTGACCGGGCCGGGAGCGCACCAGCTGATATCGCAGCCGGTCACGTCACCCGGCCCGGCCGAAGCGCTGGTCCGCGTACACAGCAACGGGATCTGCCGAAGCGACACCGACATACTCCGCGGCGCTAGACCCGACGGCTATGTGCGGTATCCACTCACGCCCGGCCATGAGTGGTCCGGAACCGTGGAGCGGGTGGGCAGTGGGGTGCCTGCAGGGCTTCTCGGCCGGAAGGTCGTCGGCGAAAGTGCCCGGGGATGTCAGATCTGCGAGCGGTGCCACCTGGGTGAGAGCACGCTGTGCGAATCGGGTTACGAGGAGACGGGGTTCACCCAGCCCGGTGGCATGGCCGAAACGCTCGTGATCCCCGCGCGGCACCTGCATGTGCTTCCCGACGACGCAGATCTTGCCGCAGCCGCCCTGCTCGAGCCGGCCGCCTGCGCGGTGGCCGCCGTGCTCAAGGCGCGTCCCCTGCCTCTGGAGAGCATCGCAGTGCTGGGCGACGGGGTATTCGGTCTCCTGGTCGTCCAATTCCTCGTGGCCACCGGCGCGAAGCGGGTGACCGTGGTGGGTTCCGGCGCGGGCCGTGAGGGCCTGGCCCTGGCGCTCGGCGCACACGCCTACATCGCTCTCGGTGAGTCTCTGCCGCGGGAATTCGACGTTGCCATCCACACCGTCGATGCGCACACCACCTCGCAGCAGGCAGTCGGAACACTTCGGAAGGGCGGTCGTCTCATCGGTACGAGTACGGGCCTGGGCCCGGACCTGCTCGACCCTGCGGAACTCATGAAGCGGCAACTGAACGTGCAGTGCGTCCTCGGAGCGACATCAGCGGCGTGGGTCCGTGCCGTACGGGCCTTCACCTCGGGACTGCTCTCCACCCGCCCTCTGATCACGCACACCTTCGGCCTGGATGCCTATCGGCACGCCCTACAGCTCTCCGAATCGGCCGGCCCGGCTGTCGGCAAGGTACTGCTCAGACCCGGGGCGTGACGCACCGTGAGAGCCGGGCACCGTGGTGCGTTTCCGCTGAGGCGGCCGACCGCGCTCTCGGAACAGGGAGGTTCGAGTCAATGGGTGTCATTCCGCGCGTGGAGTGTTCCGGCGCGCGGTGCTCGCCCGCACGATGAGCTCCGGCGCGACGGTGAGGTGGGTCGACTCGGTGGTCCGGCCCTCGATGTGGTCCAGGAGCAGCGCGATGCTGCTTCGGCCCAGTGAGGTGAAGTCCTGACGGATCGTCGTGAGCGGGGGCGGGAAGAACTCCGCCTCGGGAATGTCGTCGAAGCCGGCGACCGCGACGTCCGTGGGCGTCTGCACGCCGGCTTCCCGAAAGGCGCGCAGTACCCCGAGCGCCATCTGGTCGTTCGCGACGAACACGGCGGTCAGACCGTCCCCACGTCCGGGTGAGGCCAGGACGTGGCCCGCGAGCTGCTGGCCGGCCCTGTACCCCGACATGGGGCTCCAGTCGCCTCGAAGTGGCGGCGGGACCGTGGCGCCGGCGTCGCGCAGGGCGCTCTCCCACCCCGCGGTCCGCGCTTCGCTCTCCAGCCAGTCCTGAGGCCCCGCGACGTGCCACACCGTGGAGTGCCCGGTGGCGAGGAGATGCTCCGTGATCATCCGGGCGCCCAGATTCTGGTCCAGCGACACCCCGGGCAGATCGAGGGTGTGGCCGCCTTCCACGGTGACGACAGGGCATGGGGTGTCGAGCGCGGCCAAGGCCTTCACGGCGTCACGCTGGGGGGTGATGGCGATGACACCCTCCACCCCCCACGTCGTGAGGTGCTGCATGGCCTCCGTGAGCGCGGCCTGATTGGCCATGCGCAGGGTGACGGCCGAAGCGAGGTAGCCACGCTCCCGAGCCGCCTCCTGGACACCCGACAGGGTGCTTGCGGGCCCGTGCAGGGTGGTGTTCACCGCGATGACACCGAGCGTGTGGGTGCGGCGGGTGGCGAGGGCGCGAGCCGCCGAGTTGCGGCGATAACCCAGCTGCTCGATCACCTGTGTCACCGCGGCGCGCGTCTTGGCGCTCACGTTCGGGTGACCACTGAGGACGCGCGAGACCGTCTGATGGGACACGTCCGCCGCGCGAGCGACGTCCGCCATCGTGGGGGCTCTCGCCACATCTGGGAGCTGGGTCAATCCTCTTCCTTCCTCGAGCGAACAGCATGTCCAAGGTACCGCCCGGGGCCACGCCGGGGCGTGGTCGATGACCCGCCCCTCTTGTGCGCGCACACATTCTGCCCCCTGCCTGGTGCAGGGCGACAGGGAAGTTGGTGCACCCGGGGTCTTGAGTGTGGTGATGTTAGCGCTCACAATCTGATTGGCATAGAGCCGCTGCCCTCGCGGCCGACACGCACCCATGCCCGACACACTCGACGTGGCCGCAGGCTCCGACGGCTCCGCTTCCGGAGAACTGCTGCCGATCCCAGAAGGCCCGGTGAGAACGTAGTGAGCGAGACCCCCATCAAGAAGCTCCGCCGCGAGGTGCTGGCGGCCAACCTGCGGATCCCGGAGGCGGGACTCGCCACGCTCACCTGGGGGAACGTGAGTGGAGTGGACCGTGACGCAGGTGTGTTCGTCATCAAGCCGTCCGGCGTCTCCTACGCCGATCTCACCGAGGAAGATCTCGTGGTCGTCGCTCTGGAGGACGGCGGTGTCGTGGAAGGGAGCCTCAAGCCGTCCACCGACACAGAGACCCACCGCTGCCTCTACCTGGCCTTTCCCTCGGTGGGGGGAGTCACCCACACTCATTCGACCCACGCGGTCGCCTTCGCCCAGGCCCGGCGTCCCGTACCCGTGCTGGGTACGACACATGCGGACACGTTCAACGGGGCCATCCCCGTGACAGCGGATCTCACCGCTGAACAGTGCAGTAAGGACTACGAGTACAACACCGGCCAGGTGATCGTCGCGCTGCTGGAAGGCGACCCCCGGCGTGCTGAAGACGTCCCCGGGGCGCTCGTTTCGCGTCACGGCCCTTTCACGTGGGGGGCCACCGCCACGGCTTCGCTCGAGAACGCCATCATCTGCGAAGCCGTAGCCGAAATGGCCCTGCACACGCTGGCGCTCCAGCCGGCACTCGAGGCCGCGTCGGCCCCGCCGCAGCATCTCCTGGACAGGCACTTCACGCGGAAGCACGGACCGGACGCCTACTACGGCAACGCCGCTCATACGCGCGCCCGTTGAACGCGGAGCAGGCGGCAGGAGGTGTGTGTGGCGGCTCGGGGAGGTTCCGTAGGCAGCGCGACCCGTGCTGCCTCGGTCAGCTTCGTCCGCCGATACGTTGAGGGCGACGGGGCGACGGGGCGGAGTGACCGATCGCCGACTGTGCGACGCGGCTGTCGGCCGCCCATCAGTACTGGCGGCTCGGCAGAGCCTCCTCGGCCTCCTCCTGGGTGTAGACGTCCTCAACCGTCTCGACGCGACGGGGAACCTTCCTTCCGGCTGCCACCTGCCTGACCAGCCGCATCAGTTGGTCACCGAGCAGCGGATTGCACTCCACGATGACATTGATCTTCTTGGCCTTCATGGCCACGAAGGCATCCTTTGTGCCGTCGACCGAGATGATCTTGATGTCGGTCCCCGGTTCCATGCCTGCTTCCTCAATGGCTTCAATCGCGCCCAGAGCCATGTCGTCGTTGTGCGCGTACAGGACATCAGGGCTCTTGTGCGCATTCAGAATGGCCTGCATGACCTCCTTGCCCTTGGCGCGGGTGAAGTCGCCCGACCGTGAAGCAACGATCCTGAACTTGGCGTCCAGCTTGATGGCCTCGGCGAAACCCGCCTTGCGGTCGTTCGCCGGAGCGGACCCCGTGGTGCCCTGGAGCTCGACGATGTCTACCGTGCCACTGCGGTCCGCGTACTCCTTGATCAGCCAGACTCCCGCCTCCTCACCCTCCTCGACAAAATCCGAGCCGAGGAAGGACGTGTAGAGAGGGGAATTCTCGGGGTCGACCGCACGGTCCGTGAGGATGACCGGAATCTTGGCGGCCTTCGCCTCGTTCAATACCGCACCCCAGCCTGACTCCACGACAGGGGAAAAGGCGATGACGTCGACCTTCTGCCGGATGAAACCGCGGATCGCCTCGATCTGGTTCTCTTGTTTCTGCTGTGCATCGGAGAACTCGAGGGTGATTCCGGCCTTCTTCGCCGCCTCCTGAACGGACTTGCTGTTCGCGGTGCGCCAGCCGCTTTCCGAGCCGACCTGAGCGAATCCCAGAACCAGTTCGCCGTCCGGGTCCTCGCCGGACGACGGCTCGGTGGAGCAGGCCGTGAGTATCGAGCCGGCCAGAACGACGGCGGCGAGAAGGGCTCTGCGCTTCATGGTCGTTGGGTCCTCTCGCAACTGCGTGTGGGCCCCGGAGCACGGTGAAGGCAGTGCTCCGGGGGTGGATGGGTCCCGGCGGGCGCCCCGTGGGAGGGCTCCGTGGCCGAGGGGAGGCGTGACGGGAGTGGCCAGAGGCTGATCATTGTTAGCGTTCACACATCGAGACTTCAAGGCCTCGGTGACGGGTTATCCATTCTTGACCCGCCGGGCCTTGCGGGGCTCATCACACTTCCAGTGGGCCGGCATCCAGGGCTGGAGGTGTAAGGCATCGAAGAGCGGTGGGATGCCTGACTCTGCGATCGGAATCCGAATCCCACCGGTCGATTGATCCATAGATGCGGTGATATGAGGCGTCGAAGACGCGATGGGTGGCCCTGAGGTCATCCGCCTCGCGTGTCGGCGTGAGGCCGGAGCTCCATCCGGCCGGCTGGGCCAATCGGCCGCCGAGGCGGAGTCGAACTTTGACACAACCCTTGACGCCCTGGCTGTTAGCGTTAACAATCTCGCCACGCGATGGACCTCCTGAGTCGCACCGCAGGCGCTGCTGCTTGTCAGAGCCCACGGCACGGCAGGCGCGATGCCAGATGTCACCGAGTGATTTCCGCGGCCCCGGTCGGTGGCCGTGGAGCTTCGGGCCACGCATGCGCAGTCGGTACGCGAGGGCGAAGGGATGTCGGGGTGCGGTGACACGCGAAGGCCTGGAAGTCCATTCAGCCCAGCCCAGCCCAGCCCAGCCCAACCCAATGCACGGTTACCAGTGACGGCCGTCGGCCTCACTGTCGCCACATGAGGAGGACAGAGTGGGGTTCCGTAAAATCTTCAGCGCTCTCGCGGTCGGGGTTGCCATGGTGGCAACCCTGCTGCTGCCCTCTCCCGCCCAAGCCGCCGCACCGGACTCGCCGGCCGTCCCGTATTCCAACCCCTTGGTGAATCAGCGGGCGGATCCGCACATCTTCAAGCACACCGACGGGTTCTACTACTTCACCGCGACCGTCCCCGAGTACGACCGCATCGTCCTGCGCCGGGCCACGACCATCCAGGCACTCTCCACAGCGCCCGAAACGGTGATCTGGACGAAGCACGCGACCGGAGAGATGGGCGCACACATCTGGGCGCCGGAAATCCACTTCATCGACGGCAAGTGGTACGTCTACTTCGCTGCAGGACGCGCCGACGACGTGTGGAAGATCAGGATGCATGTCCTCGAGAGTTCGGCCGCGAACCCGCTGACCGGTGGATGGATCGAAAAGGGCCAGATCAAGACGCCGATGGACAGCTTCGCGCTGGATGCGACCACCTTCGTGGTGAACGGCTCCCGGTACCTCAGCTGGGCGCAGCAGGACCCGGGGATCAACAGCAACTCCAACCTCTACATCGCCAGGATGGTCAACCCGTGGACCATCGGCGGCACTCCGGTACGGCTGAGCGCGCCCACGTACAGCTGGGAGACCGTCGGCTATCGGGTCAACGAGGGTCCGGCTCTGATCCAGCACGGTGGCAAGGTCTTCATGACGTACTCCGCGTCCGCGACCGACAGCAACTACTGCCTCGGCATGCTCACCGCCTCGGCCACCGGAAATCTGCTCGATCCCGCCGCATGGTCGAAGAGTGCCACTCCCGTCTTCGCCACCAACGCGGCCACCGGCCAGTACGGCCCGGGTCACAACTCCTTCACGACCTCGGAGGACAACAGGAGCGACGTCCTCGTCTACCACGACCGCAATTACAAAGACATCGCCGGCGATCCGCTCAACGACCCCAACCGCAGGACGCGAGTCCAGAAGGTCTACTGGAAGGCCGACGGCACACCCGATTTCGGCATCCCGGTCGCCGATGGTGCCACCCCCAAGCGTCTGTCGTCCTTCAACTTCCCGGACCGCTTCATCCGGCACTGGGAATTCCGGGGAAAGCTCGAGTCGAACGTCAGCAATCTCGCTGACTCGCAGTTCCGCACCGTGAGTGGGCTCACCGGCAGCGCAACGGTCTCGCTGGAGTCCGCCAACTTCCCGGGCTACTACCTGCGCGCGAGGAACGGGGAGGTCTGGGTGGAGAAGAACGACGGCACCGCAGCCTTCGCCGACGCGGCGACGTTCTACCAGCGGCCCGGTCTGGCGGATGCGGCCAGTGGCGTCTCCTACGAGGCATACCGGCTTCCGGGCCAGTACGTCCGGCACTTCAACTTCCTGTTGTACGTCCAGAACGTCGGTACGACGACCGCCGACCAGGACGCCACGTTCTACCAGCAGTGATGCCGCTTCCGTCAGAGGGTTTGCCGAGCGGTCACCGGCATCACCGGGCAGACGTCCCGCCACGAACACACAGGGAGGCGCACGTCCCCGTCCTGTGGCGAGCGGCCTCAAGGCTGCGCAGCGCAGTCCATCGCCCGCCCCCTTCATATTTCCCGAGGAGCAGATGTGCTGTTCGTTCATGAAAGAAGAGCCGTAGGGCGAGGAATTCTCCTCGCTCTCGCGTTCATCACTGCGATTGGCATGAGCCTGCCCGGCGCGGGCCGTGCTCAGGCGGCACCCGGCCCATCCTTCACCAACCCTGTGGTCGATGTTCCGAACAGCGCGGACCCGACGCTGGTCCACCACGGCGGCTTCTACTACTACGTCGCGACGACATGGTCCTCCGACATCGTCATGCGTCGGTCGACGACCGTCGCAGGTCTCCGCAACGCGCCGGAACAGGTGGTCTTCCGCACGGCCGGAACGGCGATGTGGGCACCCCACCTGGAGATGATCGGCGACCGCTGGTACCTGTACTACTCGGTCGAGCAGTCCGGTGGCCCTCGGCGGACGCACGCACTGGAGAGCGCCGGAACCGACCCGCTCGGGCCGTACACGGACCGAGGCATCATCAATCTCATGCCGGACAACGGATGGGCGATCGACGCGAGCGTGCTCAGGCTCAACGGCGCCCTCTACATGACCTACTCCGCGTTCTCCCCCCAGGACGGTCTGCAGTCGCTCTACATCGCACCCCTGTCGAACCCGTGGACGGCCGGCGCCCACGGCACGCGGATATCCGCTCCGACTCTCGCGTGGGAACGGCAGGACGGAGCCGTCAACGAGGGGTCGTTCGCCCTGCAACGCGATGGCCGCACATTCCTGACGTACTCGGCCAGCCACTGCAACGGCCCCAACTACAAGCTGGGCATGCTGGAGTACAGCGGTGGCGACCCCCTCGCCGCCGCGTCCTGGGCCAAGGCGCCCCAGCCGATCTTCCAGCGCAACGACGCGGCAGGAGTGTTCGGGCCCGGGCACCATTCGTTCTTCACGTCGCCCGACGGCAGCGAGACCTGGATCGCCTACCACGCGAACTCCTCGGCGAACCAGGGCTGCGGCACCACCCGCACGACGCGGGTACAGAAGATCTCATGGAACGCTGACGGCACTCCGAACCTGGGTACCCCCGTCTCGACGTCGACAGTTCTCCAGGGCCCGTCGGGCGAGGCCGGCGCCGCTCCCGCACCGGTGGTCCTCCGTAACCGGCACAGCGGTCTGTGCCTGGACGACTACAACTGGGCGACCACGCCAGGAGCGGAGGTGCGGCAGTGGACGTGCAACGGCGCCGCGGTTCAGGACTGGTCCCTGACGCCTTCGGAGGACGGGTACTACCGGATCCGTAACGGGCACAGCGGGCTCTGCCTGGACAACAAGGACTTCGCGACCGCGCCCGGATCGCTCGTCCAGCAGTGGACGTGCAGTGGCGCGACAGTGCAGCAGTGGCGGCTGGTTCCGACAGGGGAGGGGTATTCCACGCTCGTCAACCGGCACAGCGGGCTGTGCCTCGACAACTACAACTGGGGTACCGCGCCGGGCGCCGAGGTCCGTCAATGGACCTGCAACAACAACCGTGCGCAGCAGTGGAGCATCACCTGATGCCCCTGCCGGATCGCAGGGCGCCTCGGCCGTGAGCGGAAGGACGGAAACGCGCCGTGCCCGGGACGAGGGCCACCCCGTCGACCGGTGAGCCGGGCGGCGGTCTCCTGGACTGCGGGTCGGCCGGTTCCGTACAGGTCGGCGTTGCACCGAAGCGGGCCCGGAGTCGGTTCGAACGACTCGGGGCCCGCTTTCCGGCGCAGCTGTCCGGGAGCCCGGGTGCCCGTGTCCCCGGAGTGCAACTGCGCATGATGTGTCGCGGTCCCACGCGCCGGACACGGCATTCTTGACGCGATTCATATAGGCACCCGCTATTTCTTCACGCGCCCGATACGCGGCCGATGCGCGCCCGATACGCGGCCGATGCGTCACCGTACGAGATGCGCCAAGAGGTCCGGGACCACGCTCGGGCCGCCGTGTGCGGTGCCCGGCGGCGGGTGACGGGCGGCCGCGTCAGATCGGCGTCAAAGGATTCCCCGCAGCCGTATGGACCCCGTCAAGGCGGTTCATTTCCGGACCGAAGTCGAGGTTTGCTCTCCTTGGCCGAACGGTCGATTCATTTCATCTCTTCATTCAGGAGCTCACGATGGCCGATACGGCCTTCGTCGTCACCACGGTCGCGGTGTTCGCGCTGGTGGCCCTCATCGCCCGAGGGGTGGCAAAGCTGTGACAGCCGAGAACGTTACCGGCCTCGTCGTGGCCGTCGCCCTGCTGGGATACCTCGTGCTCGCCCTCCTGTACCCGGAGAGGTTCTGAGTGATGAGTTCCCAGACCGCTGGTGTGCTCCAGCTGCTCGCACTGATCGCCGCGCTTGTGCTGGCCTGCCGTCCCTTGGGCGATTACATGGCCGGCGTCTACTCCTCCGAAAAGCACTACAAGCCGGAGAAGTGGATATACAAGGCCATCGGTGCCGACCCGACCACCGAAATGCGCTGGCCCGCCTATCTGCGCGGTGTTCTCGCGTTCTCGGCGGTGAGTGTTCTCTTCCTTTACCTGATGCAGCGGGTGCAGGGAATACTTCCGGGTTCGCTCGGATTCTCGTCGATCGACCCGGATCAGGCCTTCAACACGGCCGCTTCCTTCGTGGCGAACACCAACTGGCAGTCGTACTACGGCGAGCAGGCCATGGGCCACGTCGTGCAGACCGGCGGCCTCGCGGTGCAGAACTTCCTCTCGGCCGCTGTCGGCATGGCGGTGGCCGTGGCCCTGGTCAGAGGTTTCGCCCGGTCCCGCACCGGTGAGCTCGGCAACTTCTGGGCCGACCTGGTGCGCGGCACCGTACGCATCCTGCTGCCGGTCTCGGTGATCGGCGCCCTCGTACTGGTCGCCTGCGGGGCCGTCCAGAACTTCTCCGGCATCCACGAGGTCGGCCAGTTCACGGGCGGAACACAGGAGTGGAACGGCGGAGCTGTCGCGTCCCAGGAGGCCATCAAGGAGCTGGGCACCAACGGCGGCGGTTACTTCAACGCCAACTCGGCCCACCCCTTCGAGAACCCCGACGGCCTGTCGAACCTCTTCGAGATCTTCCTCATCCTCCTGATTCCGTTCGCGCTGACCCGCACCTTCGGCCGGATGGTCGGATCGCTCAGGCAGGGGTACGCGATCCTCGGCGCGATGGCCACCATCTGGATCGGGTTCACGGCTTTGATGATGTGGACCGAATTCGCCCACCACGGACCGGCGTTCGAGATCGCGGGTGGTGCGATGGAGGGCAAGGAGACCCGTTTCGGGGTGGCCGGTTCGTCACTCTTCGCCGTGGCCACGACGCTGACGTCGACCGGCGCGGTGAACTCCTTCCACTCCTCGTACACCGGCCTCGGCGGCGGCATCACGATGGTCGGCATGCAGATCGGTGAGATCGCACCCGGCGGGGTCGGCTCCGGTCTCTACGGCATGCTGGTCATGGCGATCATCGCGGTGTTCATCGCCGGACTGATGGTCGGCCGGACGCCGGAGTACCTCGGCAAGAAGATCGGCACCCGCGAGATCAAACTCGCGGCCTGCTACATCCTGATCACGCCCGCGCTCGTGCTCGGATTCACCGGCGTGGCGATGGCCCTGCCGACCCCGGGCAACTCGATGACCAACACCGGGGCGCACGGCTTCTCCGAGATCCTCTACGCCTACACCTCCGGCGCCAACAACAACGGTTCCGCCTTCGCGGGCCTGAACGCCGACACCCAGTGGTTCAACAGCACCATCGGCATCGCGATGCTGCTCGGCCGCTTCCTGCCGATCGTCCTCGTCCTGGCACTCGCGGGCTCCCTGGCCGGGCAGAAACCCGTACCCGGGACAGCGGGCACGCTGCGCACCGACAAACCCCTCTACGCAGGGCTGTTGGTCGGCGCGATCCTCATCATCACCGGTCTGACCTACTTCCCCGCCCTCGCACTGGGTCCGCTCGCCGAAGGGCTCGCCTCATGAGCACCGTCACCCCTGCCCGCGCTCCGCACGGAACCACGCCGCCGGGTCACCGCCCGGCTGCCGGCCGCGTCGGCAGCGCCCTCTTCACCCCCGAGCTGCTGCTGAAGGCCCTTCCGGCCGCCGTCCGCAAACTCGACCCGCGCGTCATGATCAAGTCGCCCGTCATGTTCGTCGTCCTGACCGGCTCGGTCTTCACCACCGTGCTGGCGGCGCTGGACCCGGCCGACGTGTTCGGCTGGGCCGTCGCCGGCTGGCTCTGGCTGACGACGGTCTTCGCCAACCTGGCGGAGGCCGTGGCCGAGGGCCGGGGCAAGGCCCAGGCCGACACGCTCCGCAAGGCGAAGACCGACACCGTCGCCCGCCGTGTCACCGGCGGGAGTGAGGAGCGGGTCGCCGGGACGGAGCTGCGCATCGGGGACCTGGTGGTCTGCGAGGCAGGCGACGTCATCCCCGGTGACGGTGACGTCGTGGAAGGCGTCGCATCGGTCGACGAGTCCGCGATCACGGGCGAGTCGGCCCCCGTCATCCGGGAGTCCGGCGGAGACCGCAGCGCGGTGACCGGTGGGACGAAGGTGCTCTCCGACCGCGTCGTCATCAAGATCACGACGAAGCCGGGGGAGACCTTCATCGACCGGATGATCAGCCTCGTGGAGGGTGCGGCCCGCCGGAAGACACCCAACGAAATAGCTCTGAACATTCTCCTGGCGTCCCTCACCGTCGCCTTCCTCCTCGCCGTCGTGACCCTCCAGCCCTTCGCCGTGTACGCCGGTGCCGAGCAGTCGATGATCGTGCTCGTCGCTCTGCTGGTCTGCCTGATCCCCACCACCATCGGTGCGTTGCTCTCCGCCATCGGCATCGCGGGTATGGACCGGCTGGTCCAGCGCAATGTGCTCGCCATGTCGGGGCGCGCGGTCGAGGCGGCGGGCGATGTGTCGACGCTGCTGCTCGACAAGACCGGCACGATCACCCTGGGCAACCGGCAGGCGGCCGAGTTCGTGCCGGTCGGGGGCGTGACGGAGGAAGAGCTCGCGGACGCCGCCCAGCTGTCCTCGCTCGCCGACGAGACCTCCGAGGGCCGCTCGATCGTCGTCCTGGCGAAGGAGGCGTACGGGCTGCGCGAACGCCACCGGGGCGAGCTGACGGGCGCCGAATGGGTCGCCTTCACCGCCCGGACCCGGATGTCGGGCGTGGACATGCCCGGCAGGAGGACCCGCAAGGGCGCGACCGGTTCGGTCGTCGCCTGGGTGAAGGAGCGGGGCGGGACCGTCTCCGAGGACGCGCAGGCGCTCACGGACCGGATTTCCCAGGCCGGTGGCACACCGCTGCTGGTGGCTGTGGAGGACCGGGAAGGCGTGCGGGTCCTCGGGGTCGTCCACCTCAAGGACGTGGTGAAGGACGGCATGCGGGAGCGGTTCGACGAGCTGCGCCGGATGGGCATCAGGACGGTCATGATCACGGGTGACAACCCGCTGACCGCCAAGGCCATCGCCGAGGAGGCGGGAGTCGACGACTTCCTTGCCGAGGCGACGCCCGAGGACAAGATGGCGCTCATCAGGCGGGAACAGGCGGGCGGGAAGCTCGTCGCGATGACCGGCGACGGCACGAACGACGCGCCCGCGCTCGCCCAGGCGGATGTGGGCGTGGCGATGAACACCGGTACCTCGGCCGCCAAGGAGGCCGGGAACATGGTGGACCTGGACTCCGATCCCACCAAGCTGATCGAGATCGTCGGGATCGGCAAGCAGCTCCTGATCACGCGCGGCGCACTGACGACGTTCTCCATCGCCAACGACGTCGCGAAGTACTTCGCGATCATCCCGGCCATGTTCGCCGTCGTGTACCCGGGACTCGACACGCTCAACGTCATGGGTCTGGCCTCGCCGGAGTCCGCGATCCTGTCCGCCGTCATCTTCAACGCCCTGATCATCATCGCGCTGGTGCCGCTCGCGCTGAAGGGCGTCCGGTACCGGCCCATGAGCGCCGACAGGATGCTGCGGCGCAACCTCGGCGTCTACGGGCTCGGCGGGCTTGTCGCCCCGTTCGTCGGCATCAAGATCATCGACCTGCTCATCTCCCTCATCCCCGGAATCGGCTGATTCGCCATGACCAACACCTCCGTAGGCAACACCGTGCGCCTGTTCGGGGCCGGACTGCGTGCCCTGCTCGTCCTCACCCTGGTGTGCGGGGTGATCTACCCGCTCGCCGTCACCGGCGTCGCCCAGGCCCTGTTCCACGACCGGGCGAACGGCTCCGAGATCAAGGACGGCAGCGGCAGCGTCGTCGGCTCCTCCCTCATCGGCCAGACGTACAACCTGCCGAAGCAGGACCCCGACGATGCCGAGGAGGCCCCACGGCCGGACCTGAAGTGGTTCCAGCCGCGCCCCTCCAACGGCCTGGGCAGCAACAGCGTCAACACGCAGTACTCCCTGATCCTCTCGGGCGCCACCAACCGCTCCGGCGACAACAAGGAGCTGATCGCCTGGGTCACCGAGGCGAAGAAGGCCGTGGTCGCGGCCAACTCCACCGCCTCCTACGAGGTGAGGCCCGCGGATGTGCCTGCCGACGCCGTCACCTCGTCCGGCTCCGGCCTGGACCCGGACATCTCACCCGCGTACGCGAAGCTCCAGGTCCACCGCGTCGCCGAGGTGAACAAGCTCGACGTGAGGAACGTCGAGGAACTCGTCGCCGCACACACCACGGGCCGGCTCCTCGGCTTCGTGGGCGAGCCCCGGGTGAACGTCCTCGAGCTCAACACCGCGCTCAGGGGCCTGCTCCGGCACTGAGGTGCCGTGTGGTGTCCCGCACAGCCGACACGCTCCCCCCGCGCCCGCCCCCGCCCCGGATCCCTTACGGCAGAGGGGATCCGGGGCGGGTGGCGCAGCACGCAGGGCCTGCGGACCGCGGCGGGAGTGATCCGGGTCTCTACCCGTGAGCCGGCCCCTCCGGCACTGTGGTCGGTCACGGGGGACGACCACTGCCGAACGACCGAGCGAGATGCCATGACCGCGAGCGCAGCCGAGAACACGACCCACGCCCGCCGTGCCCGCACCGGCGGCCCCGAGGACGGGCCGAAGGTGCTGGAGCACATCCTGGGCTGGACGCTCGTGGTCGTGCTGGCCATGTTCGTCACCCAGGCCGGACTCATGTGACAAGGGACGATCCCGGCGTGGGGGCGCGTAAGAGAGGGGCGAGGCGCCCGCCCGGCACCTCGCCCCTCGCCCGCCCTGTCGTGCGTGTACCCCGTCGCGGCTAGTTGATCGCCTTGATCAGCTCGCCGTTCGTGGTGTCACCGCTGAGCTCCCAGAAGAAGGTGCCTCCCAGGCCCTGCTGGTTCTTGTAGTCCATCTTCGTGGCGATGGTGGCCGGGGTGTCGTAGCTCCACCAGTCGGTGCCGCAGTGGGCGTACGCGGTGCCGGCGACCGTGCCCGTGGCCGGGCAGCTGTTCTTCAGGACCTTGTAGTCCTCCATGCCCGCCTCGTACGTCCCCGGGGCAGCTCCGGTGGCCGTGCCGCCGGGCTCCGACTGCGTGACGCCCGTCCAGCCGCGGCCGTAGAAGCCGATGCCCAGCAGCAGCTTCTCCGACGGGATGCCCAGGCCCTTGAGCTTGGAGATGGCCGCGTCGCTGTTGAAGCCCTCCGTCGGGATGCCCGGGTAGGAGGTCAGCGGGGAGTGCGGGGCGGTCGGCCCCTTGGCCGCGAACGCACCGAAGAAGTCGTACGTCATCGGGTTGTACCAGTCGAGGTACTTCGCCGCACCGGCGTAGTCCGCGGCGTCGATCTTTCCGCCGTCCGAGCCGTCGGCCGTGATCGCCGAGGTGATCAGGTTGCCGGTGCCGAACTTGGTGCGCAGCGCCGACAGAAGGCCGCCGTAGGCGTCACGCCCGCTGGTGTCGCAGCTCAGGCCGCAGGCGTTCGGGTACTCCCAGTCGATGTCGATGCCGTCGAAGACATCGGCCCACCGGGGGTCCTCCACCAGGTTGTAGCAGGACTCGGCGAAGGCGGCCGGATTCTGCGCGGCCTCACCGAAGCCGCCGGACCAGGTCCAGCCGCCGAAGGACCAGATGATCTTCAGGTCCGGGTGCAGCTTCTTCAGCTTGCGCAACTGGTTGAAATTGCCGCGCAGTTCCTGGTCCCAGGTGTCCGCGACACCGTCGACGGACTGGTCGGCGGTGTACGCCTTCTCGTAGTCGGCGTAGCTGTCGCCGATGGTGCACTTGCCGCCCTGGACGTTGCCGAAGGCGTAGTTGATGTGCGTGAGCTTGTCGGCCGAGCCGGACGTCTCGATGTTCTTGACGTGGTAATTGCGCTCGTAGACGCCCCAGTTGGTGAAGTATCCGACCACCTTGTCGCCGCCGGCGGCGGGGGCCGCCTCGGCGGCTGTCGGTGCGGCGGCGGTGGGGGCCGCACCCGCGGACGACGTCCCGGCGACGCCGAGAAGGGCGGCTCCGAGCGCGGCGGTGCAGACGGTCGCTGCGAGCGCCCGGAAACGGGCGCGTGGACGGTGAAGTCCGGTCATTGTGGCTCCTCGTGGGGGAGGGCTTCTGTGTGTGGGGGTGCCGACCGGATCCATGCTTTGGCATGGACGCGATAAGCAATGGGGGGAACCGTAGATGGACTAGACCAGTTGGGTCAATGGTTCGGACCAATTTCCCTGATCAAGGTCACCGGGTACCCGGTGACGCAAGCGCTCCGATCGGGCATACTCAACGCGCCACAGCCGCCGGCCAGCGCCTCTCGTGATCCGAGCAGGCAGGATCGGCTGGGGAGTCATAGATTTCCGGGCATCGCCCGGGACCACCCGGCGGCGCCGCTCACACCCCGCGCGCGCGACCGCCGCAACGCCCGACAGGGAGGAGAGCGCCGTCATGTCCGACAGTGCCCCGCAGCCGGTGGAACGCCGCCTGCCCACCGAGGAGTCCCGGCAGCTCATCGAGCTCGTCCGCGACATCGTGTCCAAGGAGATCACTCCCAGGGCGGCGGAGGAGGAGGAGGCGGGCCACTTCCCGCGCGCGGTCTTCACCCTGCTCTCCGAGTCCGGACTGCTCGGACTGCCGTACGACTCCGCACACGGCGGCGGTGACCAGCCGTACGAGGTGTACCTCCAGGTGCTGGAAGAGCTGGCCGCGGCCAGGCTCACCGTCGGGCTCGGCGTCAGCGTCCACTCCCTGGCCTGCCACGCGCTCGCCGGATACGGCACCAAGGAGCAGCAGGCCACCCACCTCCCGGCGATGCTCTCGGGCGGTCTGCTGGGCGCCTACTGCCTCTCCGAGCCCGCCTCGGGCTCCGACGCCGCCTCGCTGCGCACGAAGGCGGTACGGGACGGCGACGACTGGGTGCTCACCGGCACCAAGGCCTGGATCACGCACGGCGGCATCGCCGACTTCTACACGGTGCTGGCAAGGACCGGGGTGGACGGCGCCCGCGGGATCACCGCGTTCCTCGTCCCGGGGGACGCGGAGGGGCTCAACGCGGCCGTACCCGAGAAGAAGATGGGCATGAAGGGCTCGCCGACTGCCCAGCTGCACTTCGACGGTGTACGGATCTCCGGTGACCGCCGTATCGGCGACGAGGGGCAGGGCTTCGCCATCGCCCTGTCCGCGCTCGACTCGGGACGGCTCGGGATCGCCGCCTGCGCCATCGGGGTCGCCCAGGCGGCCCTGGACGAGGCCGTCGGATACGCGACGGGACGACGTCAGTTCGGCCGTCCCATCGCGGACTTCCAGGGCCTGCGCTTCATGCTCGCCGACATGGCCACCCAGATCGAGGCCGGACGGGCCCTCTATCTGGAGGCGGCGCGCCTCCGCGACGCGGGCCTGCCGTTCTCCCGGCAGGCGGCGATGGCGAAGCTGTTCTGCACCGACGCGGCCATGAGGGTGACCACCGACGCGGTCCAGGTGCTCGGTGGCTACGGCTACACCCTCGACTTCCCCGTCGAGCGCCTGATGCGTGAGGCCAAGGTGCTGCAGATCGTCGAGGGCACCAATCAGATCCAGCGCATGGTCATCGCCCGCCATCTCGCGGGTCCCGAGACGCGCTGATCCGGACGGGCCGGTCCGACCACACCGGCGTCGTCATGATCCGGTTCCACTCCTGGTCCTGGCGGCCCGGCAGGGTCCGGCCCGTACTCTCCCAATGGCGCAGCATCGCCCGGTAGATGGGCGGGTCGGTCGTGTGCGGCTGTGCCGCCTCCCGGGGCGCCGGACCGGGCTGAGGAACCGATTCTTCGGGCGTCGGAGCGGTCAGGCGGCGGCGAACCGGTCCGGCTGTCGAGTGCAGCATGCTCATGCAGGGACAACGCCCGTGCAGGGTGCCGGGTCACTGTCCGGGCGATTCGTGCGCCCGTTCCTCGGGTGCACGGGCCGCGCAGGGTGCATGGGCGCCCCTGATGGTGGCCGGGCCGTACAGGGGCCGGAACCGGCCGGTGGAACTGCTGCACCACGACGGCCCGCCGTCGTGGTGCAGCACGGGTGTACGACGCAGGGAACGTCAGGCGGCGTGACGCCGCATCTGCGGTACCTGCAGGGGGCGCGAGCCGGGACCGCCGGCATGCGAGAAGGGCTGCATCCGCCAGTCGAGCCCCTGGGGGAGTGTCAGCAGCAGCGCTGTCTCCTGCTCCTGGGCATCGAGGGACTCATCGGCCGGACGCGCGTCCGCGGCGGCGCGGCTCGTGCCCGCGCACACGGTGAGGACGAAGGGGTTCCACGGGGAGGGGCACAGCGCGTGCTCGGGCAGGACGTCCTCGTCCGCCAGCAGGGCGATCGGCTGGGAGCAGTCCGGGCAGATCACCCGGTACATCTCGAATGTGTCGTACGCGTCGGGAGCGGTGTCCTCGTCGGAATCAACGGGATCCGGTTCGATACGTCCGGTGAGCTTCAGGCTCTGCATGGGTTGTTCCCCCCTCGGGTGGGCCGGCAAGGCGCCACGGCCTCGACCAAAGCAAGCACTTCCCGTCGGGGGTGGGCGGTAACCGCGAGGCCGTCGGCTACCCACCCGTAAACCTGTGGCATTCGTCACATGCCCCCCGAACGTGCAGTTCCACAGGCTCCACGACTGTGCTTGGAGGGACCTGGGGCCATAGGTTGATCCGCATGGAGGAGCTGGACCGTCAGATCGTGCAGTTGCTCGTCAAGGACGGGCGGATGAGCTACACCGACCTGGGCAAGGCCACGGGCCTGTCCACCTCGGCCGTTCATCAGCGTGTCCGCAGGCTGGAGCAGCGCGGGGTGATCCGGGGCTATGCCGCGGTCGTCGATCCCGAAGCCGTCGGCCTGCCCCTCACCGCGTTCATCTCGGTGAAGCCGTTCGATCCGAGCGCGCCCGACGACATCGCCGAACGTCTCGCCGGTGTCCCGGAGCTCGAGGCCTGCCACAGCGTCGCGGGCGACGAGAACTACATCCTCAAGGTGCGGGTCGCCACCCCCCTGGAGCTGGAGCACCTGCTGACCCGGATCCGCTCGCTGGCCGGTGTCTCCACCCGTACGACCGTCGCACTCTCCACGCCGTACGAAGCCCGCCCTCCGCGTATCTGAGGCGCGCGTGCCCCGGCCCCCCGCCCGGGACGGTGCGGTGCCCGCCGGTGCGGGGATTCCGTCCTCCGCCCAGGGGGTGCTGCCCTCCGTCGAGGGGGGTGCGGACAGAAGCGGTCCGGGCAGGCGCGAGACTGGTCCCATGACCGAGAGCACCGCCCTTCAGAGCGACCACCGCACCGTGCTGCTGCGCGGTGGAGACGTCCACAGTCCCGCCGACCCGTTCGCGACCGCGATGGTCGTCGAACGCGGGCATGTCGCCTGGGTGGGGTCCGAGGGGGCCGCCGACGCCTTCGCGAGCGGCGTCGACGAGGTGATCGACCTGGAAGGGGCCCTGGTCACCCCGGCGTTCACCGACTCGCACGTCCACACCACGTCGACCGGACTCGCCCTCACGGGGCTGGACCTCTCGGGCGCGCGCACGCTCACCGAGGCCCTCGGTCTCGTGCGTGCGTACGTGAACAGCCACCCGGGGGAGCGGGTTGTCCTCGGCCATGGCTGGGACGCGACGCGCTGGCCCGAACAGCGGCCCCCTTCGCGCGCGGAACTCGACGCGGCGGCCGACGGCCGGCCGGTCTACCTGCCCCGCGTCGATGTGCACTCCGCAGTGGTCACCACGGCGCTCCTGGACCTCGTCCCGGGTGTCACCGCGCTCACCGGCTACCACCCCGACGCTCCTCTGGCCGGCGCCGCCCACCACGCGGTGCGCGCCGCGGCCCACGGCGCCGTCACGCCGCAGCAGCGGGCCGATGCCCAGCGTGCCGCGCTCGCGCAGGCAGCCTCGCTCGGCATCGGGACGGTGCACGAGTGCGCCGGCCCCGACATCTCGGACGAGGAGGACTTCACCGGTCTGCTGAAGATCGCCGCCGAACAGTCGGGCCCCCGGGTCTTCGGATACTGGGCCGAGCGGATCGAGGACGCGAAGGGCGCCGCCCGGATCCGCGACCTCGGAGCCGCCGGCGCGGCAGGGGACCTCTTCGTCGACGGGTCCCTGGGCTCGCACACCGCGTTCCTCCACGAGCCGTACGCCGACGCGCCGCACACCGGCACCGCCCATCTGGACGCGGCGCAGATCGCCGCACACGTCACGGCCTGCACCGAGGCGGGACTGCAGGCGGGGTTCCACGCCATCGGTGACGCCGCGGTCTCCGCGGTCGTGGCGGGCGTACGGGCCGCGTCCGAGACTCTCGGACTCGCCCGGATCCGCGCCGCCAGGCACCGGGTGGAACACGCCGAGATGCTCACCCCCGAGACCATCGCCGCCTTCGCCGAGCTGGGGCTCACCGCATCCGTCCAGCCCGCTTTCGACGCCGCCTGGGGCGGTCCGGACGGCATGTACGCCGGGCGGCTGGGTGCCGAGCGGGCCGGCACGCTCAACCCGTACGCGGCCCTCCTGCGTGCCGGTGTGCCCCTCGCCTTCGGCTCGGACAGCCCGGTCACCCCGCTGGACCCGTGGGGGACCGTGCGCGCCGCGGCCTTCCACCGGACGCCGGAGCACCGCATCTCCGTACGAGCGGGCTTCACGGCACACACCCGCGGCGGCTGGCGGGCGGTCGGCCGCGACGACGCGGGGGTCCTCGTCCCCGGCGCGCCCGCCGACTACGCCGTCTGGCGTACTGGTGAGCTGGTGGTACAGGCCCCCGACGACAGGGTCTCCCGTTGGTCGACCGACCCCCGTTCCGGCACCCCTGGCCTGCCGGATCTCACTCCCGGGGGTGAGCTGCCCGTATGCCTGCGCACCGTGGTCTTCGGACAAACTGTCTACGTACGGCCGAACGAGTGACGTCGGTACATTTCGTACCGCCGATCGAAGTTGCGCGCACTCTGCCGCGACCTGCGGACCCTCGTCACTGACCAGGCGTTTTAGGTAAAAGTCGCAGGTCAAACGACTGTTGACAGAGAGCGCCCACGGGCCGGTAGGTTCGGCCGGGTCCACCACTGGACGTCCGCCCGGTCAAACCTCCACGCAGTCGTCGAACGCCGCTGGGTCATGGGGCGGTGTGCCGCACCGGCGCACCACCACTGACAGCCAGGTTCAGCGCCCGCGCCTCGGGGGCGAGGGAAGGTTTCGGCCGGACGGCGGGTGCGACCCGGGTGGGGCCCGGAGGTTCAGTAGACAACGGCATTCGGTCGACCCGCAGCCAGCGGGTCCCAGGTCGGCCCGAAGGACGCCGGGCCCCGATCCGCAGTTCTGTCCGCAGTTCCATCCTTCTGTCCGGCTACCGCGGGCGCGCCTCACGCGTCACCTCGTGACCGCGTCGGAGTCCGGCCGCGGCGCGCTGGATATGGTGTGCACCTGCGTACGGACTTTAAGGGGCAGTAGTGAACGACGGCGGTCAGAGGCAGTTCGGCCCGCTCGGCAGAGTCTTGGTGATCATTCCGACCTACAACGAGGCCGAGAACATCAAGCTGATCGTCGCCAGGGTGCGCGCCGCCGTTCCGGAAGCGGACATCCTGGTCGCCGACGACAACAGCCCCGACGGAACCGGCAAGGTCGCCGACGAGCTCGCGGCGGGCGACGACCACGTGCACGTCCTGCACCGCAAGGGCAAGGAAGGGCTCGGGGCCGCCTATCTGGCGGGCTTCGGCTGGGGCTCGGAGAACGGCTACGGCGTTCTGGTCGAGATGGACGCGGACGGCTCCCATCAGCCCGAGGAACTTCCCCGCCTCCTGACCGCGCTGAAGGGCGCCGATCTCGTCCTCGGCTCGCGCTGGGTACCCGGCGGCCGGGTGGTCAACTGGCCCAGGCACCGCGAGATGATCTCCCGCGGGGGGAGCCTCTACTCCCGGATGCTCCTCGGTCTCTCGGTCCGTGACGTCACCGGCGGCTACCGCGCCTTCCGCACCCCGACCCTGGACGGCCTCGGCCTCGAAGAGGTCGCCTCGCAGGGCTACTGCTTCCAGGTCGACCTGGCCCGCCGGGCGGTCGAGGCGGGCTACCACGTGGTCGAGGTGCCGATCACGTTCATGGAGCGGGAGATCGGCGACTCCAAGATGAGCCGCGACATCCTGGTCGAGGCGCTGTGGCGGGTCACCGGATGGGGAATCACCACCCGGGCGAGCAAGGTCCTCGGCCGCAAGCCCTCCTGACCTCCCGGCCGGCGGTCGGCGGCCGGCGTGGCACCATGATCACCCCCTTATCCCGCTTGCACGCCCGTACAGGCACACTGGGTGCATGACGACCGGCACACCGCCTCCGAACCGTCCACGGCGCTCACGCGCCCGTACCTTCCTGCCCCTGGGTCTCGCGGCCTGGCTGGTGCTGGAGATCTGGCTGCTGACCGTGGTGGCCGAAGCGGCGAGCGGTTTCACCGTGCTGCTGATCCTGGTCGCCGGCGCCGTCCTCGGGGCCGTGGTGATCAAGCGGGCGGGGCGGCGGGCCATGCGCAACCTCACCGAGACCTTCCAGCAGATGCCCGGGCAGCCGGGCGCGACGGCGGCCCCGGCGGCTGCCCCGTCGGGCAGCAAGGGCAACGGCTTCCTGATGCTGGCCGGCCTGCTCCTGATGCTCCCCGGCCTGATCTCGGACGCGGCGGGCCTGCTGCTCCTGCTGCCTCCGGTCCGCTCGATGGCGGGCCGCTACGTGGAGCGCTCCCTGGAGCGCCGGATGCGGGCGGCCGGGCCGGGCAGCCTGTCGGACGCCTTCCAACAGGCCCGTATGCACCGGCCGGACGGAAAGGTCGTCCAGGGCGAAGTCATCCGTGAGGACGGCACGCAGACGCACTCCCGCCCCGACGAGGGCCCCGGAGCGCACCGGCCGCCGCTGTCCCCCTGAAACGCGGTGGGCCGTACGGCTCCTGAAGCCGTACGGCCCACAGAACTGCGGCAGGGCCCACAAGGTCCTGGGAGCACGGGCAGCGCGCACACGCCCCTACGGGTGCGGGCACGCAAAGAGCCGCGGGCCGTGACACATGTTCTGTGTCGCGGCCCGCGGCTCCTGAATCTGTGCGGTGATGTGCGGTCAGGCAGACTTCCTGCTGTCCCGCGGGTGCACGGCAATGTTCATGGCGCCGGAGCGCAGAACCGCCAGCCTCTCGGCCAGCACTTCCTCAAGCTCCTCGCGGGTGCGCCGCTCCATGAGCATGTCCCAGTGCGTACGCGCAGGCTTGCCCTTCTTCTCCTCGGGGCCATCCCCGTCCACCAGGAGTGCCGTGGCGCCGCACGCCTTGCACTCCCACTCCGGCGGAATGTCCGCCTCTACCGAGAACGGCATCTCAAATCGATGTCCGTTCGGGCATGCGTACTCCACCGCCTGGCGCGGGGCCAGATCGATGCCGCGGTCCGTCTCGTAGCTGGTAACCACAAGTCGCGTGCCGCGGAGAGCTCGCTCACTCATGAATCGTGCCTCCCGGGCTTGTCGCCCACAGGACAAATGTCGCTGTCGTCGTCATCCGGTCAACGTCCGGTCGGCGGTAAAGATTCCCGTTTCCGGTCATGCGTCGCCCGTCGTGCCGCTGCTGTATCTGGGTTGAGTACCCATCGGTGCCCGGTTTGTCACCTCTGGTGGAAGTTGTCACCCAACGGTTTGGCTTCTACCGCTCGCAGTAACGGTCCTCCGGGCAGGCCAAAGGCGTACACTACCGGCCTTTCGCTTCAACGTCTAAATCCGGTCCGGCACGGGATTGCCCGCGGCGGCCACAGCCGCCCGCACAGGCACCCGCGCGAGCAGCACGGAACCGAGCGCGAAGAAGATCACCAGGGACAGGATCGCGTCCCGGTAGCTGCCGGTCAGCTGATAGCCGAGACCGAAGACCAGGGGGCCCAGCCAGCTGAGTCCCCGGTCGCTCATCTCGTACGCCGAGAAGTATTCCGCCTCCTTCCCGCGTGGCACGAGGTGCGAGAACAGCGAGCGCGAGAGCGCTTGACTGCCGCCCAGGACGAGGCCGATCGCGGCCGCCAGCGAATAGAAGAACACCGGCGCGTCGGCAGGCAGCAGATAGGCGCAGGCGAGGATCAGCGTCCAGACGACCAGTGAGGCGAGAATCGTGCGCTTCGCGCCGTACACCCGGGCGAGCCGGCCCATCCCGAGCGCCCCGGCCACCGCGAGCACCTGCACGAGGAGTACCGCGGTGATCAGGGTCGTCTGATCGAGGCCCAGCTCCTCGGAGCCGTACACCGAGGCCTGGGAGATCACCGTCTGGATCCCGTCGTTGTAGACGAGGTAGGCGAGCAGGAAGGACAGCGTCAGCGGATGGCGGCGCATGTCGCGCAGCGTCGCCATCAGCTGCCGCCAGCCGGATCCGACCGCACCCTCGCCGCCGGGAGCCACCCGTCGGTCACGCAGCCTTCGCAGGGGAACGAGGGTGAAGGCGCCCCACCACACACCGGCCGAGGCGAGACAGATCCGGACCGCGTCGGACTCCGACAGGCCGAAGGAATCATGGCCCGTGTAGAGGACGAGGTTCAGGACGAGGACGAGGGCACCCGAGGTGTACCCGAAGGCCCAGCCGCGCGAGGAGACCGCGTCGCGTTCCTCCGGAGCCGCGATCTGCGGCAGATAGGCGTTGTAGAGCACCATCGACACCGAGATCGACGCGTTCGCCACGATGAGCAGGAACGCACCCAGCAGATAGCGTTCGCCGTCCAGGAAGAACATGCAGGCGGTCGCCGTGGCACCCACGTATGCCGCGGCCGCGAGCAGCGGCTTCTTGCGCCCCGTACGGTCCGCGGCGGCGCCCGCCATCGGCATCACCAGCACCGCCACCACGACCGACACCGAGACGGCATACGCGAAGAGCGAGCCGGCCCGCACGGGTATGCCCAGCGGATGCACGAAGCCGTCCGCATCGGCGGCGGCCTTGGCTATCGACGTCAGGTACGGGCCGAGGAAGACCGTGAGGACGCTGGTGGAGTAGACGGAACAGGCGAAGTCGTAGAAATACCAGCCGCGTTGTTCCCTGAGGCGGTCCGCGGCCCCGGGAGGCCGTTCCGCCGGACCGGTCGATTCTGCGGTTCCGGTGCTCACGCCGCGCCCCCTCGCTGATGCAGTGCGGACGCGGCCGTGCCCGGCGTCAGGCCCAGGCCCCCCGCTCGCTCAGCACCGTGCGCAGCGTCTCGATGTGATCGGTCATGATGCCATCCACGCCGAGGTCCAGGAGCGCCGCCATCCGTTCCGGTTCGTTGACCGTCCAGACATGCACCTGCAGTCCGCGCGCGTGGGCCGTACGGACGAAGCTCCGGTCCACCACCCGGATGCCGTTCTGGCTCTCCGGGACCTGCGCGCACACGGCCCCGGCGCGGAGCGCTGCCGGAATGCCGTACGAACGCAGCCGCAGTCCCAGCACGCCGCGCACACCGTAGGAGGTGGCCAGGCGCGGACCCGCGAGACGGTGCGCCCTGGCCACCCTCGACTCCGAGAACGACCCCACGCACACCCGGTCCCAGGCGTCGGTCCTGCGGATCAGCTCGATGAGCGGCACGAGGGCCGGCTCCGCCTTGATGTCCACGTTCCAGCGGGCATCGGGGAACTCCTCCAGCAGCTCCTCGAAGAGCGGCAGCGGCTCACTTCCGGCCACCCTCGCCCGGCTCACCTCGCTCCAGGGGAGCTCGGCTATCCGGCCCCGTACGTCCGTGACGCGGTCCAGGGTGGAGTCGTGGAAGGCCACCAGACGGCCGTCCGCGGTGGTGTGGACATCCGTCTCGAAGTAGCGGTAGCCCGCTGCGGCCGCCCGGCGGAAGGCCGATGCCGTGTTCTCCATCCCGTCCGCCGCCCCGCCGCGGTGGGCGAACGGAATCGGCGCAGGGTGGTCCAGATAGGGGTGGCGTCCCGAAGTCGCTGTTGTCACTGCGGCAGTATCGCCTCCTGCGGTGTCCGGCCGGCAACATCCCCGGTGCCCTCGTCCGGCGCCGTGAGGTCGAAGACGCGCAGGAAGAACTGGGCCAGCGGGCCGATGGCCAGGGCGTACAGCACGGTGCCTGCGCCGAGCGAGCCCCCGAGGAGGAATCCGGTCACCACGACGGCCACCTCGATCGCGGTACGCACCAGCCTGATGGAGCGCCCGGTGAGCCGGTTCAGGCCGGTCATCAGCCCGTCGCGCGGCCCGGGGCCGAATCGCGCCGAGATGTACAGCCCGGTGGCGGCGCCGTTGAGGACGATGCCCGCGGCCATCAGCGGGATCTGCGCCCCGAGCCCGTGCGCATCCGGCAGGAGGGCGAGGGTGGAGTCCATCGCGATGCCCACGGCGAAGACGTTGGAGACGGTGCCGAGCCCGGGGCGCTGTCTGATCGGGATCCACAGGAGCAGCACGACCGCGCCGACGATGATCGAGACGACACCGATGGAGATGCCCGTCCGCTCGGCGAGGCCCTGATGCAGCACGCCCCACGGTTCGAGCCCGAGCCCGGCGCGGACCAGGAGCGCCGAACTCGCCCCGTACAGGGCCAGGCCCGCATAGAGGTGGATCAGCCGTCGGGTGAGACGGGTCCCGCTCCGGGCGGTGGGTTCGGACAAGTGGTGCCCCCTGTGTGGTGGTGTTGGACTGCTTCATGTCACTCTGTGGCGGGGGATTGGCTGCCAACTACGGCCAATCCGAGGAAGGTGGACTGATTTTTCATGGCTCAGTGGACTTCGACGGTGGGCGCCGCGCAGCTCGCCCGGCAGCTCCGGGCACAGCAGCCCCGGCCCGCCGGGCAGGGCACCCGCAAGCCGCCCGCCTACCGTGCCCTGGCCGACGGTGTGCGCCTGCTCGTCCTCGAAGGCAGAGTCCCGGTCGCCGCCCGGTTGCCCGCCGAGCGGGAGCTGGCCCTCGCCCTCTCGCTCAGCCGGACCACCGTAGCCGCGGCGTACGAGGCACTGCGTGCCGAGGGGTTCCTGGAGTCCCGCCGCGGGGCCGGCAGCTGGACCGCGGTCCCGGCGGGCAACCCGCTGCCCGCCCGCGGCCTCGAACCACTGCCCCCGGAGTCACTCGGCTCGATGATCGATCTGGGCTGCGCCTCACTGCCGGCCCCGGAGCCCTGGCTGACCCGGGCCGTCCAGGGCGCCCTGGAGGAGCTTCCGCCCTACGCGCACACCCACGGCGACTACCCGGCCGGCCTGCCCGCGCTGCGGCAGATGATCGCCGACCGCTACACCGGATCCGGCATCCCCACCATGCCGGAACAGATCATGGTCACCACCGGGGCGATGGGTGCCATCGACGCGATCTGCCACCTCTTCGCCGGGCGCGGCGAGCGCATCGCGGTGGAGTCCCCGAGTTACGCCAACATCCTGCAGCTGATGCGGGAAGCCGGGGCCCGGCTGGTACCCGTGGCCATGGAGGAGGGGCTCGGCGGCTGGGACATGAACCGCTGGCGTCAGGTCCTGCGGGACTCCGCGCCCCGGCTGGCCTATGTCGTCGCGGACTTCCACAACCCCACCGGGGCGCTGGCCGACGAGCAGCAACGGCGCGCTCTGGTCGATGCGGCCCGCTCCGCGGGCACGGTGCTCGTGGTCGACGAGACCATGAACGAGCTTTTCCTGGACGCCGATGTGGAGATGCCCCGCCGGGTCTGCGCCTTCGACCCGGCGGGCAGCACCGTCCTCACCGTCGGATCGGCGAGCAAGGCCTTCTGGGCCGGAATGCGGATCGGCTGGGTCCGGGCGGCCCCGGACGTCATCCGCAGCCTGGTGGCGGCCCGTGCGTACGCGGACATGGGTACTCCGGTGCTGGAACAGCTCGCCATCAACTGGCTGATGCGCACAGGCGGCTGGGAGCAGGCGGTGGAGGTCCGGCGTGACCAGGCGCGGGTGAACAGGGACGACCTGGTGCGCGCACTGCGCCGGGAACTCCCGGAGTGGCAGTTCGAGGTACCTCGAGGCGGGCTCACCCTCTGGGTGCGCACGGGCGGGCTCTCCGGATCACGGCTGGCCGTGGCCGGTGAGCGCGTCGGCGTGCGGGTGCCTTCGGGGCCCCGGTTCGGGGTCGACGGGGCGTTCGAGGGCTATGTGCGGCTGCCGTTCACGGTGGGCGGCCCGGTGGCGGACGAGGCGGCGCTGAGACTCGCCGCCGCTGCGGAACTCGTCAGGTCCGGCGCGAGCGCGGGAGCCGAGGCGCCGCGGACGTTCGTGGCCTGAGGCCGTCGGCTTCACCCCTCGGCAGCAGCCGGCGCCGTGATCAGCGGATCCGGGTGTGCCGGTACGGGGACCGGCTCGGCGACTTCCGCAGCCGGTGGGGCCTGCTCCACCGGAGTCTGCCCACCCGGCAGCAGGTCGAGCACGGCCTGCCGGTGCGCCTCGCTCGTCGCGCCGTCGAACGGGTCGGGTGTCGCCGGGACCTGGAGCCGCAGGACCGGGCCGGTGCCCAGTCGTGCGTACCCGCGGCCCGGCGGCACGTCCGCGGTCGGGGTGGTGTGGGGCTGGGCGCCGAGCACGGACTCGACCTGCTCGTGCGTGGCGGGGCCGAGGACGGCGCGGGCCCGGGTGTGGGTCCGTACGGTCTCGGTGAGTGCGTCCACGCTGTCGAACTGGTCCGCCACGACGACCGTCACGCCGGCCGCACGGCCGTGTCGCAGCGGTACCTGGAGCAGCTCCTGCGGATCGGGCCTGCCGTCGGCCGCCGCCAGGTGCCCGAGCGCGCTCGGGCGGTCCAGCAGGATCCAGAGAGGGCGCTTGATGTCCTCGGGTTCGGGGTGGCCGGCCTGGCGCGCCCGGTTCGCCGCGATGAGCCGCCGCTCCGTTTCGTGCGCGGCCCATTCGAGGGTTGCCAGGGACCCGGCCAGACCGCACTCGACGGCGAGGACTCCGGGGCGCCCTGCCAGGCAGCCGTACTCGCCGGTTCCGCTGCCTTCGACGACGAGGACGTCACCGTGCTGGAGGGCCTGCAGCGCGATGGACCGCAGGAGCGTCGTCGTGCCGCTGCCGGGATGCCCGACAACGAGCAGATGCGGTTCCGTGGAACGGGCCCCGGTCCGCCAGACCACCGGAGACGCGTCCCGGGTCGTCTCGCCGTCCACCACCGGCACGGTGCGCCGCACCGCGTCGGCGTCGGTGAAGCCCAGCACCGTCTCACCGGGGCCGGTGACGAAGCGCTGGGCGGCGATGGTGGTGGGCAGCGCTTCGAGCACGGTCATGAGGAGGTGGTTGTTCTCCTCGTCCCAGACGAAGTGGTACTCGCGGCCCCGGCCCGACTTGGCGTGGAGGACCTGCTCGATGCGGGTCCGGGAAGCCGCTTCGCCGTCCGTGAAGTACGCCGGGTAGCTCACCTGGAGACGGGTGAGGCGGCCGTTGCCGTCGAACGCGAACGAGGACGCGAAGGCCTTCTCCCAGTCGCCGCCGTGGGCGTACAGCGGACTGGGGTCGTCGGCCACCGAGAAGTGGGGCACCAGCGCTTCGTACAGCGCCTGCAGCCGTGCCGTCTCCGTGTCGTCGGGACCGGTCTTCACCGGATTGCGGTCCCGTCCCTTCCACGCGGCGGCGCCCATCACCGAGATCAGGGCCAGCAGGGGCCCGTACGGAATGAGCGCCACCACCAGGACGCAGGCCGCGACGAGGAACAGGCCTTGCCCGCGCCTGTCCTTGGGCGTCGCGGCCCACTTCTGCCGTCCTGCTCCGGCCAGCAGCCGCAGACCACGGGTGACCGTGATCAGCGGATGGAGGACGTCGGTGGCGTTGTCGGCGGCCGTGCGCGCGAACTCGCGACTGCGAGTGATCGAAGCGCTGCCGCTGCTCAGAATGCGGGGGAGTGGTCGCCGGGCCACGTCGGTCTCCTGAAGAGGTGGGAGCGGGAGGGGAGCGTCAGAACTTGATCCCGCCCAGCATGCTGGCGAGGCTCGCGCCGCCTGCTGTGATGCTGGGCGCGATGGCGGTGCCGGCCAGGTAGAAGCCGAACAGGGCGCAGATGAGGGCGTGGGATGCCTTGAGCCCGTCCTTCTTGAAGAACAGGAAGACGATGATGCCGAGCAGTACCACGCCCGAGATGGAGAGGATCATGAGCAGTTCTCCTGGTTGAAGGGGACAGTCACCATGAGTACTTCCAGGATCACAAGATGTATCTATACGATAAAAGGTGCAATTGGGTGAAAGGGTAAGGTTTTCACTCGATCGGCGGGCGAAAAGTGGTTGTCCGAGCGGGACGGTCCGGAGATCGCGCCGAAAAGGTCGCCACTCGTTGTGATCTTTTGCCGCATCCGGGCACGCTCATGTCGGCACCGGAGCAGTACCCTGTCGATTCACTCGTACGGCCCCCCGCCGTACTCCCCCACCAGGTCGGCAACGGCGACCAACGGCTATGGAAGGCGGTCCGTCCGATGAGCGAAACCCCCGATCCCGAGGTGGTCGAGCTGGCCACCAAGGTCTTCGCTCTCGCTCGCCAGGGGGAGGCCGACTCGCTCGCCGCCTACGTCGATGCCGGTGTCCCCGCGAACCTCACCAACGACCGGGGCGACTCCTTGCTGATGCTCGCCGCGTACCACGGGCACGCCGCGGCCGTCACGGCCCTCGCCGGCCGTGGCGCCGACCCGGACCGCGCCAACGACCGGGGGCAGACCCCGCTCGCCGGAGCGGTCTTCAAGGGGGAGCGCACCGTGATCGACGCACTGCTCGCCGCGGGAGCCGATCCGGCCGCCGGGACGCCGTCCGCGGTGGACACCGCACGCATGTTCGGCAAGGGCGACCTGCTGGAACTCTTCGGTGCTCGCTGAGACACCGCCCGGACCGCCGGCTGACCGGTGCGTCGTAAATGTGGTCGCGTCGGCGAAATGGCTGGGTCATCATGACGTCGCGGGTCCGCTCAGGACCACCGACGAGAGGCAGAGGAAGATGAGCACCAGGCAGAAGACGGCGGTCGGCCGATCATGTTGCTGCGCGGCCTAGTGCCTCCCAGGCACTTGGAACAGCACAGTCCCGGTTGCGTCGACAGCTTGATGTGAGGCTTTCCCCTATGTTCGATCCATTCATAGCGCCGAGCGGCACCCTGCTCGGCCTGTTGCAGAGGGGCCGCGGCGACGGCACGCTCCACGCACTCGCCGCACCACGCCCCGAGGCTCTCGCGGCCCTCAACCACTGTGTCCTGAGCGATCCGCGTCACGACTGGCAGGTCGAGAACCGCTCCCTCTACTACGCACGCCTGTACCTCGATCTCGACGGCGGCATCGAGGAGATCGAGCGGCACCTGTGGGACCCCGAGGACCAGCTCGACACCGAGGACTCACGCACGGGCCTGGCGCTCTCCGTACTCGGCCACCTCGCCTCCTACGGACGCGACGACGCCCTCGCGCTGCTCCGGCGCTACGCGGCCACCGGCGCCAACTGGGCCTGGGCACTCGACGAGCTCGCCCTGCGCGACGACGACGCCGGACTGCGCTCACTCGCCGCACCCGTACTCGGCCGGTTCCCCGCCACCCCGGAAGGTACCGCCGAGCTGGCCGCCGCCGTACGGGACGCCTTCGAGCCGCGGCCCTGGCGGCTGTGGGCCGACGACCCCCGCGAAGCCGTCGGAGCCCGCGTCCGGGCCGCGACCGAACAGGGCTCGTTCGACCGGTGGCAGCGGCAGATGCGGCCCGGCGGCCCCCGCCCCGGCTGGAGTGTCCAGGCCGTCTTCGACTGGGCCCAGGAGGGGCTGGAGCGCGGCAGCGTGCTCCACGTGCCCGCAGCCCGCTGCCTCTCCGCCGTCGCGGGCCCCGAGGACCGGCCGCTGATCGTCGAGGCCGCCCGCAGCGGCTCCGACGGCGCACGCTGTGCGGCCCTGCACTACCTCGTCGAGGCCCAGGACCCGGCCGTGCTCGACCTGATCGAGCAGGCAGCCCTCAGCCCCTCATCCGTCGTCGCCGAAGCCGCCGTGGCCGCGTTCGAGCGCATGTGCGGCGACGCGGCGGTGAACCGTGCCCGGCGCTGGGCGCACCGGCCCGACGCCCTCGGATCGTCGGCGGCCGGAGTGCTCGCCTGCCGCGGCGGCGGCGAGGACGCCCCGCTCGTCCTCGCCGCGCTGCGCGAGGCCGTCCGGGGAGACGGCCCCGATGCCCAGCGCCTGTGGACCCTCGTCGACGGTACGGGCCGCCTCGGCATCGCCTGCGCCGCCCCGGTACTGCGCCACGTCTACCGGGAGACGTCCTCCTCGCACCTACGAGGACGGGCAGCCCGCGCCCTGGCCGCCACCGACCCCTCCTTCGCCACCGGCTTCGCGGTCGAATGCCTCTGGGACTGCGAGGAGACGACCCGGGAACTCGCCGCACTCCACGCGGAGACCGGGGACATCAGGGTCGCCGAACGCCTGCGGCGGCTGGCCGCCGACCCGGCCGAGGAAGCCGAGGTACAGACGGCGGTACGCAGCCGGATCGGACCGGACGCTCCCGCGGTCTGACCCGGGGCGCGGGGTACCGCGCCGAACCCGGGATGCCGCGTGCCGGGGGCACGCGGCGCACAAGCTCGTAGGACGTTCCCCGGGCGGAAAGATCCAAGTCGGCGGAGCCACGCCCGGCGCGGCGACAACACGGGTATGGGTGTCGTCATCGTCAACAAGCCCTTCCCGCCCGACGTCAACGGTGTGACCCACCGCACCCTGCAGACCGCACGGCATCTCGCAGCCCGCGGCCACGAACCGCTCGTCATCGCCCAGGCAGCAGCCGGAACAACGTCCTCCGCAGTCTCCGCCGACATCACGCACGCGCCGTCCCTGCGTGTGGTCGTCCCCCGCGCCAGAATGGAGGGATGACCGGACGCTGGGAGTTCTGGATCGACCGTGGAGGCACCTTCACCGACGTGGTGGGACGTGACCCCGACGGACGGCTCGTCTCCCGCAAACTCCTCTCGCACGATCCGGACCGCTACCGCGACGCGGCCGTGGCCGGAATCAGGCAGCTGCTCGGTCTCGGCCCCCGCGACCCGGTTCCCGCCGACCGGGTCGCGGGCGTCAAGATGGGCACCACCGTCGCCACGAACGCGCTCCTGGAACGCCGGGGCGAGCCGACCGTCCTGGTCATCACGGAAGGCTTCCGGGACGCCCTGCGGATCGCGTACCAGAACCGGCCGCGCCTCTTCGACCGGCACATCGTGCTTCCCGAGGCCGTGTACGACCGGGTGATCGAGGTCCCCGAGCGGATCGACGCCGGGGGCAGGATCGTGAGACCCCTCGACCGCCCCGCGGTGGCCGAGCAGCTGAAGGCGGCCCGGGACGACGGAATCCTGAGCGCGGCGGTCGTACTCATGCACGGCTATCGCCACCCGGACCACGAGACCGCCGTCGCGGCGGCAGCCCGGGAAGCGGGCTTCACCCAGATCAGCTGCTCGCACGAAGTCAGCCCGCTGATCAAGCTGGTGCCACGGGGCGACACCACCGTCGTCGACGCCTACCTCTCGCCGATCCTGCGCCGGTACGTCGACGAGGTCGCCGGCGAACTGAGGGGGATCCGCCTCATGTTCATGCAGTCCAACGGCGGACTGCGTGAGGCCGAGCACTTCCGGGGCAAGGACGCCGTGCTCTCCGGCCCCGCCGGCGGCGTCGTCGGCATGGTCCGCACGTCCGAGCAGGCGGGACACGACCGGGTCATCGGATTCGACATGGGAGGCACCTCCACCGACGTCTCGCACTACGCGGGCGAGTTCGAGCGGGAGTTCGGCACCCAGGTGGCAGGGGTGCGGATGCGCGCACCCATGATGAGCATCAACACCGTCGCCGCGGGCGGCGGATCGGTGCTGCACTTCGACGGGCGGCGCTACCGGGTCGGCCCCGACTCCGCGGGCGCCGACCCCGGCCCCGCCTGCTACCGCAGGGGCGGGCCGCTCACCGTCACCGACGCCAACGTGATGCTCGGCCGGGTCCAGGGAGCGTACTTCCCGGCCGTCTTCGGACCGGCCGGCGACCAGCCGCTCGACGAGACCGTTGTGCGTGAGCGCTTCGACGCGCTCGCCGAGAGGGCCGCATCCGTCACGGGGCGGCCCCGGAGCGCGGCGGAGGCCGCCTCGGGCTTCCTGGAGATCGCCGTACTGAACATGGCGAACGCCGTCAAGAAGATCTCCGTCCAGCGGGGCCACGACATCACCCGGTACGCGCTCACGACGTTCGGCGGAGCCGGCGGCCAGCACGCCTGCGCCGTCGCCGACGCCCTGGGGATCGACACCGTCCTCGTGCCGCCGCTCGCCGGGGTCCTCTCCGCATACGGCATCGGTCTGGCCGATGCCACCGCGATGCGCGAACAGTCGGTCGAAGCCGAACTGGACGAGGAGACCGGGGCCGGGGTGGACGACATCTGCGAAGAGCTTGCCGAGCGCACCCGCGCCGAGCTCCGGGCGGAAGCCATCCCCGACCGGGCCATCGGCACCCGGGCGCGGGTCCTCCTGCGCTACTCCGGCACGGACGCGAGCCTGCCCGTCGCCCTCGGCACGGTGCCCGCCATGACGGAGGAGTTCACAGCCGCCCACCGGACCCGCTACGGATTCACCATGGACAAGCCCCTGGTCGTCGAGGCCGTCTCGGTGGAGGCGACCGCGGCAGCCGGACCGCACGTCCCCCACCGTCTCTCCTCGGCCGCTCGCGAGCACGCGCTGCAACCGCTCGAGAACGTGAGGATGTTCACCGAAGGCCGATGGCAGGACACCGCGCTGTACCGCCGGGCCGACCTGCACCTGTCGGACACCGTGACCGGTCCGGCCATCGTCGCCGAGGACGACTCCACCACCGTCGTCGACCCGGGCTGGCAGGCCACGGCGGACGCGGCCGGGCACCTCGTACTGACCCGGTCACGCCCCAGGCCCGAGAGGACTGCCGTCGGCACCCGGGTGGACCCGGTGATGCTGGAGGTGTTCAACAACCTCTTCATGTCGATCGCCGAACAGATGGGCGTAAGGCTGGAGAACACCGCCCACTCCGTCAACATCAAGGAGCGTCTGGACTTCTCGTGCGCGCTGTTCGACGAGGACGGCAACCTCGTGGCCAACGCACCGCACATCCCGGTGCACCTGGGCTCGATGGGGGAGTCCATCAAGGAGGTACTGCGGCGCAACCGGAACTCCTTGCGCCCCGGTGACGTGTACGCCATCAACGATCCGTACCACGGCGGTACGCACCTGCCCGACGTCACCGTCGTGACGCCCGTGTTCGACGAGGAGGACGGCCCGGAGCCCCGGCTGCGCTTCCTGGTGGCGTCACGCGGACACCACGCCGAGATCGGCGGCATCACCCCCGGGTCCATGCCCGCCTTCAGCCGTACGATCCACGAGGAGGGCGTCCTGTTCGACAACTGGCTGCTCGTGCGCGACGGAAGGCTCCGGGAGGCGGAGACCCGGGAGCTGCTCACGACCGCCGCCTACCCCTCTCGGGACCCGGACACCAACCTCGCCGACCTGCGTGCCCAGATCGCGGCCAACGAGAAGGGCATCGCGGAACTGCGCCGCATGACCCACCAGTTCGGGCACGACGTCGTCTCGGCGTACATGGGCCATGTCCAGGACAACGCGGAGGAGTCCGTGCGCCGGATCGTCGCCGGGCTGCACGACGGCTCCTGCCGCTACGAGACCGACAACGGTGCCGTCATCGAGGTGGCCGTGACGGTGGACCGCGAGGCCCGCACCGCCGTCCTCGACTTCACCGGCACCTCCCCGCAGCAGCCCGGAAACTTCAACGCCCCGACGTCCGTGGTCATGGCCGCCGTCCTGTACGTCTTCAGGACCCTGATCGAGGACGACATCCCCCTCAACGCCGGCTGCCTCGAACCCCTGGAGGTACGCGTCCCGGAGGGGTCCATGCTGGCGCCGGTCCACCCGGCGGCGACCGTCGCGGGCAACGTGGAGACCTCCCAGGCCGTGACCGGTGCCCTCTACGCGGCACTGGGCGTCCAGGCCGAGGGGTCGGGCACGATGAACAACCTCACCTTCGGCAACGACCGCGTCCAGTACTACGAGACGGTCGCCAGCGGGTCGGGCGCGGGTGACGGCTTCGACGGCACCGACGCCGTACAGACCCACATGACCAACTCCCGGCTCACCGACCCCGAGATCCTCGAGTGGCGCTACCCCGTGCTGCTGGAGAGCTTCGGCGTACGGGAGGGCAGCGGCGGCGAGGGCCGGTGGCACGGGGGTTCCGGGGTGGAACGCAGAATCCGCTTCCTCGAGCCCGTGACCGTGGCCCTGCTGTCCGGACACCGCCGCGTGGCCCCGTACGGAATGGCGGGAGGCGGGCCGGGGGCACTGGGCACCCAGCACGTCGAACGGGCCGACGGCACGACCGTCACACCGCTGGACGGCTGCGACACCGCCGAGCTGGACACCGGGGACGTGCTGGTCCTGCGCACACCGGGCGGAGGCGGCTACGGGCCAGGGCAACCGGTCGCTTCTGCGCCGTTTCGACCGTTGTCGGTGTGAGGACCTAATCTGTTCAGCGTGACTTCGCCTGCCTACACCGACACCGCTGCGCCCCAGCTCAGCGCCGGACCGCGGCCCGCCGCGGGCCCCGCCGCCGACGAGGGGCTCTCGCGTCGGCTGCGCGCGCTGGCCTGCACCGCTCCGCTGCACGACCTCGATGTGCGCAAGGCGAATCTCGCCGGCGAGTACACGGTCTACGCGATGGCGGAGGTCGCCCTCGCCGCGATCGACCTGGTCACCCTGAACATGGACTTCGACACGGGCGCCGACCACGACCAGATAGTGGCCAGACTCCTTCCGCGGGTCGGTGCCCAGGCACCCGGCCGCGCCGTCGCCGAGCACGAGCGGGTCGCCCGCTGGGTGCTGGAGAACCTGATCAACGTCGGCAGTGTGGACCGTGGCTTCCGCGCGGTGTACGGCACCTTCGGCCCCGACGGCGTCTACGTCCGCAGGGACTACGACTTCAAGCTCATCGAAGAGGTCCCGGGCCACGGCGGCAGCCTCTACCTCCGTGCCACCGACGAAGCGGTCAACGTACTGGTCGGTGCCCTGGACACGGACGTCACCAGCGCCCAGATCGCCGCCGAGGTGAAGCTGGAGGTCCTCATCAGCCGGGGCCGCCTGGCCGACGCGCAGCTCGCCGCCGAGCAGGCCCGCTACCGCACCGTGCAGTACGCGCAGACACTCCGCAGGACACTGGAGGCGACCCGGCGCAACGTCCGGGCCGTCGACTGGCTCAACGCCGTTCCGGACATGATCACCGAAGCGCTGGACCACGTCGCCGACCGCTACCGCCACGAGAACGCGATTCTCACCAACATCCGCAAGGCCAGGGACGAGGCGGAGGACCCCGAACACAAGCGGCGCGCCGCGGAACTCGTCGACATCGTGAAGGACTGCATCCGCCGCCACACCCAGCTGCAGTCCAGGCTCCTGGAGGCCGGACCGCTCTTCCGCGCCGAGCAGGACCGCCAGGCCTTCGCCGCCCCCACGGCCCGGGTGGGACTCGACCTGTACGGACAGCTCGTCGTCCCCCTTCTGCCGCTCCCCGTCGAACAGGCCACCAGGGCCACCGACGCGTTCTTCACGCACGGGACCGGACTGCGCACCCCCACCTCGGTCCGCATCGGCGATCTCGTCGACATGCTGTTCACACCACCGGTGGAGCGTGAGCACCTGGGCGTGGAAATGCCCGAACCCGACCTCATCGCCACCCCTGACGACAGCCGGTTCAGCGAGGAGCAGCTCGCGAGCGCCATGGAGCTGCTCGACCTCGAGCACGACGCCCCCCGCCGGCTCTCCGGGCTCCTCGCCGAGGCCCGCCTCCGTGACCCGGACCTGCCCTACCTGGTCGCCCTGCTGTCGGTCCATGCGGCGAGTCCGCCGGTCGGCACCGCCTACCGCCAGGGCGAGCGGCGGCTGCTGTTCGCCGTCGACGACGGCACCCGGCTCGACGACCCGGAATTCGGCGGTGCGGACCTGATAGTGGGCATGGCGCTCCTCGATGCCGCCGGCATGGCCGCCGACCGGAAGGAAGCCTCATGAGGGCCCCCGGAACGAAAGCCCCCGGGGCGAGGACACCAGGAACGAAGGTCCCCGGACCGGGCCGGCGGGCGAGGACCCGCACCACCCTGCCGGAACGTGAGCGCAGTACCCGCACCGAGGAGCCACAGCAGTGAGCGAGCAGCACGCCGAGTACACCGACGGGTGGGGCGACCCCTCCACCACGCACACGGCCGACACCGCACCGCCCGCCGCTCCCGCCGCCGTCACCCCTGCCGACGCGGCCGACGCCGCACGGCTCGTCTCCTTCGGACTTCAGCCCAAGCTGATGCCCGCACGCGACGCCGAGTACGCGGAACTACTGCGCCGCTACCGGGAGGAGCCGGCCTTCGCCCGGCTCGCCGACGCGGTCGCCACCGGGCTCGGACTCGTCGTCCTGGAGGTCTCCACCCGGGCGGGCATGGCCGTGACCGCCGACGAGGACTCGGTGTTCGCCGTGCGCATGGGGGACTACGCCCGGCGCGCGTCCTCCGATGCCGCAGACCGCTTCCTCCACGGCCTCGCTCACCTCGCCGTCGCCGCCATGGCCTTTCCCCGGCCCGAGGACCTCGCGGACGACGCCTACATCGGCCGCATCACGGTCAACGGGGTCGACGCCTTCGTCCGCCAGGCCTGCCACCGCCTGGAGGAGCTGGCCGAGGAACGGGGCGACAACACCGACCCGGCATCCGACGCCCCGGGGCTGGAATCCGGGTGGCGGGTCTACGCCCGCCGCAGCGCCACCGGAGCGACGAAGGACGCACGGCGGCTCGCAGGATCCACCACGGGCATCATCGGCAAGGCCGTCGCCTTCCTCACCGACTCGGGCTTCCTCCAGCGCACCGGGGACGACGCGGGCGGCACGTACCGCACCACCGCCCGCTATCAGCTGCAGGTACGCGACATGGCGGGCAACGCGGCCATGACCGAGCTGCTGGAGCTCGGCGTCGTCCCGGTCACGGACGGCTCGGCGACCCTCCTGCCCCCGCCCGACGCCGACAATCCCGAACTGGTCGCCGACGCGGGTCTGCCCTTCCACTCCTGACCCGGCCACGCCCCACCCGCCGCGCCCGGCACCCGTCGGGCCCAGCCTCTTCCGTTGCCCCTCCCGCTGCCTGAACGACGAGAGTCCGCCGCCATGTACGAGTTGTCCCGGGTCCGCCTCTACTCCATCGGGCCTGCCGGTGCGCGCTACGCCGACACCGTGCTCGACCTGCGAGGTGTCGGTCAGCCCGTGCCCACCCCCGCGCCGGCCCAGGCGGAGTTCTTCGAGGACGAGCCGGTGGGCCCGCCGCGCCGCCCCGCACCCGCAGGCGTGCTCTTCCTGGAGAACGGCGGCGGAAAGTCCGTCCTGCTCAAGCTGATCTTCTCGGTCATGCTGCCGGGGCACCGCAACACCCTGGGCGGCGCGAGCTCGGGTGTGCTGCGCAAGTTCCTGCTCGCCGACGACTGCGGGCATGTCGCCCTGGAGTGGCAGCACACGCTCACCGGCGAATGCGTGGTCGTCGGCAAGGTCAGCGAGTGGCGCGGGCGCCAGGTGTCCAACGACCCGCGCAAGTTCGCCGAGGCCTGGTACTCCTTCCGCCCAGGGCCGGGACTGAGCCTCGACAGCCTCCCCGTCGCCGAGGCCACCTCCGTGGGCCGCCCCGCCGAAGGCGTCTCGGGCGCCCGGGGCAGGCGCCGCACCATGAAGGGCTTCCGGGACGCCCTCACGGACGCGGGAAAGTTCTACCAGCACCTCGATGTGCACTGGGAGGAGATCCACGACCGGTGGAACGAGCACCTCGGTGATCTCGGACTCGACCCCGAACTCTTCCGCTACCAGCGCGAGATGAACTCGGACGAGGGCGAGGCAGCCGGTCTGTTCGCCGTCAAGAAGGACTCCGACTTCATCGACCTGCTGCTGCGGGCCGTCACCGACACCCGCGACACGGACGGGCTCGCCGACCTTGTCAGCGGCTTCGGCAACAAGCTGGGCCGCCGCGCCGAACTCACCGCCGAGCGCGACTTCACCGCAGGATCCGTCGACCTGCTGGGCCGGATCGTCGAGGCCACCGCGACCAGGGCCCGCAGCCGCGACATCCACGCCGGTGCCGAGCGCCGCACCCGCACCCTCGCCCGCAGGCTGTCCACCCGCGCCGCCGAGGAGCGGGGCCGCACCACGGAGCTCGCCGAGCAGGTCACCGCAGCCGCCCACACCGTCACAGCGGCGGAAGCCACCCGCGACAACCGGGATCTGATCGCGGCGGAGCTGGCCTACCGGCACGCCTCACTGGCCCTGGCAGCAGCGGAGAAGGGTGCGGCGGCCCAGCGCCGCGAGCTGGGCGACGCGCGTACGCTGCACGCCGCCTGGCAGGCAGCCGAGGCGGTCCTGCGCCATCGCGCGGCCGCCGACCGCTCCGCCCGTGTCGCCGTGGCCATCCGGGAGGCGGAACGGGACGCCGCCCCGGCCCTCGCCGCACGCGCCACAGCTGCCGCCGACCTGGTGCGCGCCCTGCACACGGCAGCCGAGGCGGGCGAGAGCGTCGCCAACGAGGAGGAGGAGCGCTCCGCCACCCTCCAGGCCACCGGCGAGACGGCTCACCGCGATGCCACCACGGCCGCCACGGAGGCGCAGCGCGCCCGCAGTGAGGCCGGGCACCTGCGCCAGCGTCTCGCGGAGGTCGAACAGGAGACGGCCGAAGCCGTACGGGCGGGCTGGCTCGACAACACCGCCCCGGATGCCGACCCGGCCCGCGCCGCGCTCGCCGCGAGCGATGCCGAACAGTCCGCCGTCGCCGCCTGGGACACCGCCAGGGAGGCAGCCCGGGCCACGGCCGACCACGCCAGGGAGGCGGCGGCGGCCGAGAGCCGCGCCGAACTCGCCGCGGCCCGGGCCGCGGACGGCGCACAGGCCGCCGAACAGTCGTACGAGGCCGAGCGCAGGGCCGCCGAGTCGATCGCGGCGGACCCCCGCCTCGCCGACCTGCTGGGACTGCAGACGACGAGCGGCACCGGCGTGCCCCGCCCCCGCCGGGGCGCCGCAGAACCGGAGGGGGAGGGCGCCCCCGGGGCCGACGGACCCCGGGACGCGCAGTCCCTCAGCGCCGAGGAGTTCGACAGCAGCGCCGACGAACTGCGCGAGCTCCTCGACCAGGGCGTCGCCTCCGCCGAGCGCAGGCTCTTCGACCTGCGCACCGCCGCAGCCGACGACGCGCGCATCCTGAGCGCGCTGGGCGACGGAGGACTGCTCCCGCCCGGCCCCGACGTCCTGGCCACCGTCGAGTACCTCGGTGAACACGGCATTCCCGCCCTGCCCGGCTGGCGCTACCTCGCCCAGGCCGTCGACCCCGCCGATCATGCAGCGGTGCTCTCCGCCCGCCCCGAGCTCGTCGACGGCGTCGTCATCACCGACCCGGACGCCCACGCCCGCGCCCGGGAAGTGCTCGGCACAGCGGCCCTGCTGCCCCGCTCGGCCGTTGCGGTCGGTACCACCGCGGCACTTCTCGCACCCGTGCCGGCGCCCGGCGCGGGCGGCACGGACGAGGTCTTCCTCGTCCCGCCGAACCCGGCCATGCACGACGAGCACGCGGCGGACGAGGAACGGCAGGCACTCAGGACCCGGGCCGCAGCCCGCGACGAGGACATCAGGATCCTGGCGGCGCGGCTCACCGCCGACCGCTCCCTCGCCGCCCGTATCGGCTCGTGGCGCTCCGACTGCCCGCCCGGCATGCTCGGCGAGCTCGGCGAAGCGGCCCGCACCGCGCGCACCGCCGCCGAGACGGCCGAGGCCGTACGCACCGAGGCCCGCACCGTCCGCGCCGAGGCCGACGAAGCCGCGGCCGACGCCGCGCGTGTCCGCGACGAGCGGCAGGAGACCGCCCAGCGCGCCCGCCGTGCTGCCGACGCGCTCGCCGGCCTGGCCCACCGTCTGCGCGAGCGGTCGGCCTGGCAGGCACGGCTCCGTGAACTGACCGACGAAGCAGCCGAATCCGAAGCGCGGGCCACCGTCTGCCTGGAGCGGGCGCGCGCCGCTGACGAGGACCGCAGGGCCGCCCAGCGCGCCGCGGACGACGCCCGGCGCACCGCCCGCGCCCTGCGCGCCGAACGCGCCGAGATCGCCGGCGCCCCCGAAACCCTCCCCGAGCAGGCCGCCGGCACCGCCCGCACCTCGCTCCCCGCCCTGCGCGAGGCGTACCGGGCCGCCTCCCAGCTGTACGAGAAGGTGGGCGTCGGCGCCGACCTGCGCGCCGAACAGGCCCGCGCCGAGAGCGACGAGAGTGCCGCCGTCGCAGAGCTCGACCGCCTGTCGAACAAGGTCCGTACCCGTGCCGCCCAGCTCCTCGAAGGCACCGACGGCGCCGACGGGCCCTCGCGGCAGGCAGCGGCCGCCCGTGCCGAGTCCCTCGTCCAGATCCTGGAGACCAGGGCATCCACGGCCAGCGAGCAACTCGGCAGGCTGCGGGGCGAGGCGGAACGGCTCGCCCCGGCCGACGACGAGGCACGCCACACCGAGCTCTCCGCGGACCTTTCCCCGGTCGACGCGGAACAGGCCCAGGGCCTGTTCCGCACGGCAACGGCCGAACTGGCCTCCGCCACCGCGGCTCTGGACACCGCCCGAGCTGCCCATGCCGAACTGCTGCGCGCCCACCGCAGCGCGGAGGACTCGGCGAGCGGCTTCGACGAGACGGCGGCGCTCCTGCGCGACCTGCTCAGGGACCACGGCGCGGACGACGAGGGCGACGCCCCCGGCCCGTACCCCGGCACCCTCGAGGAGGCCAGACAGTCCGCCGCCGAGGCCCGGCGCTCACTGCGCGGTTGCGCCACCGACCTGTCGGCGGCCGAGAGTTCCGTACGGGAAGCGAGCGACGTGCTCGTCCGGCATGCCAACTCCACCCGCTACGAACAGGTCCGCACGCCCGCCCGGCAGCAGATCCGTGAGCTACCGGCCGTCGCCCTTCCCGACCACGCGGAGAAGTGGGCCGCCGCCTTCGCCCCCCGGCTGCGGGTGCTCACCGACGAGCTCGCCCAACTGGAACGCAACCGCGACTCCATCGTCGACCGGCTCCGCGGTCTCGTGGACTCCGCCCTCACGACCCTTCGCTCCGCACAGCGTCTCTCCCAGCTTCCCGAGGGGCTCGGGGAGTGGTCCGGCCAGGAGTTCCTCCGGATCCGCTTCGAGGAACCCGACCAGGCCACCCTCAGCGAACGGCTCGGAGAGGTCATCGACGAAGCCACGCACGCCGCGCTCAAGAAGAACTCCGACCTGCGCCGGGACGGCATGTCCCTGCTGCTGCGGGGAGTCCAGGCGGCGCTGCGGCCCAAGGGCATCGCCGTGGAGATCCTCAAGCCGGACGCGGTGCTGCGCGCCGAGCGGGTCCCGGTCGGGCAGATGGGCGATGTCTTCTCAGGTGGTCAGCTGCTGACCGCGGCGATCGCCCTGTACTGCACGATGGCGGCCCTGCGCAGCAACGACCGGGGCCGCGACCGCCATCGCCACGCGGGCACCCTCTTCCTCGACAATCCCATCGGTCGGGCCAACGCCACCTATCTGCTGGAACTCCAGCGGGCCGTCTCCGACGCCCTGGGGGTTCAGCTCCTGTACACGACCGGCTTGTTCGACACCACGGCGCTGGCCGAATTCCCGCTGGTCATCCGGCTCCGCAACGACGCGGACCTGCGTGCGGGCCTGAAGTACATCAGTGTGGAGGAGCACCTGAGGCCGGGGCTGCCGCAGCAGGACCCGGCGGGGGAGACCGTCCACGGAGAGATCACAGCGACCCGCATGTTCAAGCGCAGCGAGCAGACGCCGAACGCCCCGGCCGGGGCACCGGTTCCGGAGATGAGGTCGGAGTCGACCCTTCGCTAGGGGCTGTCCCGCCCCGGGCCCCTCCACCGTCCGGGCGTCACCGGATCGCACGGGTCGGCGCGCCGGAGCACAGGCCCTGGATCGCACGGGTCGGCGCGCCGGAGCACAGGTGGTCAGGCCCTGGAGAGCCCGCCTGCGCCCCGGCGTCGTATCCGGGTGGCCTTGCGCGTCTGAGCCCTGGCCGTCCGCCGGGCGCGGCGCCGCTCACGCCGCATGCGACGCGCGGTGCTGCTCGGCACGGACACCACACCGTTGCGCTGGTTCCACACCTGCCGGGTCACCCACACATCCAGCACCGACCATGTCGCGACGACCGTGCTCCCCACACTGCTGAGCACCATCGGGAAGGCGAACCACGATCCGGAGAGGGTGCACAGGAAGGCCACCATGGCCTGAATGATCGTCAGCGACGCTATGAGGACGGCACGCACAGCGGCCGTCCGCACCGGATCAGGCATCCGCCGCCGCAGCGCGGGTTCCTCGACCCACAGCTGCTGCCGCGGAACCCTTGCCGGCCCGGTCGCCTCCGCAGCCGACACCGTGATCCGACGTTCTTCCGTGTCCAAGGACCTTCAACTCCCCACCGCTGTCCGACTTCAGGGTGGCTGCCCGGCTTGCGCCCGTTCTACGCGGGCGGACCCTGCCGCTCTGCCGCACCTGCCCCGTAATGTTCTCCTGCCCCGTACAACTGGACGAACGCACGGCCGCGAAGATTCCCGCCGAACATCCTCAATCGGCCCCGTAAGGTCGCGGAACGAAGGATTCCAGCCAACTGCCGGAAGTGGCTCCGTGGCTGGTCGGTGGACTTTCCCTGTCGCTTTCGCGAATTTCATCTCGGGGAATACCCGGACAACTCGTGATCAACGAAGAGGAGGGCGGCCGAAAATCGTCCGGACACGCCTTCGAGTTGTCTGCTTGTCAGTAGTAGGCTCGCGCCGTTTGTTGACGGAACACCGACGTACCTCCGGCGGACCACCGCCGGAACACCGGAACGACACCGACACAACCACCCCCGCCGAGCGGGGTCGAGCTGGGGGAGGCCATGCGCTTTCGCGGGAAGTCCATCCGCAGGAAGATCGTGGCGTTGCTCCTGGTGCCGCTCGTCTCTCTCACGGGTCTCTGGGTCTTCGCCACCTACGTCACCGGCCGCGAAGCCGGCGAACTGATGGGTGCGAGCGCCATCGTGGAGAAGGTCGGCCACCCCCTGGAGGACACCGTCCGTGCCGTCCAGGGCGAACGCCGTCAGACGCTGGTCTTCCTCGCCGACCCCCGGGCTTCCGACGCCCTGCCGATCCTGCGCCGTCAACGTGCCGTGACCGACCGGGTCGTGGCGGACGTCAGGAGGAGCGCGCAGCAGGACGGCGTCCGCGACGCGCTGAGTCAGGACGCCGAGGCGCAGCTCGACTCGATCCTCAGCGAGGTCGACGGCCTGGACGCGCTGCGTGCGTCCGTCGAGAAGCGCACGATCGACCGGACCCGGGCTCTCGACTTCTACAACGGCCTCGTCGATCCGTGCTACCGCTTCCTCAACGGACTCCACACCATGGAGAACGTGTCGATGGACAAGCAGGTCCGGGCGCTGGTCGGAATCTCCCGGGCGCGCGAGATGCTCTCCCGCGAGGACGCGCTGGTCGCCTCGGGTCTCATCGCGGGACGCCTGGGCGCCCCCGAGCTGCGCGCCATCTCCGACCTCGCCGCCAGCCGCACCCTTCTGTACGAGGTCAACCTCGAACTGCTGCCCGGGTCCGAGAGCCGGCGCATGGAGCAGTACTGGGGAAGTCCGGACACCGAACCGCTGCGCACGGCCGAGCAGCGACTCATCGCGGCAGGACCGTTCAAGAAGCCCGGCGCCATTGATGCGGAGCGCTGGCAGGAAGTGGCCCCACCGGTCCTCGAGCACCTGGCCAACGACAGCACGGAGATGGCCAACCGCTTCCAGGACCGCGCCGAACCGGCCGGATACCGGGTCCTCATACAGGCAGGCGTCGCCGGTGTCCTCGGATTCGTCGCCCTGCTCGTCTCCGTCTTCGTCTCGGTACGCATCGGACGCGAGCTCGTCCGCGACCTCTCCCGGCTGCGCAAGGACGCCCACGAGGTGTCCGGCGTACGCCTGCCCAGTGTGATGCGGCGGCTGGCCGCGGGCGAACACGTCGATGTCGAGACCGAGGCCCCGCACCTCCAGTACGAGCGGGACGAGATCGGCCAGGTCGGCCAGGCGCTCAACACGCTCCAGCGGGCCGCCGTCGAGGCCGCGGTCAAGCAGGCGGACATGCGCCGCGGCGTCTCCGAGGTCTTCGTCAATCTCGCACGGCGCAACCAGGTGCTCCTGCACCGCCAGCTGACGCTCCTGGACACCATGGAGCGCCGTACCGAGAACAGCGACGAACTTGCCGACCTCTTCCGCCTCGACCACCTCACCACCCGCATGCGGCGCCACGCGGAAGGGCTCGTGATCCTCTCCGGGGCAGCCCCTTCCCGGCAGTGGCGCAAGCCCATCCAGTTGATGGACGTCGTACGGGCGGCGGTCGCCGAGGTCGAGGACTACGAACGCATCGAGGTGCGGCGCCTCGCCCGTATCGGTGTGGGCGGCCCCGCCGTGGCCGACCTCACCCACCTGATCGCCGAACTCCTCGAGAACGCGACCGTGTTCTCGCCCCCGCACACCGCCGTCCAGGTGCACGGCGAACGCGTGGCCAACGGCTTCACGCTCGAGATCCACGACCGTGGCCTCGGCATGGCGCCCGAAGTCCTCCTCGACGCCAACCTGCGGCTCGCCGAAACCCCCGACTTCGAACTCTCCGACACCGACCGGCTCGGCCTCTTCGTGGTCAGCCGGCTCGCCCAGCGGCAGAACGTGCGGGTGTCGCTGCAGACATCGCCGTACGGGGGGACGACCGCGATCGTCTTCATCCCGGCCCAACTGCTCACCGACGCACCCGACACCCATGGCACGGGTTTCCGCCTCGACCGCAGGGCCGAGAAGGCGATCGGCAGCGGCCGCCCGGGGAGTACCGTGCCCGGCAGCGACAAGGCCCGCAGGGACGGACTGGCGGACGTGACCACCACGGTCAGGCCGGCCGGGCTCTCCCCGGTCCCCACCGGCCTCAGCGACCCGTCCGTGCTCGACGGCCCCGTGGAGCTCGAAAGCCCTGTCGGGGCATTGGAGTTCACCGACGACCAGGCACTCGACCCGGCGCTCGCGCCCGTCCTCGACGGCGTCTCCGACCTCGAGGACACGGAGAGCGAGCGCGGCGGCATCTTCCGCGCCCGCGATCTGCGCCGGGACACCGACCGTGAACAGCACCAGCAGGCGTTCGACCCGTCCGACGTACGCGCCGGAGACGTCCGCCCGATGCGCCCCGCGGGGCCCGTACCGCTGCCGCGCCGCAAGCCGCCGACCCTGGTCACCGACCACGGCCGCCGGGTCGGCGAACCGGACCGTTCCCACTCCACGGCCCCGGACGACTTCCCGGCCGCGCCGGACGCCGCACCCGACGCGGGCACCCTCTCCGGGGCCGGCCGGCCGACGCCTTTCCCGTCGCAGCGCAGCTCCAGCGCGCGGCCGTCCGCACCGGACACCGTGGGTGGCCTGCCGCGCAGGGTCCGGCAGGCCAGCCTCGCCCCCCAGCTCCGGGAGGACGCCGCGGGCCGGACTTCCGGGCACGCCCCCGCAGACACCGCCGACGACCTCGAACGTGACGCGGACGAAGTACGCAATCGCATGGCTTCGCTTCAACGCGGCTGGCAGCGCGGCCGTCGGCAGAACGCCGAGGACGTGACCGGCCACGGCGAGACAGCACCAGGAACCACTCCGGGAGGGGACGGTCGATGACCGCACCGAACGCCGCAGCACACAACGCCTCACGCCAGGGCTCCGGCGAACTCAACTGGCTGCTCGACGAACTGGTCGAGCGCGTCGCGAGCATCCGTAAGGCGCTGGTGCTCTCCAGCGACGGCCTGGCCACCGGCACGTCCAAGGACCTGACCCGCGAGGACAGCGAACACCTGGCAGCCGTGGCCTCCGGATTCCACAGCCTCGCCAAGGGAGTGGGACGCCACTTCGACGCGGGCCGGGTCCGGCAGACCGTCGTCGAACTCGACGACGCCTTCCTCTTCGTCACCGCGGCCGGTGACGGCAGCTGTCTCGCCGTCCTCTCCGACTCGGACTCGGACGTCGGGCAGGTGGCGTACGAGATGACACTCATGGTCAAGCGCGTGGGGGTCCACCTGGCCAACGCCCCCCGGACGACCGGTCTCCCCGCCGGCGGGTGAGCGGACGGCATGAGCGCCGACTCCGACCGGGGCACCGCCTCCGGATCATCACCCACCGATGCGGGCTCCTCGCGCTGGTACGACGCCGAAGCAGGCCCGGTCGTCCGTCCCTACGCGATGACCCGGGGGCGTACCAGCAGCGCGTCCCGTCACCGTCTCGACCTGATCGCGATCGTCGTCCCCGAACCCGCGGCCGACGATCCGGGCCGTGACCAGACGCTCTCCCCGGAACACGTGGAGATCGTTGAACTGTGCAGCGACATGCCCCAGTCCATCGCTGAGCTCGCCTCCGGACTGGACCTCCCCGTCGGGGTGGTCCGGGTCCTGGTCGGCGACCTCGTCGAGGACGAACTGGTGCATGTCACCCGCCCCGTTCCGCCGGCCGAGCTGCCGGACGTGAACATTCTTCGCGAGGTGATCAATGGCCTTCGGGCGCTCTAGCCGCAGAAAGCGGCCCGTCGAGCCCGTTACCCTGAAAATCCTGGTGGCGGGCGGATTCGGCGTGGGCAAGACGACCCTGGTGGGGGCGGTCAGCGAGATCAGACCGCTGCGTACGGAGGAGAGGCTGAGCGAGGCGGGCCGCCCCGTCGACGACCTCGCCGGTGTCGAGGGCAAGAACACCACCACGGTGGCCATGGACTTCGGGCGGATCACCTTGCGCGAGGACCTGGTCCTCTATCTGTTCGGGACGCCCGGACAGGACCGGTTCTGGTTCCTGTGGGACGAACTGGCCCAGGGTGCGCTGGGGGCGGTCGTCCTCGCGGACACCCGCCGGCTGGAGGACTGCTTCGCGGCGGTCGACTACTTCGAGCGCCGCGGGATCCCCTTCACCGTCGCGGTCAACCTTTTCGAAGGGGCCGAGCAGTTCCCCGACGAAGCGGTACGAACAGCACTCGACCTCGACCCCGAGGTGCCGGTTCTCCTGTGCGACGCGCGTGACCGGGCATCGGTACGGGACGTGCTGGTAGCCGTCGTCGAACACGCGATGGCTCGGGCCGACCGGCTCCGGGAACCTGTCACGACCTGACGGCCCGGCGACAGCACTGAACGCGGCCCGTACCCCCGCCGACCGGGGTACGGGCCGCGCGTACGGTGCGGACCGGCAGTGGCCGTGGGAGGAGTCTTCACCTGCCGTGACGGACCGTCAACCCCCCGTGCGCACCCTCCGGTCAGGGGTTCTCGGCGAGCCACTTGGCGGCTGTCTCGGCCAGCTCCCCGTCGCGTCCGGCGAGCATCATGCGGATCATCTGCACATCGCCGCGCAGCGACCACGCGGGGTGCCCGAACGTGGCGGGATTGTTCTTCTCTATGAGGTAGTGCGCCGGCCAGGCGGTGCCGTACCCGATCAGGGGCAACGCCGCGGCGTACCGCTTCCGGCCGCGCGCCAGTCCGTAAGCGGTGACGGCGAGACCGGTCAGCGTTCCTGTCAGATGGACCCACCTCGTCGCCGCCCTGGAGTGCATCGCGACGTAGTAGGGCCAGAACTCTTCGTACGAATTGAACGTCTGCTGTGACATAAGGGCACCGTAATGGCTCAGGTGGCAACCGGATACGGCAGTTCCGCGTCCGATAAGGAGAACGGGCGGCCGGAGCCCACGGGGGTGGTCCCGGTCGCCCGTTCTTCGCGCCGGCGCCGCTCTCAGTGGCCGGCGACGGACCGCCTGCTCACCGGGAAGTCGAAGTACGTGTCCGGGAAGACCTCGGGCTTGTAGGTGTAGTGCCACCACTCCTCGGCCAGGTTCACGAAACCGAGGCCGGTGAGCGTCGTCTTCAGGAACTGCCGGTTCGTACGCTGGATCCCCTGCACCCTCGGGTCGTCCGTGTGCGACAAGGTGTCGAAACAGTCATACCCCGTGCCCATGTCCACCGAGTTGTCGGGGAATCGCTCGTCCGCCGGCGCGTAGCACGGCGCCAGTCGCTCGCCCGGCACGTAGGGCCTGGTCGGCAGGGCGGGCAGCTTCACCAGCGTCAGGTCGACCGTGCTGCCCCGGCTGTGACCGGACTTCTCCGCGATGTAACCGTCCTCGAACAGGCGGGTCTTGTCGACGAGCGGATAGAACTCCCCCTTCATGGTCTGGTCGTCGAGATCCTTCGCCCAGCGAACGAAGTGGTCCACCGCCCGCTGCGGCCGGTAGCAGTCGTACACCTTGAGCGAATAGCCCTGGCGCAGGAGGCTCCGCTGAGCCGTGCGCAGTGCCCGTGCCGCGGGCCGGGTCAGTATGCAGACGGGCTGCCGGTAACCCTCCACCCGCTCGCCCATGAAGGTGTGCGCGGTGGTGTACCGCATCTCTGTGATGATCGTGGGATCGACGGAGCGCAGGTCGACGAACTCCGGGGGAGCCTTGGGTTCGGGTTCGGCCCGGGCCACCGGAGCGGCAGCGGTCACGGCGAGCAGGGCGGCGGCAGCGGCGGCCGAAGCGCGGAGGGCGTGAGCAATTCCTGTCATGGGCACATCGTCCATCAGCTCGGGGGTGAAGGAGAAGAGCGATCGGATACAGTCCGCCCGTGAAGGACTCCCACTGCAGCACCTGCGGAGCCACGTACTCCGCGGACCCGTCGGTGCCCACCGCCTGGCCACGCACCTGCCCCGCGTGCGGCGCCACCGCCTACCGCAACCCGCTGCCCGTCGCCGTCACCCTCCTGCCGGTCACCGGCCCGCACGGCACCGGACTCGTCGTCATCACCCGCACCATCCCGCCGCAACTGGGCGGCATCGCCCTGCCCGGCGGCTACATCGACCACACCGAGGACTGGCGCGAGGCGGTGGTACGGGAACTGCGCGAGGAAACCGGGATCAAGGCCGACGGGACGGACGTACGGCTCGCCGACGCGCTGAGCTCTCCGGACGGCCATCTGCTCCTCTTCGGCCTGCTCCCGCCCCGCCCCGCCGCGGACCTCCCGCCTTCCGTACCGACGGACGAGACCTCGGGTTTCAAGATCCTGCACACCCCCGCGGAGCTCGCCTTCCCCCTGCACACCCAGGCCGTACGCTCCTGGTTCGCCGGCGACTACAACTGACCCGGGCCCGTGGGGGCCCGCAACCCCCGCACCCGTACCGGATACGTCACCAGGTCCTCCTCACCGTCGCGCTCGACCACGACGCGCCCGCCCGCGAGCCGGGACGTGAACCGCTCCACCTCGGACCGCGTCCACCCGTCGCCCACATCGCGGGCCACCAGCCCGCCACCCGTGCGCCCCGCCGCCGGGGCCCACACCTCCAGCTCAGTGCTTCCGTCCGCACCCCGCACCGGCAGCACCGCCCCGGCCCGCGCCAGAACCGGAATCCGCGACAGCGGCGCGTCCAGCAGAACCTGTCCCGGCCCCTCGTACGCCTCTCCGGTCGCCGTGTCGTACCAGCGGCCCCGCGGCAGCCGAACCGCCCGGCGATCCGACCCGCACTCCAGTACCGGCGCCACGAGCAGCGCATCGCCCAGCAGGAACGCGTCCTCACACTCCCGCAGCGCCCGGTCCCCGGAGTCCCCCCACCACAGCGGCCGCACATACGGCGCACCCGTCAGCCGGGCCAGCTCCGCCAGCGTCACGAAGTACGGGCGCAGCCGCTCCCGTTCCTCCAGGACGGCCCTCGCGCCACCGAGCACCTCGGGCCCGAACTCCCACGGCTCCCGCCGCCCCGCATCGACGGCCGCGTGGGTGCGGAACAACGGCAGGTACGCGCCCAGCTGGAACCAGCGCAGATACAGCTCCGGCGACGGCGACCCGTCGAACCCGCCCACATCCGGCCCCGAGTACGGCACGCCGCAGAGTCCGAGACCCAGAACCAGAGCCAGCGAGGCACGCAGCCCGGGCCACCCCGTGGCCACGTCACCGGACCAGGTGCCCCCGTAACGCTGCATCCCCGCCCAGCCGGAACGGGAGAACAGGAACGGCCGCTCATCGGGCCGCAGCCGGCGCAGCCCCTCGTACCCGGCCTGCGCCATCGTGAGGCCGTACACGTTGTGCGCCTCGCGATGGTCACCACCACGGCCCTCCAGCGCGTGCCGGGACGAACGCGGCAGCGACGGGTCCCCGAAAGCCGTGAACGCCACCGGCTCGTTCATGTCGTGCCACACCCCGGAGAACCCCTGGGCGAGCCGCTCCTCGTACAGCGTCCCCCACCACTGCCTCACCTGCGGATCGGTGAAGTCCGGATAGACGCACTCACCCGGCCACACCTCACCGAGCACCTCGCGACCCTGCGGATCCCGGACGAACGCACCAGCGGTGCCCACCTCCCGGCCGCTGTCGAAAACCCCGTTGCCCGGTGACGCCTTCACCGCCGGGTCGACGATCGACACCAGGCGCACCCCGTCCGCGCGCAACTCCTTGGCCAGCCGCGGCAGATCGGGGAACCGCTCACGGTCGACCGTGAACACCTGATGCGCGTCGTAGTGATCGATGTCCAGGTGCACCGCCGACAGGGCGAGCCCCCGCTCCCGGTACCCCGCCACCATCCGCCGCACCTCGTCCTCGCTGCCGAACCCCCACCTGGCGTGCTGCGGACCCAAGGCCCACGAAGGCGGCAGCGCGGGCGCACCGGTCAGTGCCGTCCATCCCTGCAGCACCCTCGACGGCGTACCCGCCACCACCCAGCAGCGCAGCGGACCGCCCTCCATCCGCACCTCACAGGTACCCGGCCGGTCGTGCCCGGACCCGGCACCCTCCTCACCCTCCCGGAGCGTCACGCGGCCCGACCAGGTGTTGTCGTGGAAGGCCAGATGCGTCCCCGCGTCCGACACCACCAACTGCACCGGCATCGTCAGGTACAACGGATCGTCCCCGGGACCGAACCGACCGCCCGGATCGGTGTTCCACAGCCGGTACGTCCCCCCGCGCAGCCGTGGACCGCCCGCCCGCCCACCGAGTCCGAAGAAGCGCGCGTCGGCCGGCACCTCGGAGCGCTGGACCCAACGCGCCGCACCCCCGCCCACCGGTTCCCACCACCGCGGCGGCAGCTCCCGGCGCAGCACCACACCGCCCGGCGTACGCAGCTCCACCGCCCCGTGGCGCGACACCGCCACCGTCAGCCGCTCCGACACCACCTGCCAGCCGCCGTCCTTGTCCGGCTCCAGACCCGCCCGCGGATCCGGTTCCGGCGCCGCTCCCGGCAGCGCGTAGGACGGCATCGACTCCGCACCGTCCCAGGACCAGAACACCGCACCACCGACAGCCACACGGATGCGCAACTCCGAACGGGCGAATCTCACGACGCCCCCGCCCGGTCCGGGCTCGGCCGCCACCAGAAGACCGGGAACCCGAGCCCGCTCGGGCCCCCGCGGCGGCAACGCCCGCGCGTCCGCCCGCCGTCGCCGCCAGGCGGAGCGCACCGCGCGCATTCCCTGCACAGAACCGACCATCCTCATCGAGCGCACCAGGTCACGACCATCCATGCAGGCCACCCTGCCACCCGGCCGACGGCGAACGGGGGCCGTTCAGCTTCCGTTCACCTGTGGCCGGACCACACTGCCGGGCCGCCAACCATGGCCGGGGGACCCTGGTGCGAAAGACGATCACATGGCATCGTCCGTGAATGCCGCTCACGCGCACACCCCAGCCCGTGCGCGCGACGCACGCACACCCCGCGTACCCGAGAAAGGCCAGGGAGCCACCCCATGACCTCAGAAGCCGGCGAAGCCCCCCTCTGGCAGCCCGACCCCGAACGCATCGAGGCCGCGGCCGTCACCCGCTTCCAGCGCTGGGCGGCAGAGCGGTACGGAGCGCCGGCCGACGGCGGCTACGAGGCACTGCACCGCTGGTCGGTCGACGAGCTCGACACCTTCTGGCAGGCCGTCACCGACTGGTTCGACGTTCGCTTCTCCACCCCGTACGAGACGGTCATCGGCGACCGTTCCATGCCCGGCGCCCAGTGGTTCCCCGGGGCCACCCTCAATTACGCCGAACACGCACTGCGTACCGCCGACGACCCCCTGCGCGCAGACGCCCCGGCACTGCTCCACGTCGACGAGACCCACACGCAGATCCCCACCAGCTGGTCGTCGCTCCGCAGCCAGGTCGGCTCCCTCGCGGCCGAGCTGCGCGCACTCGGCGTCACCCCCGGCGACCGCGTGAGCGGGTACCTCCCCAACATTCCGCAGGCCGTCGTCGCCTTCCTCGCCACGGCTGCCGTCGGCGGAGTCTGGACCTCGTGCGCCCCCGACTTCGGTGCCCGCAGCGTCCTCGACCGCTTCCAGCAGGTCGAACCCGTCGTCCTGTTCACCGTCGACGGCTACCGCTACGGCGGCAAGGAGCACGACCGCACCGAGACCGTGGCGGAGCTCCGACGCGAACTCCCCACCCTGCGCGCCGTCGTCCACATCCCGCTCCTCGGCACGGACGCGCCCGACGGAGCCCTCGAGTGGTCCGCGCTCACCGCCGCTGACGTCGAACCGGTCTTCGAACAGGTCCCCTTCGAGCACCCGCTCTGGGTGCTGTACTCCTCCGGGACAACCGGACTCCCCAAGGCGATCGTCCAGTCGCAGGGCGGCATCCTCGTCGAACACCTCAAGCAGATCGGGCTGCACTGCGACCTCGGCCCCGAGGACCGCTTCTTCTGGTACACCTCCACCGGCTGGATGATGTGGAACTTCCTCGTCTCCGGCCTGCTCACCGGCACCACGGTCGTGCTGTACGACGGAAGCCCCGGATACCCGGACGTCAGTGCCCAGTGGCGGGTCGCCGAACAGACCGGAGCGACCCTCTTCGGAACCTCCGCGGCCTACGTCATGGCCTGCGCCAAGGTCGGCATCCATCCGGGCCGCGACCACGACCTCAGCCGCGTCCAATGCGTCGCCACCACCGGTTCCCCGCTTCCGCCCGACGGTTTCCGGTGGCTCCACGACGAGGTGGCCGAGGACCTGTGGATCGCCTCCGTCAGCGGCGGCACGGACGTCTGCAGCTGCTTCGCGGGCGCGGTCCCCACCCTGCCGGTCCACATCGGCGAACTGCAGGCCCCCTGCCTCGGCACGGACCTCCAGGCCTGGGACCCCGCAGGGAAGCCGCTGACCGGCGAGGTCGGCGAGCTCGTCGTCACCCGCCCCATGCCCTCCATGCCGATCCACTTCTGGAACGACCCCGACGGCAGCCGCTACCACGACAGTTACTTCGACATGTACCCCGGCGTCTGGCGTCACGGCGACTGGATCACCCTCACCGGCCACGGCTCGGTCATCATCCACGGACGCTCCGACTCCACCCTCAACAGGCAGGGGGTGCGGATGGGATCCGCAGACATCTACGAAGCCGTCGAACGGCTCCCCGAGATCCGCGAGTCCCTCGTCATCGGCATCGAGGAGCCGGACGGGGGCTACTGGATGCCGCTCTTCGTCCACCTCGCCGAAGGTGCCGCGCTCGACGACGACCTCCGCAACAGCATCAAGCAGACGATCCGCGAGAACCTCTCCCCACGCCACGTACCGGACGAGGTCATCGAGGTCCCCGGCATCCCGCACACCCTCACCGGCAAACGCATCGAGGTTCCGGTCAAGCGACTCCTCCAAGGCACGGCCCTGTCCAAGGCGGTCAACCCCGGCTCGATCGACAACCTCGAACTCCTCCACTTCTACGAGAACCTCGCCCGCGAACGCCGCTGACCCGGTCACCGAGGGCACCGTTGTCAGTCCCCCTGATTACGCTGAGTGAGCATCGATCGACAGCGCACAGGGGGACTCATGGCGCACATCAAGCAGACGAAACGCACCCACCACCGCTCCGGCACATCCATGCGACGCGCGCTACGCCGCGAAGCACCTAATACCGTCGGCCTCCTGGTCGACGCCGAGGACTTCGCGGCGATGCGTCACTACCGGAGCTTCACCTTCGACGATCACTCCATCTATCTCCAGGAGGTCGAAGGCCTGCTCAAAACCCTCGCAGCGCAGGGAATGCACACCACGGTCGCCCTCTTCGACCCGGAGGACTACGCCGAGTTCTGCACCGACGCGGACCTCGATCCGGACGACCGCACGAACCGCAGCCGCTTCACCGCCGAAATCGCCGCAGCCGGTGCAACCGTGGCCTATACGGGCCAGCCCATCGACGCCCTGATCCCGCTCCTCGTGTCGCGCGCCGTCCGCCGGGCGACCTGGGAGTACGCCACCGTGCTCCTGGCAGACCTCGGCGACTGCGCAGACTGCGGGCAGGACATCGGCAGGGCAGCCTTCGACCGGGCCTCCCACCTGTTGACGCGCCTGCTGGAGACAGCAGGTCCGGGTACCCACCACGCGGTCTGCAGCACACCCACGGAGGACGAACAACTCCTCGCCGTGCTCCACACGACGAGGCGCGCCGACGGTCCGGTGCAGCTCGCATCGTCGGAAGGGGCGGAGTTCGCCACCGTTCTCGCCGTCGGCATCGCACGCGAGGCGCGGGGAGGTGTGGTGCTGCGCACCAGCACCACGGATGCTCCGGACCGGGTCTACGGCTGGCGTCTGATCCGCGGCGGACTCGTCCCACTCACCGCGGGCGAGGTCTTCAGCGCCTACTGCACCGACGCCGACACGGGCGAACCGGTCTCGCCGGAGTCGAACGTGGAGTACTGCGCAGGCTTCGACCTCGGCGCCGACGAGCCGGAGGAGCACCACTGACGAAAAGAACGAAGGGGGTTCCCGCCTGCAGGCGGGAACCCCCTTCACAACCGACCAGGCAAGTCGGGCGGCGTCACTCGCCCGACAGCACCGCCTGGGCCGCGACCCGCGCCTCTTCGGCGGAGTCCGTCGCACGAGCGGCGGAAGCGGCACGCTCGCACTGCGCGAGCGTGTACTTCGCCAGCGTGGCGCGCACATAGGGAATGGAAGCGGCACCCATGGACAGCGAGGTGACACCCAGACCGGTCAGCACACAGGCAAGCAGCGGATCCGCGGCAGCCTCTCCGCAGACGCCACAGCTCTTGCCCTCCGCCCGGGCCGCGTCGGCCGACAGAGCGACCAGATCCAGGAGCGCCGGCTGCCACGGGTCCTGCAACCGGGAGACGGCGCCCACCTGCCGGTCGGCTGCGAAGGTGTACTGCGCCAGGTCGTTGGTACCCAGCGACAGGAACTCCACCTCCTGCAGGATCGAGCGAGCCCGCAGTGCGGCGGAGGGAATCTCCACCATCGCACCGAACTTCGCCTGCAGTCCGGCCTCACGGCACGCGTCCGCGAACGCCTTCGCGTCCGCACGGTCGGCCACCATCGGGGCCATGACCTCGAGGTAGACGGGCAGCCCCTCGACCGCCTTGGACAGGGCGGTCAGCTGCGTGCGCAGCACATCGGGGTGGTCCAGCAGACTGCGCAGCCCACGGACACCGAGCGCCGGGTTCGGCTCGTCCGCCGGAGTCAGGAAGTCCAACGGCTTGTCCGCACCGGCGTCGAGCACCCGCACGACAACGCGCCCCTCGGGGAACGCCTCCAGCACGGCGCGGTAGGCCGCGATCTGCTTCGCCTCGGTGGGCGCCTGCTTGCTGTCGTCCAGGAACAGGAACTCGGTACGGAACAGCCCGACGCCTTCGGCGCCGGCCTCCAGCGCCGCCGGCACGTCGGCGGGACCGCCGACATTGGCGAGCAACGGGACCTTGTGGCCGTCGGACGTGGCACCGGGACCGGTCGTGGCGGACAACGCGGCCTTGCGGGCCGCCGCAGCGCTCTCCATCGCCGTGCGCTTCTCGTCGCTCGGCTCGACGAAGACCTCACCGGTACTTCCGTCCACCGCGACGACGGTGCCCTCGGCGATCTCCCCGGCTCCCGGGAGAGCGACGACGGCCGGAACGCCGAGCGCGCGCGCCAGAATGGCACTGTGACTCGTCGGACCGCCCTCCTCGGTGACGAACCCGAGCACCAGAGCCGGGTCCAGCAGGGCGGTGTCGGCCGGGGCCAGGTCGCGCGCAATCAGTACGTACGGCTCGTCGCTGTCAGGAACACCCGGCATCGGAACGCCGAGCAACCGCGCAACGATCCGGTTCCGCACATCGTCGAGGTCCGCGACGCGGCCGGCCAGATACTCCCCGGCATTGGCCAGCAGAGCCCGGTACGAGGCGAACGCGTCGTAGACCCCACGCTCCGCGGTGCTGCCGACTGCGATGCGGCGATCCACATCGGCCATGAGCTCCGGGTCCTGCGCCATCATGGCCTGGGCCTCGAGCACGTGCTGGGCCTCGCCGCCGGCCAGATTGCCTCGCGCGATCAGGTCGGCCGCGACAGCTTCCACGGCCTGGCGGGCGCGCCCCTGCTCGCGCTCTGCCTCCTCCGTAGGAATCTGTTTGGCGGGCGGCTCCAGCACCGCCGTACCCATGTGCCGAACTTCGCCGATCGCCACACCGTGGCTGACGCCGACGCCTCGCAGCGTTGTCTCCATTTCACCCGTCTCCGGTTGTGCGGCGGCTGTGCCACCGCGGTGATTGCCCACTGACAGTTTCTGCACCAATGGTGTTACTGCCAGCCGAACAGTGCGTCTCCGACCTTCACGTCGCCGTCCTCGCGCACTTCGGTAAGAGAATCGGCGGTGGCCTCGAGCGCCACGATCGGGCAGATCGCCGACTTGCCGGCTGCCTCGACGGCGGCCGGGTCCCACCGCACGATGCCCTGACCGCGGGTCACGGTGTCCCCCTTGTTCACGAGGAGCTCGAAGCCCTCGCCGTTGAGCTGTACGGTGTCGATCCCGAGGTGGGTCAGCACCCCGTGTCCCTCGGCGTCCACGACGACAAAGGCGTGGGGGTGCAGGGAAACGACGATGCCGTCGACCGGAGAGACGGCCTCGGAGGGCTCGCGCACGGGGTCGATGGCGGTACCGGGACCAACCATGGCGCCGGAGAAGACCGGGTCGGGAACCGCGGTGAGTCCGATGGCGCGGCCGACAAGCGGGGACGTCACTGTGGTCATGGGGAGCCTCCCAGGGGGTGGAGCTTCGTCTGTTGTCGCCGTACCGACTGATGGGGACGGCGTACTGATCAGCAGCGTAAGTCATATGAAGTCACGGTTCCGCCCGAGAGCTACCGGTTGGCAGACCTAGGGGTACACCGCGAACGATTTGCCTCGCCTCACAGCGGCCTGTACTGTCGTACTCCTGCCTGGCCCCAACACGACTTTGAGTCGGGGGTCGGCGGCGACTCCCCAGTACCGAACTTTCAACCTGAGCCTCATTCTGCTTGTTTGCAGGAGCTGGTCAAGGAAAAGGAAAAGGGCTGATAGAGTCGGAATCGCCGGAAAGGGAAAGCGCGAAAGCGAAGAACTGGAAAGCGGCCCCGCTTCGACCGGGAATCGGACACGAAAGAGTCTGATAGAGTCGGAAACGCAAGAACGAAGGGAAGCGCCCGGAGGGCCCCGGTGAAACGGGAC